>JBDLUH010000008.1:0-29837 GCA_039805425.1 Actinomycetota bacterium
GTAAACAAATGCCAGTACGGCGTAGACAGGAAGTGCGTACTTACCGAAAGAGAACTTTCTCATAGCAAGTCATCCGTTCCACTCTTGCGAACGTACATCGTGACTAAGAACAAAATTGCACCCATCAAAATTACTGAAAGCGCAGAAGCCGTTGGGTACTCGTAACTCTTTAGGAATTTTGACTCAACCACGTTTCCAAGCATTGATGTCTCTGTACTACCGAGGAAAAGACCACTGGCGTTCACATAGTCACCTGCAATTGGAATGAAGGTAAGCAAAGTTCCGGAAACGATTCCAGGCATTGAGAGCGGCAAGGTCACCTTCATGAAAGTTCTGCGAGGGCTTGCATAAAGGTCAGCGCCTGCTTCTAGGTAGCGAATGTCAAGGCGCTCAAGTGTTGTGTAAAGCGGCAATGTCATGAACGGAATGAAGTTGTAGGTCAAGCCAAAGATCACCATGAATGGAGTGCCAACAAGGTACTGGTCCGGCTGCAAGAAACCGATCGACTGGAGGCCTGTGACAATCCAAGACTCATTTGAGAAAATCTGCTTCCAGGCAAAAGTGCGAAGCAAAAACGAAATGAAGAACGGAGCAATTACCAAGGTCAGCATGAGCCCCTGCAAAAGTGGCCAGCGACGGGCCTTCACCCCAATGAAGTATGCAAGCGGGTAGCTGATTACTAGAGCGGAAATGGTGGCAATCAAAGCATAAAAGAACGAACGGAAAATCTGTGGGCCGTATTGGCTAACCACATTTACATAGTTAGAGACTTCAAAACCATAGTTGTAAATCGGGAATCCGCTTGAGATATCCATGGTCTGCAACGATGTGGCAATCAGTGAGAACAGCGGAGCAATGAAAAATACTGCGAGGTACATGAGTCCTGGCAAGAGAAGCAAAAGCGCTACCTTACCGCTGCCCTTACTTACCGGGGCAGCAACTTTCTTGCCGCCTCCGCCGCCATGACTAAACGCTGCGAATGCCATTTGAATGCCTCTACTGAACCGTGATGGACTGAGTAATAGTCTCAGTGCCCACATTGGTAGGTAGATCTGACAATCCAAATGCGTGCTCAACCTTCCAGCTGACCCACACTTTTGCACCAAGTTCAGTTACTGGGCTCTTGCCGATGTTCTGAGCAAAGACCGTGACGTTTCCAACATTAGGAATTTCAATCAGATACTGGTTGCTAACACCGGTGAAGCGAATGTCGATAATTTCACCAGGGCCGATTAGGTTGTGCCCGGCACCCAGCTTTGGCTTCTCTTCGTGGAAGAAAGCTTTTTCGGGGCGAACACCAACAGCGATTGTGCCTTTGTGCTTTTCAGCTCGGTCTTTAGGAACAGTGATTTTATTGCCGGCAACATTGATGCTGATTGATGAAGCATTCTCCTCTTCAACCTTGCCAACGAAAAGATTTGATTGACCAAGGAACTTAGAAACAAAAACAGTCTTTGGGCGATCGTAAAGTTTTTCTGGCGATCCCATCTGTTCGATGCGACCTTTGTTCATCACGGCCACGGTGTCGGCCATATCCATAGCTTCTTCTTGATCGTGGGTTACGTGCAAGAAGGTAAGGCCAACTTCCATTTGAATGGCCTTCAGCTCAATCTGCATTTGACGGCGAAGCTTTAGATCAAGCGCACCCAGGGGCTCATCAAGCAATAAGAGTGACGGGCGATTAACCAGCGCGCGAGCCAGGGCCACACGTTGCTGCTGGCCACCTGAGAGCTGTGCTGGGCGACGAAGCGCAAGATGCCCCAACTCAACCAAATCAAGAGATGCCTGAGCCTTTGACATTGGGTCTTCGATTTTGCGCTGCTTCAAACCAAAGGCAACGTTCTCAAGCACAGACATGTGTGGGAAAAGTGCATAGCTTTGGAAAACAGTGTTTACCGGCCGCTGGTATGCCTTGGTGGCGGTGATGTCTTTGCCGCCAATAAGGATTTTTCCCTTGGTAGGTTCGTCAAGTCCAGCTACCAATCTTAGGGTTGTGGTTTTTCCACAACCCGATGGCCCTAGCAGAGCAAAGAACTCACCTGCAGGAATATGTAGGTCTAGATCTTCAATTGCGGTGAAGCCAGGAAACTCTTTACGAATGCCAACTAGTTCTAAATCCGCGCCGCGGGCAACAAATTCAGTTGCCAACTGACTAGGCGCCTAGCATGACGTCTTGGAACGCCTTCGAGAATAGAACTGACTCTTCACCGGTTAGCGAGCGGAAACCGTGAGCGTTCTTCATGAATTCTTCTGAAGGGAAGATCAACTGGTTTTCTGCCAAGGCTGGGTCAATCTTCATTGCCTCTTCTTGGGCGCCAACAACTGGTGTCACATAGTTAACCCATGCTGCCAACTCTGCTGCGACCTTTGGGTCGTAGTAGTAGTTGATTAGCTCTTCAACGTTGCGCTTATGTGTTGCACCCATCGGAGTAACAAAACAGTCAGCCGAAATAGTGGTTCCTGATTCAGGAATGAAGAAGCCGTACTTCTCTGACTCAGCAGATAGGTTTAGCTGAACGGTGTCGCCAGACCATGCAATCGCGGCAATGGTGTCACCGTTTTCTAGATCTTCTGAATAACTGTTTCCCTTGATGCGAGCAATCTGCCCGTCGGCAACCTTTCCTGCAAAGAAGTCAATTGCATTCATGAATTCATCTTCGGTTAGTGATGAGTCACTGGTGATGTCTATGCCGTTAGCCAAAAGAATTAGACCAATAGTGTCGCGCATTTCAGAAAGCACACCTACGCGGCCCTTTAGTGCTGGGTCCCATAGGTCCTCAAGTGAGGTTGGTGCGTCTTTGCCGGTTGCCTTCTTGTACTCAACCTTGTTATAGGTAATGCCGGCAAGAATTCCCTGGTAAGGAATCGCGTGAGAACGGTCTGGGTCATACGCAGGGTTCGCGTATGCAGCGGCCATGTTCTTTGAGTTTGGGATGTTTGCTAGATCAAACTGCTGCGTGTAACCAAGTGTTACCCAGCGTGAGGCCATCCATTCGGTTGGACAGGCAACATCTGCACCGATGTCTTGACCTTTTGCAAGCTGCTTCTGCACCTTGCTGAAGTATGAATCGTTGTCATCGATTTCAATTTTGTATTCGACTGCAATACCAGTCTGCTCTGAGAACTTCTCAAGAGTTGGGTACTTGCCGTTGTCATCTTCATCCATGTAAAGAGACCAGTTGTGCCAAATCAGAGTTTTCTCTGAATCTGAAAGATCTGTTGCTGCGGTTAGCGCTTCACCTGTTGTTCCACCAGGAGCACATGCAGCGAGTGCAAGTGTTGCCGCTGTGGCACCTGCACCTGCAAGGGCTGCGCGTCTTGTCATTTGGTGACGGCGAGCCATTTTTACTAGATCGCGCATCATTGGGTCTTCTGGAAGTGGCTTATTCATTGCCCGTGCTCCTTAGATAGAGGGGCCTTATTTGGCCCAACCAACATAACCAAACGCGCTAGGTTCGCGCATCTACTGAAATCCTGCCACAAAAATTCCTTCTAGAAACCAAAACTTGCCCCCAGAGGGAAATTGAAATGTGAACTTAACTCACCCGGTTTTTGCAGGATGCCGGATGCCCAGCCCGAAGGACAGATTTCCGACCCGGCCGGGCGCTTCACATTCAACTGGGCCAGTTCAATTGGATCAGCATCGCCGAGGACGATTCTTGCTCTGAGGTTTGTGAGCATTACCCTTGGCACGCCCTGGGAGGATTGCGTGGCGGCCACAAGGTGCACTCCAAGTGACCTTCCCCTGGCAGCGATTGAATTCAAAGCGGTGCTAGCCAACGCAGCTTCGGCGAGCGCGGTAACTAATTCATCAACAAATATGTAACACCTGGGCATTGGCACCCCTGCTATGGCCAGATCTTCAATGCGGGATACCCCGCTGGTAGCCAAAATTGATTCGCGCTGGCTGACCAGTGCTTGAATTGTTTGCCAAAACACCTGCGGATCGTGGCCATCTATGTCTGTGGTTAGTGATTTGACCTGAGCCAAGCCAACAAGTCGACCAAAGGTGGCTCCACCCTTGAAATCAATCAGGACGAACTCGCTATCTGGTGCCTTTTGCAGCAGCTGAGACAGTAATAACTTCAGCAGCTCGCTTTTTCCGGAACCGGTGGCACCAATAATGAGTGCATGGCCAACTTGAGATTCCAGTGCCAAATCTATTTGGAAGACGGGTTGATTGCCTTGAGCCTTATACGCGCTGTAGACAACTTGATGCCACCTTTTTTTCCAAAATATTTCGCGCTTAGGAAGCTGGTAGTCCCCTATCCATACTTCTGGACCGTCAAAAGTTACCGGCTCTGTTAGGTCTATTTCGCGGCTTTCGTTGAACCTTTTGGCAATTATCCAAATAAGTGAACTGCCCAAGCTCATCACCAGCATGTGCCAGGCACCCGTTGAAACCCCCAGATACATGCCAAAAAGCACCGATGGAAGCATCCAAGCTAATTGCATTAAAAGAGTTTGGGCCTAAGGCAAATGCCTCAAGCCCAACTCAGGTGAATCTGTGGATTAGTCCCCGATGTAGCTCATCACGTGCTTGATGCGTGTGTAGTCCTCGAAGCCATAGGCAGACAGGTCCTTGCCGTAGCCAGAGTGACGGAAACCACCGTGAGGCATCTCTGCAGCGAGTGGAATGTGAGTGTTGATCCAGACACAGCCAAAGTTCAGACCCTTTGAGAAACGCATGGCACGAGTGTGGTTTTGAGTCCACACTGATGAGGCCAAGCCGTACTTCACATCGTTGGCCCAGCGCATTGCTTCATCATCGTTGCTGAACTTTTGTACCGTGACTACCGGGCCAAAGATCTCACTCTGAATGTGCTCATCGTTTTGCTTCAAACCAGATAGCACTGCGGCCTCAAGATAGTAGCCCTCGGTACCAATTCGCACACCACCGGTTTCTAGGTTGGCGTGGTTTGGCAGGCGGTCAATGAAGCCCTGGACTCGCTCAAGCTGGTTGGCATTATTTACCGGGCCGTAAAGAATGTCATCGCGCTTTGGGTCTCCGGTAACTGCATTTGCCTTTACCTCAGCAACCAATAGCGCCAAGAATTCGTCATGAACGGATTCGTGTACCAAAATGCGAGTTGCCGCAGTGCAGTCTTGACCGGCGTTGAAGAAACCGGCAATCGCAATTTGTGCAGCAGCCTTTTGCAAATCAGCATCTTGGAAAACTATTACTGGCGCCTTGCCACCAAGCTCTAGGTGCACGCGCTTTAAATCGGTGGCGGCTGATTTAGCAACCTCCATACCGGCACGAACAGAACCCGTGATGGAAACCATTTGCGGAATTTCATTCTCAATCATGGCTCGGCCGGTGTCGCGGTTTCCGGCAACGACGTTGAAAACACCTTTTGGCAAGAACTCCGCTGCAATCTCAGCTAGCAGCAAAGTAGATGCAGGCGTGGTGTCTGATGGCTTGATGACTACGGTGTTACCGGCGGCAATAGCCGGCGCGAACTTCCAGACCGCCATGTTAAGCGGGTAGTTCCAAGGAGTCACCTGACCAATAACACCGATAGGCTCGCGGCGGATAGAAGAGGTGTGGTCACGGGCGTACTCGGCTGTTGCTTTGCCCTCTAGATTTCTGGCAGCGCCTGCAAAGAAACGAATCTGATCAACCGATGGCGCCATTTCGTATTCGACCAAAGTGCTGCGCGGCTTTCCGGTGTTCTCTGATTCAACATCGGCAGCTTCCTCAGCACGAGCCTCGAGCGCATCGGCGATTCGGAACAGGGCCAGCTGGCGCTCGCCGGGGGTGAAGTTACTCCACTCTTCGAATCCCTTTTGTGCAGCCTGATAAGCAGCATCAACATCGGCAGCCGATGAAATAGGGGCTGTGGCATAGGCTTTGCCGTTTGCCGGGTTGATTACTTCACTTGTTTCGCCTGACTTAGAGGCCACATATTCACCATTGATGAAATTCTTTAGTTCGCGCATATTGCGATTCTAATCAGGTTTTTTCTGGGTAAATATCACGATTCCGTAGGCAATTATCACAATTTGCTATCGAATCAGTGGCAAAAGGGCGAATCAGGTGCGGATTCGTTTGCTAAAAGGCCTTTTCACTGTCAAAATCATCACATGTCACGAGTGTTACGTACCAAATCGAGCCAATTGGACGATGTATCGAAATCGATCATCGAGCAGTTGCAACTCGACGGTCGTCGCTCATACGCCGAAGTAGGTAAGAAAGTTGGCCTCAGCGAGGCTGCTGTTCGTCAACGCGTTCAGAAACTTACCGACTCCGGCGTGATGCAGGTGGTTGCCGTAACAGACCCATCTCAGCTTGGCTTTACCCGCCAGGCCATGATTGGTGTTCGATGCGGCGGAGACACTCGTGAACTCGCAGAGAAACTAACTGCGATGCCAGAGGTGGACTATGTAGTTCTAACCGCTGGCAGCTTCGACATTTTGGCTGAGGTGGTGTGTGAGAACGATGAAGAACTTATTGCACTGCTGAATTCAAGAATCCGGACTCTGCCCGGAGTTACCTCTACCGAATCGTTCGTGTATTTGAAGGTAGCGAAGCAGGTTTACAACTGGGGAACCAGATGATTCCCCCGCAAACAAAACAGTAAAGAGTGATATTTCATGGCAACCACGGCAAGCACAGCAGGAAAGCTTGTGAAGGGAATCAAATCTCTGATCAAGGCTCCGGTAAAAAAACCGGCCGCAGCGAAAGCAGACCGCGCCACCCCGCTTCTTGATGCTCGCAAGGCAGGAAAAGAAGCAACCCCAAAGATGCTGCAGCAGGCTGCAAAAGACAACATGTTTTTGCACTTCACCCGCCACAGCCCTTACTACACCGCCAAAGGTGAAATTCCAATCATCACCAAGGCAAGTGGTCACCACTTCTGGGATCAAAACGGCAAGAAGTACTTTGATGGTATTTCAAGCCTGTTCTCGGTAAATGTTGGTCACGGTCGCGAACGTTTGGCAGAAGCTGCTGCCAAGCAGATGAAAGAGTTGGACTACTTCCCGCTTTGGTCACACGCGCACAAGCCGGGCATTGAACTTTCAGAGCGCCTACTTTCATACGCACCAAAGAACTTGTCTCGCGTGTTCTTTACCACCGGTGGTGGTGAGGCAAACGAAACAGCTTGGAAGCTAGCAAAGCAGTACTTCAAGCTAATGGGCAAGCCTTTGAAGCACAAGGTACTAACCCGTGCGGTTGCGTATCACGGTACTTCTCACGGTGCACTTTCATTGACCGGTATTCCATCAATGAAGAAGGCATTCGAGCCTTTGGTTCCTTCAACATTCCGTGTGCCAAACACCAACTGGTACCGCGCGCAAGACGACTTTGAAACTGAAGAAGAGTTTGCACTGTGGGCAGCAGACCGCGTTGAAGAAATGATCCTCTTCGAAGACCCAGACACCGTTGCTGCGTTCATCTTTGAGCCAGTTCAGAACTCTGGTGGTTGCTTTACCGCACCAAAGGTTTACTTCGATCGCGTTCGCGAAATCTGTGACAAGTACGACGTACTAATCGTTGCTGACGAAACCATCGATGGATTTGGACGCACCGGTTCAATGTTTGCTTCTGGTCTTTACGACTTTGAACCTGACATGTTGGTTTGTGCAAAGGGCATGAGCTCTGCCTATGCCCCTATCGGTGCTTTGTTGGTTGCTGAAAAGCTATTCGAGCCATTCAAGCACGGCACCACCATCTTCCCTCACGGCTACACCTATGGTGGCCACCCGGTATCGGCTGCGGTTGCGCTAGAAAACCTAGACATCTTTGATGAAGAAGACCTAGTTGGCAATGTGGCTCGTAACCAGGCGGCCTTCAAGGCTTCGCTAGATTCGTTGCGTGACCTGCCAATTGTTGGTGATGTTCGCGGAATTGGTTACTTCTGGGCAATTGAGCTTGTGAAAGACAAGACCACAAAAGAAACCTTCAACGATGCCGAATCAGAGAAGCTGCTGCGTGGCATTCTGTCTCAGAAGATGTTTGAAGAAGGTTTGTATTGCCGCTCAGACGACCGTGGCGACCCGGTGGTGCAGCTTGCGCCACCTCTAACAATTGGCCCAGACCAGTTCGATGAGATGACTGCAATTCTGCGCGGTGCTCTAGAGCACGCCTGGAAGGCAATGTAGTAGTTCTACACAACTTAAGGTTCGCATCGAATTTGAACTTCATGGCAGGATAGTTTCCACTCATGAAGAACATTGAATTCGATGCGAACCTTTCGTTTAAGTCGCCGCTTGGCTGGATCACCGTTTTTTCTCGCGCAGAAAAAATTGTGCAGATAGAGATCATTGGTTCTTCCAATAAGGGTCCATGCGGAAACCGGGTTATTCCGAATTACGGAAAATCCAAGGCGCTCAGTGAAGCCAAGGCCAAAATCTTGGATTACATAAGCGGTGTGAGTCAGGGCCTGGATTTAGATTTTGAATTTGCTGGCACCAAATTTCAAGAACAAGTCTGGAATCAGGTTTCAAACATCAAATTTGGTCAGACAATGACCTACAGCGAGATTGCGGAAAAAATCGGCAACCCCGGTGCGGCCCGTGCAGTAGGTACCGCTGTGGGCTCCAATCCGCTTCCCATACTGATTCCTTGTCACAGAGTTGTGGCATCAGGAAATAAACTCACCGGTTATTTTGCCGGCGAAGGCATTGAAACCCAGCAGCAAATTTTAGACATTGAGCGTGCAAGCAAAAAGGGTTTGAGAAAATGATCCGCAAATACGAAGATGGATTATCTCGTTGCCAATGGCCGGGAAACGATGAGTTGTACATTCACTATCACGACACCGAATGGGGTGTGCCACTAGAAGGCGACCAGGCAATGTTTGAACGCATCTGCCTAGAAGGTTTCCAGGCGGGTCTGTCATGGATCACCATATTGAAGCGTCGCGAAGGATTCAGAAAGGCTTTCAAAAACTTTGACATCAAGAAAGTGGCCAAATTCTCGGAATCTGATGTTGAGCGCCTAATGAACGATGAGAGCATAATCAGAAATCGCGCCAAAATACTAAGCACAGTGAAAAACGCCAACATTGTTTTAGAGATGACCAAGCGAGGGGAATCAATTAGCGAAATTGTGTGGCAGTTCGCTGCCCCAGCAAATAAGCGCACCAGCCCAACAAAGAACTTTGAATGGTTGGCAGTTAGCCCCGCTTCAGAGGCAATCAGCAAAGAACTGCGATCAAGAGGCTTTGGCTTCGTTGGGCCAAGAACCATGCACGCGTTGATGCAATCAATTGGCATGATCAACGACCACGCCCCAGGCTGCTTTAGACGCAAAGAGCTTGCTTAGAGTTTGCTGAAATTACCAGTGAGTTCGCACAACTGAGGCAGACTGGAATCATGAAGATTGATTTGGCAACTGTGTTTCGTTCGGCGATCGTTGGAGCGCTACTTGTGGCTTTGCCTTTGGGTGCGGGTGCGCTGGCTCCAAGAACACCATTGATTTCCCTTGGTGAGGGCGGAACTCCGGCTAAAACAGGCTTAGAGCAATCGGCCGACGCCAAAATGATGATGCCCAACCCTTTCAGTTACAAATACGTAGCTGGAGCTGGCCTGCCAACTGAAAATGGTGCAGGGCACGTTTATCAACTTCAGCTAATTGGTAGCGCCGAGCAAATTCTCGGTAATGTAGCAAAACTTATGAATTTGGCTGGCCAAGTAACAGAAGCAGAATATTCCACGAAGGAGTACCCGGCCTACGTAATCGGATCGCCAGATGGAAGCGGTCCATCAGCAAGCATCTATTTCAATGGCACTGGAAATTGGTGGTACAACAATCCTGCTGCTTGGGCTTCTCCTATGCCAGTGTGTGACAGTGGCAAAGACTCAAACGAAGTTATCAATTGCCAAAGCCCTGCCCCTACGCCCGAACTTTTGCCCAGCACATCAGAGATGCTCAAGGTTGCACAGCAAATCTTTAAGGCAACCGGGCTTAATGTAACGGAAAAAGATATTCAGATCACTAGCAATGAATGGGGTGCCAACGCTTACGCCTCGCTAAAAATTGATAACCAGGATTCTCCAATTGAGTGGTCGATCAACTGGGGTTCTAACGGTGAGATTGGCAGTATATCTGGACACTCGGTAAAGGCCATCGATCGCGGAGAATTTAGCACAATCTCGGCCAAGGCAGCTGTTTCAAGAATGAGTGACTGGCGATACTCCGGCCAACTAGCTCAATCAGTATGGGCTAAGTATCAACCCTTTGGCGATGGAAGCATGATTGCCTACGATGATGCAATGATGGGCGACTCGCAGCCTGAAGTATCTACCGACCCAGCATTAGAACCCTCTGGCGAACCAGAACCTGCGCCTAGTCCTAGTGAAATTACCGTGACCATAAATAAATTTGCTTCTGCGCAAATGATGATTTGGGACAAGCAAGGTGGAGCCTGGATCGTGCCGGGATACATTTTGATTGGCGAAGAGGGATGGATAACCCCTGTCTTTAGCCTTGAAGATGGAATCGTTGAACTGCCAGAGCCAGTTGAAATTTCACCAATGGTGAAATAACTCAAAATATTTAGTTTGCGTCCTTGGTAATCAGGGTGATTTCTTTACCCTTAACTTCTAGTTTGAGACCCACGTTTTTGGCACATGACTTGAGCTCGGCAATTGTTTTTGGCTCTTTGGCCGCGATGATCGCCGAGCGCACCAACTGACCTTTTGCTTTTTTATTAAAGTGATTTAGTTGCTCACGAGTGCCGTCTGCTCGTTCAACAAAAACGTTCACGGTGTAAGCATCTGCGTCTGCAGGTAGCGGGGCCAATTCGGCATAGGCCTTCGAACGCAGGTCAATGACCGGTTCCTTCGCAAGTCTGGCCCAGGCAAACTCATCGTGAACCTGTGGCCAAACTCGCTTGAGATTGATGCCACAAATCAACTTGCTAGGAGAAATCTTGTAACTCGGAATCAAGTCCGTTGCGGCTACCACCCCAAAGAGCGCTGACTGAATCAGAACCATTGTGCGCGCTCTCGCCAGTTCATCGGTGTTCAAAGTGTTGTTGGCGGTTGGAGTGCCCTTTAGGCCGCGCCCATGGATTGCCCCGTAAATTGTGCCGGTGTATCGGTGGATAGCAGCCATAGTTGGTGCACTTTTGATTTCCGAGTGCCCAGTTGCTTGAATGTAGGCATCAAGTACCTTGTCACGCACTGGGTCGAGCCCACCAAAGGTGAGGTGCGCCTGTGTGATATTTATTGACCCGCCGCCGGTTGCCTTGGTTTCAGAAGGCGGAATCAAAAAGAGCATGAAAAACAGCCTATTAGTTTCTGTGCAGATAAGTTTCTAGACTGGAGCCATGGTCAAACTAACCAAGATTTACACTCGCACGGGCGATGAAGGCATTACCGGACTCAGTGATTTCAGTAGGGTTCGCAAAACAGATTCTCGCATTGAGGCCTATGCCGATGTTGATGAGGCTAACTCGGCACTTGGTCTGGCCTTAAGTTTGGCACAGGGCGAATTTGATGCCCAGACTGTAGCTTTGGTGACCAGAATTCAGAACGAACTTTTTGACCTTGGTGCAGATTTGGCTACTCCCCTTCACGAGTCCTACGAATACGAGCCGATTCGTGTTCAGGAGGCGTGGATCAAAGCTCTTGAAGATCAAATTGACTCACACAACTCCAAGCTAGACAAACTTGATTCCTTCATTTTGCCCGGCGGTACCGCTCTTGCTGCCGGGCTGCACCTTGCCCGCACAGTGGTTCGTCGTGCGGAGCGCGCCACCTGGCATGCAATCGAAACTCATGGAGTTCAGGCAGCCAAAAAAGGAACCGAAGCTGGTGGGGTAAACGTATTGGCAGCAAAGTATCTGAATCGCCTTAGCGATTTACTCTTTGTGTTAGCACGTACTGCAAACTTGGGTTCGGGCGGTGATGTTAAATGGGTGCCTAGTAGCACCCGGTAAAGAAAAAACCTCCGAATTTCTTCGGAGGTTTTCTTTTGGAAAACTTTTAGATCAGTTTTTAGACCAGCGAAGCGTTGCGAGCAACAACTGCAACAACATTGTTCTCGACTGACAGGAATCCATCTTCGGCATTTGCCTTGATTACGTTTCCGTCTTCAAGGGTAATGCGAACCTCTCCATTGCCAAGAATGGCAAGCATAGGTTCGTGACCCGGTAGCAGACCAATTTCACCTTCAACGGTCTTTGCAACAACCATCTTGGCTTCACCAGTCCATACGGCCTGGTCAGCTGCTACTAGCTCAACGCGAAGGGTGGCCATTATTACTTACCTGATTCCTTCTGGATGCGGTCCCATTCCTTTAGAACATCGTTGATGTCACCAAGGTTGAAGAACGCCTGCTCACCAACGTGGTCGAAGTCACCGCGAGCAATGGCAGAGAAGCCTTCGATGGTGTCTTTCAGCGGAACTGTTGAACCAGCAACACCGGTGAACTTGGTAGCCATGTAGGTGTTCTGTGAAAGGAATCGCTGAATACGGCGAGCACGTGAAACGGTGATCTTGTCTTCTTCAGAAAGCTCCTCAACACCAAGAATCGCAATGATTTCCTGAAGTTCCTTGTTCTTCTGCAGAATTCGCTTCACTGTGGTTGCAGTCTCGTAGTGGTCCTTGCTGATGTAGCGAGGGTCCAAGATACGTGAGGTTGAGGTCAGTGGATCCACCGCAGGGTATAGACCCTGAGATGCGATGTCGCGAGATAGCTCGGTAGTTGCATCCAAGTGGGCAAATGTAGTTGCCGGGGCTGGGTCTGTGTAGTCATCGGCAGGAACGTAAATAGCCTGAAGAGACGTAATTGAGTGACCACGGGTTGATGTAATGCGCTCCTGAAGAAGACCCATCTCATCGGCCAAGTTTGGCTGGTAACCCACAGCAGAAGGCATACGACCTAGAAGGGTCGAAACCTCAGAACCTGCCTGAGTAAAGCGGAAGATGTTGTCGATGAACAACAGTACGTCCTGCTTTTGAACATCGCGGAAGTACTCCGCCATGGTCAACGCTGAAAGAGCAACGCGAAGACGCGTGCCAGGTGGCTCATCCATCTGGCCGAAGACCAGTGCGGTCTTGTCGATAACACCAGACTCGGTCATTTCGTCGATTAGGTCGTTACCTTCACGGGTACGCTCACCAACACCGGCGAATACAGAAACACCGTCGTGGTTTTCTGCCACACGGTAAATCATTTCCTGGATCAAAACGGTCTTACCAACACCGGCACCACCGAAAAGACCAATCTTTCCACCCTGAACGTAAGGGGTAAGAAGGTCAATAACCTTGATACCGGTTTCGAACATGGTGGTCTTTGATTCAAGCTGGTCGAAAGCTGGTGGCTGGCGGTGAATTGACCAAGTCTCTTTAACTTCAATCTTCTCGCCTGGTTTAGCGTTTAGAACATCACCAGTCACGTTGAAAACGTGACCCTTTGTGACATCACCAACAGGTACTGAGATTGGAGCACCAGTGTCAGCAACCTCTGCACCGCGAACCAAACCATCGGTTGGCTTCAATGCAATTGCGCGCACTAGGTCATCTCCGAGGTGCTGAGCAACCTCAAGAGTAAGAGTGGTCTTCTCGCCTGCTACATCTAGCTCAGTGGTTAGAGCGTTGTAGATAGCAGGGATGGCATCGTGCGGGAACTCGATGTCAACAACTGGACCAGTAACGCGTGCAATACGCCCTACTCCAGCCTTGTTCTTGGTCTCGGCCATTTCTCTTTCTTTCTCTTAGTCCTGGTTACCGGCGGTAGACAATGCGTCTGCACCACCAACAATTTCGGAAATCTGTTGCGTAATTTCTGACTGACGCGCAGCGTTTGACAGGCGTGTGTAGTTCTTAATGAGCTTGTCTGCGTTGTCAGTTGCCGACTTCATGGCCTTCTGACGAGCTGCGTGCTCAGAAGCCGCAGACTGCAACATTGCGTTGTAGATACGGCTTTCGATATAAACAGGTAGCAATGCGTCAAGCACCTTGTTTACATCTGGTTCAAATTCGTAAAGCGGAAAAACCTGAGAATCAGAAGGCGATTCAACACCCTCAACGATCTCAAGCGGAAGCAAGCGAACTACCTCAGGAACCTGAGCAATCATCGAGATGAATCGGTTTGAAACCAAATGAATCTCGTCGACGCCACCGTCTTTGTAATCGGTGTTGAACGCAGCAACAACTGCATCAGCGATTTCTTTTGCGGTGCCGAACTGAGGAAGGTCTGAACCACCAATCCAGCTCTGGGTGAAGGCAAGACGACGGAAACCAAAGTAAGCAACAGCCTTGCGGCCAACTAGGTAGTAAACAACTTCTTTGCCCTGCTCTTTTAGCAAGTTGGTTAGTTGCTCTGCTTCTTTTAGAACGTTTGATGAAAACGCACCGGCTAGACCGCGGTCAGAGGTAAAAATTACAACCGCTGCACGATCAATGCGAGCTGGCTCGGTGGTTAGCGGGTGATCAACGTTAGAGAAGGTTGCCACTGCCGAAACCGCACGAGTCACTGCACGCGAGTAAGGGGTTGATGCTGCTACGCGCTGCTGTGCCTTGTTAATGCGCGAAGCGGAGATCAGCTCCATGGCGCGAGTAATCTTCTTGGTGGTCTGTGCAGACTTAATTTTCTGTCTGTAGACGCGAAGTTGTGCTCCCATGTTCTCTCCTCGCTCTCTGTATCTCGGTGGTTGTCAATGAAGGTAGGAAGAATTACTTCTTCTTGCCCTTAACGATTTTTTCCTGGTTTACGTCTTCTTCTTCAAGAGCAACTGAACCAGCTGAAGGAAGCGGTGTTCCGCCCTTGGTTGCAAAGCTCTTCTTGAACTTTGTAACTTCTTTCTCAAGCTCAGCTGTTGTGTCTTTCTCAAGCTTGCTGGTCTCACGAATTGTGGTCAGAATCTTGGTGTTGCGACGCAGGTGCTCAAGTAACTCAGCCTCAAAACGTAGAACGTCTTCAACTGGAACCTCGTCTAGCTTGCCGGTAGTACCAGCCCAGATAGATACGGTCTGCTCTTCAACTGGGAACGGTGAGTACTGAGGCTGCTTTAGTAGCTCCATCAGACGCGCACCACGAGCAAGTTGCTGACGTGACGCTGCATCAAGGTCTGATGCGAACATTGCAAATGCCTCAAGAGCACGGTACTGAGCAAGTTCAAGCTTCAAGGTTCCTGATACACCCTTAATACCCTTAACCTGAGCCGCACCACCAACACGAGAAACTGAGATACCTACGTCAATCGCAGGGCGCTGGTTTGAGTTGAACAAGTCTGACTGCAAGAAAATCTGACCATCGGTGATTGAAATCACGTTGGTTGGAATGTATGCAGATACGTCGTTTGCCTTGGTCTCAATGATTGGAAGTCCAGTCATTGAACCGCCGCCAAGCTCGTCGTTCAACTTTGCACAACGCTCTAGAAGGCGTGAGTGTAGGTAGAACACGTCACCTGGGTAAGCCTCGCGGCCTGGTGGGCGGCGAAGTAGAAGTGAAACGGCACGGTAGGCCTCGGCCTGCTTTGAAAGGTCATCAAAAATGATTAGAACGTGCTTGCCGCCGTACATCCAGTGCTGACCAATTGCAGAACCGGTGTAAGGAGCTAGGTACTTGAAACCGGCTGGGTCTGATGCAGGAGAAGCCACGATTGTGGTGTACTCCATTGCGCCGGCCTCTTCTAGAGCTCCCTTAACACCAGCAATGGTTGAACCTTTTTGACCAATCGCAACGTAGATGCAGCGAACCTGCTTGTTGACATCACCTGATTCCCAGTTTGCCTTCTGGTTGATGATGGTGTCGATCGCAATGGCGGTCTTACCAGTCTGACGGTCACCAATGATTAGCTGACGCTGGCCGCGACCAACAGGAATCATGGCGTCGATTGCCTTGATACCTGTCTGCAGTGGCTCGTGAACTGACTTACGCGCCATAACGCCAGGAGCCTGAAGCTCAAGTGCGCGGCGAGTCTCTGACTTGATGTCTCCCTGACCATCGATTGGGTTACCCAGCGGGTCAACAACTCGACCCAAGAATGCGTCACCAACCGGAACAGAAAGAACTTCACCAGTGCGGTGAACTTCCATACCTTCAACGATGCCTTCGAAGTTACCGAGAACAACGGTACCGATCTCGCGCTCGTCGAGGTTCAAGGCTAGGCCTAGAGTGCCATCGGCAAACTTCAGTAGCTCGTTAGCCATCGCACTTGGTAGTCCTTCAACGTGAGCAATACCGTCACCGGCATCGATTACGTGACCTACCTCTGAGCGAGAAGCCTTAGCTGGCTCATAAGACTTAACGAAGTCCTTTAGAGCGTCGCGAATCTCGTTCGGGCTGATTTTCAGATCTGCCATCTTGGGTTCCTTCTTCTTGTTGGGAAACGCTGGCCTACGCCAGCTGAAGCTTTGCTGCTGTTAGACGTGAAGACAGGCTTCCGTCTAGAATCTCTCCAGCTACCTGGACTTTGATGCCACCGAGGATTGCTGGATCTACCTCGACGTTTAGCTTTAGGCTCTGCCCGTAAGACTTAGCCAACACACCTTCTAGGCGATCCAACTGAGCGGCGCTCATTGGAGTTGCCACGGTTACAGTTGCAACCAGGCGCTCAGCGTAAGCCGATACCTGCTTACCGAACTGCTCAAGAACTAGGGCAACACGACGACGACGAGCGCCGGTGATGGCTCTGCGAATAAGCACCGCTGCCTCTTCGCTGATTTTGCCCTTGGTTAGTGCCTGAACTAGCGCAATCTTGGCTTCGTCTGTAGCTAGGCGGTCGCCAAGTGCAAACTGAAGATCCTGATCTGAATCAACTGCCTGCTTGAAAGCAAATAGTTCACTTTCAACAGCTGCAAGATTCTTGTTGTCAGCGGCAATCGCAGCAACAGCAAAAACCGCAACCTGCTCGAAAGCAGACACTAGATCTTGGCCAGTTGACCAACGCAAGCCAACCAGTGTGGTCACAAACTCAAGTGCAGTTGCAGAAACACTCTTGCCGAACACGGCGGTGAGTGCACCTGATTTTGCCTTAGCCTCGGCGGAAGGGTCCGAGAGGATGCTGCGCAATTGAGTAGATGAAGCAACGGCTGCGCCGATGCTAAAAATCTCTTCTGCGAACTTGATATCTGCTTTAGCAAGAAGCGGCTGAAGAGCTGCCTTTGCTGCAATTAGTGACTGTCTGGTTGCGCTTGCCATTAGTTCTTCTTGCCTGACTTGTCGCTTGCTTCTAGGTCAGCCAAGAATTGGTCAACCACTGAGCTTGCAACTTTGTCGTTCTGCAGACTTGCACCAACAACGCTTGACGCAAGATCGATGGCCAGTGTGCCAACTTCTGCGCGAAGAGAAATAAGTGCTGCCTGACGCTCGGCTTCAATTTGCGCCTTTGCAGTTGCTGTCAGGCGAGCCGCTTCAGCAGAAGCTTGCTCTTTAAGCTCAGCCAAAATGACTGCACCCTCAGCGCGCGCTGCTTCACGAATCTCTGATGCTTCTGCCCGAGCAGCTGCCTGCTCGGCCTCGATGTTTGCAGTTTTCGCTGCAGCCTCAGCCTGTGCTTTTTCAGCGGCCTCTAGACGACCTTCGATCGCCTCGGTGCGAGCATCCAAAGTCTTCTTGAAGTTAGGCAGAACCTTGAACCAGAAGAAGGCAAGCAGGATAAAGAAAACAACCGAAGACCAAAGAATGTCGTAGCTGGCTGGCAAAAGAGGGTTAGGCGCAGCCTCACCCTCTGCTGCCGCAGCGAGAATTCTTGAAATCATGGCTTAAGTTCCTGACTGACTAAGCGAAGATGAATGGGGTTGCAAGACCGATAAGCGCTAGCGCCTCAGTAAATGCGATACCTAGCCACATTGTTACCTGTAGCTTTGCTGCAAGCTCTGGCTGGCGAGCGATTGACTCGATGGTCTTTGAAACAACTAGACCTACACCAATACCAGGACCTACTGCTGCTAGGCCGTAGCCAACTACTGCTAGGTTGCCGGTCATTTCGGCGATGTTTGTAACGTCCACTTTGTATTTCCCTTCCGTGGTTTAGAACTGACGGTTGCCAGCTCTTAGTGCTCGTCTGATAGGGCCAACTGAATGTAGACCGTGGTCAGAAGAGTAAAAACGTATGCCTGCAGGAATGCAACCAGAATCTCAAAAAGAGTGAATGCAAAACCAAACACGAATGTTCCTGCTCCGAATGCCTTGAACAAACCATCTGCTTCAAAGAAGAAGAACTGAGTTGCCGAGAAACAAAGAACAAGAAGCAAGTGACCCGCAATCATGTTCATGGTCAAACGAAGAGCAAGAGTAACCGGGCGAAGAATAAAAGTTGATAGCAACTCAATTGGAGTTACCAAAATGTAGAAGGCCTTTGGCACACCTGCCGGGAACAAAGCTGAAGTGAAGAAGTGACCACCGTGTTTTTTCACACCTGCGTAAATGAAAGTCACATAGGCTGCTGCCGCCATAACAATTGGCAAACCAATTACAGATGTTCCAGCAATGTTTAGTCCCGGAATGATTCCCGTGATGTTCATGCCAAGAGTCACGAAGAAGATTGTCGTCAGTAGCGGCAGGAATCGGTCGCCGTCTTTTTCACCAAGTTGGTCATGGGCAATGCTCTTGCGCACAAAGTTCAGTGAGATCTCGCCCATCAGCTGGAACTTGCCAGGCACGAAGTTATTGGTTTTGTTTGCCTGCTGGAACTTGCGAGTCCACAGCGTGAAAAGCACTACAAGAAGAGTTAGAACCAAAAGGCGAATCAACATGATTCGGTTCAACGCAAAAGGAGTTCCCTCGAAGGCCACAATCTCTGGATAAAACTCCATGATTGAAGGGGCGTGGAATCCACCACCTGACTCTTCGGTGCTAGCTGCTACGAATAGCAAACTCTGTGCGTAATTGAACAGCGTGGACTCCTGTTTCGGGGCAAGATTGAGGGCAGCCTTGCGGCGATTTACAACGGGATAAGAACCAGAGTTTTACTTAGTTCTTGCGACAATCCTAACAGGAACTTTTAGTCGCCAATTACGGGAATGCGCGCCTTAAGTGCTGCTACAGAGTCAACCGCGAGGGTCCCCAAAATAGCGGCTACCAAGGTAAAAAAGAGCACCGGTCCATTTATAAAATCGGCATCTTTTAGCGCCGCAATTACAAATGAGAACCCAATAATTTTTAGCAACCAGCCACCTAGAACCAGCCCAAAGAAACCACCCAGCGGAAGCTTGCCGCCAAACCAAACACTCAAAGCCGTCAAGCTAACAAAAACCAGCGCTAAACCGGCACCTATCAATGCGCTGGTTAGGCCATCGGTGCCGGCTACAAAATAGCCAACTACCCCACCAATTATTGCGATAGCGGCGGTCAGAGCCGAACCCAAAATTAAAACGCGACGAAACAAGCTGTTTGAAGCCTTAGACATGTGCAGATTCCTTTGTTTTACTGCTCAATCGGCGCTGAATTAGCGGCCAAAGGGTGAAAGTTAGCGAGCCAATTAGACCCACCAGGAAGAAGATAAACACGGCCCAAGACTCCATAAAGAAGAACAGAAGGCAGGTAAGCGAAATAAGGGCCGTCCACACATAAAACACCAGAACCGAACCCAGGTGGGTGTGGCCAAAGTCTTGAAGTCTGTGGTGCAGGTGTTGCCGATCAGCCGCAAAAGGCGATTTTCCCGCCCGCAGGCGGCGAATTACCGCCAGAGAAAAGTCCAGCAGCGGCAAAATCAGAATGGCCAAGGGCAAAATCAGCGGGATAAAGGCCGGGATCATCTCGCCTCGACTAACCGAGTGAGGGTCAATTTGGCCGGTCACAGTAAGCGCCGAGGTGGCCATTAATAGCCCCAGCAACATTGCACCCGAGTCTCCCATAAAGATTTTTGCCCTGTGCCAGTTATAGGGAAGGAACCCCAAACACATGCCGATCACAATTGCCGAGATAAGTGACGACAGGTTGAAATAGTTAGTCGGCGAGGTCTGCTTGGCCAGTAGGTAGCTATAAGCAAAGAAGACCCCGGTACCTATTAAGACAACCCCGGCCACCAAACCATCTAGTCCATCGATAAAGTTCACCGCGTTCATCACCAACACGGCTAGGAATACCGTGGCTAGAAACGAAATTCCAAAACTTCCGATAGTTAGGCCAGCTATGGGCAGCGAAACAATTTGAACCCCTTGCCAGGCCAAAATTCCAGCGACAACAAATTGACCAGCTAGCTTTAGGCTCCAGTCGAGATCGTATAAGTCGTCTAGAAACCCAATCAAAGTGATTACAAAAGCCGCCGAGACAATGGCCACGATGTGGATTGGGTCTGCATAAACGCTCTTGAACCAACCAAGCAAGCCGGCAATTACTGCGGTTACAAGAAAGCCGGCAAACATGGCAATGCCGCCCAACCTTGGCGTTGGTTTGGTGTGCACATCGCGTGAACGAATTTGTGGATAGATCTTGTACTTATGGGCAATTTTCAAAACACCGAATGTTCCGAAAAAAGTAACCACAGCTGCGATCAACATCATTAAAAGATATGCGCGCACTGGCTAAATTCCTTCTAACAAAAGGTCGCCAGCTATTGATCTGATTTTGTCGGCACTTAGAGCACCATTTCGTACAATCTTGATTTTGCCTGTGGTGGTCAAATTACCTTCGGCATCGTACAAGTCTTGCAACTGAGTCATGTCCAGAATTGTTGATGCTTCCCCCTTAGGGCTGTTTCCGCCATCCAGGTAAACAGCAACGCTGTCACCCAGATAGCTTTCTGCCTGCTGACAGGTGGTTGCAGCTGGTTGCCCAGTTAGATTTGCACTCGAAACGGCAAGCGGCCCGGTTTCTTGAAGTAAAGCCAGAGCAATCTTGTGGTCTGGCATGCGAAGGGCCACGGTGCCTTTGGTCTCACCAAGATCCCAGGTGAGCGAGGATTGCGCCTTGAAAATCATGGTTAGAGCGCCAGGCCAAAATGTTTGGGCCAACTTATTGGCGATGTCTGGTACCACTTCGGCAAGCGCATGCATTGTTTGCACTGTTCCGATTAGAACCGGCGGAGGCGACTGTGGGCCGCGGCCCTTGGCAGCTAGTAAAGCCCTAACGCCCTCAGGCGAGAACGCATCGGCGGCAACGCCGTATACGGTATCGGTAGGAATTACTGCAAGCTCGTTGCGACCAAGCGAAACCTTGGCAAGACGCATGCCGGTTAGTAGATCCGTATCAAGCGAGCAGTCGTAAATGCGATTTGTCATTTGACCTGCCCCTCTCTTTGAAAACTTTACTTTGTTGCGGTAACCGCGCGGTCACGGCCGGTTAGATCTTTGTGCGAGAGCACGTTGTTCCACCCATCTGCCAATAGTAGTTCACACACCTGTTTGCCTTGAGAGTCTGCGTGCTCAACTACAAGACTTCCACCTGGCAGCAGCAATCGCTTTGCGCTTTTCGATACCAAGCGCATCACCTGCATTCCATCAGCCCCACCGTAAAGGGCAATTTGAGGGTCATGCAATTTGACTTCGATATCGCGTGGCACAGCGTCAAGTGGAATGTAGGGAGGGTTTGATGCAACCACAGAAACCGTTCCATCTAATTCTTGAAACGCGTCAGCCAAGTCACCCAGCACTAGAGTCGCCGAGGTATCTGAATACTTCTGAAAGTTTTGCTGGGTAAATGGAAAAGCTTCATTTGATTTTTCCACCGCAAATACTCTTGAGTGATTTACCTCGGTAGCCATAGCCAAAGCAATGGCACCTGAGCCGGTGCCCAAATCAATTGCTATTGGGGCTTCAGACCGGGCAGCATTCAGTGCATCAATTGCAAGCTGAGCCACAAATTCTGTTTCAGGCCTTGGGGTGAATACCCCTCTACCCACTGCAAGTTCTAGATTTCTAAAATAGGCAACACCGGTGATGTGCTGAAGCGGTACGCGAAGCAGCCGGCGGCCAAACATTTCTGCAAGTTTTTCTGACTGAGCTTCACTTAGTTCTGCGCCGCGAATCATTTCACTTTGAACTTCACCACGTGAAAGACCTAAAAGGTGAGCTGCCAGCAACTGGGCATCCACCTCAGCCGAGTCAATTCCCGATTCTTTGAATCGTTCTGTAGCGTGCACAACCAGTTCGCGCAGCAACATTGACTTATTTCTTTTCGTCGCCGAGCGCTGCTAGACGAGATTCCTCATCCATCTGAATTGCCGATTGCACTACTGGCTCTAGGGCCCCGTCCATCACCGCGTCAAGGTTATAGGCCTTGTATCCGGTGCGGTGATCGGCAATTCGGTTTTCCGGGTAGTTGTAGGTTCGAATGCGTTCGGAACGGTCAACCGACTTCACCTGAGACTTTCTAGCCGCAGACTGTTCTGCCTCAATTGCTTCCTGTTGAGCAGCAAGAATTCGCGCACGTAGAACACGCATTGCGGCTTCACGGTTTTGCAACTGTGATTTTTCGTTTTGCATAGCCACGGTGATACCGGTTGGCAAGTGCGTGATGCGAACTGCAGAGTCTGTGGTGTTAACAGACTGCCCACCCGGGCCAGAAGAGCGATAAACATCAATTCGCAAATCGTTTTGGCTGATCTCTACTTCTTCGGGTTCATCTACTTCTGGGAACACTAGAACGCCGGCCGCCGAGGTGTGAATTCGACCTTGAGTCTCTGTTGCCGGAACGCGCTGAACACGGTGAACGCCGCCTTCGTACTTGAGGTGTGCATGCACGCCTTGAGCCGGATCAGAAGAGTTTCCCTTGATGGCAAGCTGAATGTCTTTAATTCCACCAAGATCTGATTCGTTCTTGTCTAGAACTTCAGTTTTCCAACCCTTTGAGTTGGCGTACTGAATGTACATGCGAAGTAGGTCGGCTGCGAAGAGCGCAGATTCTGCACCACCTTCACCGGCCTTGATTTCCATAATCACATCGCGGCCGTCGTCTGGATCGCGTGGAATAAGCAGGCGGCGAAGTTTCTCTTGTGCAGCATTTAGGCGCTCTTCGTTAAGAGTTGCTTCTTCGGCGAACATCTCATCTTCTTTTGCCAGCTCTTTTGCAGCCTTCAGGTCTTCGGTCAGCGACAACACCTGGTTGTACGCTGCCACGATTGCACTCAACTCGGCGTAGCGACGATTGAGTTTTTTGGCTAAAGCAGGATTACCGTGCAAAGCTGGGTCAGACAACTTGGTCTGAAGCTCAGTGTGCTCCGCTAATAGAGGTTGTACCGATGAGAGCAATTAATTACTCCGAGTCAGAACCGGTTGGAACTGGCATTGATTTTTGAACCTGCATTAGGAACTCAACGTTTGATGAGGTCTCTTTTAGTCGGCTAAGCACAAGCTCAAGCGCCTGCTGCTGCTCAAGACCTGCTAGAGCACGGCGAAGTTTCCAAACAATCTTGGTTTCATCTGGGCTCATCAACATTTCTTCGCGGCGGGTACCCGAAGCGTTAACATCAACCGCAGGGAAGATGCGCTTGTCTGCAAGTGAACGAGACAAACGAAGCTCCATGTTTCCGGTTCCCTTGAACTCTTCGAAGATAACTTCATCCATCTTTGAACCGGTCTCAACAAGAGCTGTAGCAAGAATCGTTAGCGATCCGCCATCTTCAATGTTTCGGGCTGCACCAAAGAAACGCTTTGGTGGGTAAAGAGCTGATGAGTCAACACCACCAGAAAGAATTCGTCCTGATGCTGGTGCACTCAAGTTGTACGCACGACCCAAACGAGTGATTGAGTCAAGCAGAACTACAACGTCGTGGCCAAGTTCAACCAAACGCTTAGCGCGCTCGATTGCAAGCTCGGCAACTGTGGTGTGATCTTCTGCAGGGCGGTCAAAAGTTGATGCAATAACTTCACCCTTAACGGTGCGCTGCATGTCTGTAACTTCTTCAGGGCGCTCATCAACCAAAACAACCATCAGGTGAACTTCAGGGTTGTTTACCGCGATTGAGTTAGCAATTGCCTGAAGCACTAAAGTCTTACCGGCCTTAGGCGGCGAAACGATAAGACCGCGCTGGCCCTTACCGATTGGTGAAACAAGGTCAATAATTCGAGTACTTAGCTTGTTTGGCTCAGTCTCAAGACGCAAACGAGTCTGTGGGTAAAGCGGAGTTAGCTTGCCAAACTCAACGCGGGTTGCAGCCTGCTCAACGGTAAGACCGTTAATTGATTCAATGCGAACGATGGCGTTGAACTTTGAACGACCCTGGCCTTCGCCTTCGCGAGGTTGACGAATTGAACCAACAACTGCATCACCCTTGCGCAGGTTGTACTTCTTAACCTGACCAAGTGAAACGTAAACATCGTTTGGACCAGGTAGATAACCACTGGTGCGAACGAATGCGTAGTTATCTAGAACATCCAAGATTCCTGCAACAGGAACTAGCACGTCATCTGGAGAGATCTCCGGTTCGATTTCATCTTGTTGACCCCCGTTGCCGCCGCGGCGACCGCGGTTATCGCGGTCGCGGTAGCGATCGCGGTTTCGGTTGCGGTTGCGGTTGTTGCCACGGCGCTCATCGTTGAAGTCGCGCTCGTTGCGTGAGTCATTATCGCGAGTTGAGTTGTCGCGGTTTGAGTTTTCACCGCTGTTTTCTGAGCCGCCTTCGCGAGACTCACCAGAGTTGCCACCATCGCGACCATTGCGGTTGCGGTTTCGGTTGCGGTTGCGGTTGTTGTTTGAACGCTCTGCGCCCTCGCCTGAATTAGATTCTGAGTTTGAGCTTGACTCTGAAGCCTCGGCTGCCTTTGCTGGCTTTTCTGCCTTGGCCTCTGGCGCTTCTGCCTTTACGGCCTTTGCGCGAGGAGCCTTCTTAGGGGCTTCTGATTTTTCTGCCGATACTGAGCCGTCTGCAACAACGCGACGACTCTTCTTTACCGGAGCGGTTTCCTGGATTTCATCCATGTTTTTGATTTCTCTTTCTTAGGAGATATTCGTGACTGTAATTTGAGAGTCACTGTCTGCATGTTTTGAACATGCTGCTACCGCGTTAGATCTGCGGGATTTTCACCAATTATTGGTGCAAGGTAACTGTAGCACCTTTGAAGTCCACAGCCAAAAGCAGAGCCTGCCATTCTGGAAAGTTCTTTGCAGCCAATTTGGCAGCATCTAGGCGCTGAGCAGGGTCGCTAGACAAAACCAAAACTGATGGCCCAGCCCCTGAAACCACAGCCGCGTGGCCATGCTCGCGCATAAGTTTGACGATTGAATCGGTTTCGGGCATCGCGGCGGCACGGTAATCCTGGTGCAGGCGGTCCTCGGTTGCGGCCATAAGTAGCTCAGGGCTCTGAGTTAGAGCCGCAATCAAAAGCGCTGAACGTGAAACGTTAAACACCGCGTCATCGTGAGGAACCGATTCGGGCTGCAAAGAGCGAGCAAGGGCCGTGGACATCTTGTGGTTTGGCACCAATTCAAGCGGTGAAACCCCACGGTGTACAAAAAGTTTTTTATGGTGCGGGCCGGTTTCGTCTTCCCAGGCAATAGTTAGACCACCGAAAAGCGCCGGGGCAACATTATCGGGGTGGCCTTCAAGCTCAGTGGCAATGGTCAGAAGAGCTTGATCAGAGATTTCAACAATTCCATCAAGTAACCCCTTAGCCGCAACGATTCCAGAGACAACGGCGGCACCAGATGAACCCATGCCACGACCGTGCGGAATTATGTTGTGCGCTATAAGTTTTAGCCCAGGAACTTTTTGACCAAACTTTGCAAAAGTGTATGCAAGAGATTTAACAACGAGATTAGTTTCATCGGTAGCGACTTCGCCGGCGCCTTCGCCGTTCACTTCAACTACTGCCCCACTGCCGGCTACGGCTTCAACCTGAAGCTCATCGTAGAACGAGAGCGCCATGCCAAGCGTGTCAAAGCCAGGCCCCAGGTTTGCCGAAGTGGCTGGAACCTTAACCGTGACTTTTCTACCGATAAGTGATGTCATGTTTACTTCTTGGAAAGACCCAGACGTTCGGCAACAGCTTCAACTTTGTTTGCTACAGCCTGAGGCTTAATTCCCTTGCCGCGCTCGTCTTTAAGAGCCCACATTGGGTCTTTCAAACCGTGCCCAGTTACGGTTACAACGATTGTTGAACCAGCTGGAACCTCACCGCGCTTTGAGTGCTTAAACAAACCAGCAGCTCCAGTTGCCGAAGAAGGCTCAACGAACACGCCAACTTCGTTTGAAAGGAATCTGTGCATCCAAAGAATCTCTTTATCTGAACAATAACCAAACTGGCCGCCGGTTGCCTCACGTGCAGCAAGAGCCAAATCGTAAGACGCCGGGTTACCAATTCGAATTGCGGTAGCAATTGTGTCTGGCTTTTTCACCGGATTACCAAAGCTAAAAGGCGCAGAGCCCTCAGCCTGAAAGCCCCACATTTTAGGCAATGCCTTGATACGACCAGCTTCTAGATCTTCTTGGTACCCCTTTGAGTAAGCGGTGTAGTTACCCGCATTACCAACTGGCAAGACGTGAAAGTCTGGAGCAAAACCAAGTGAGTCAACAACTTCGAAGGCACCGGTCTTTTGGCCCTCGATTCGGTCTGGGTTTACTGAGTTCACTAGGTGCACCGGGTAGTTTTCACTTAGATCACGGGCCAGGGTTAGGCAGTCATCAAAGTTTCCTTTTACCTGCAAAATTTGCGCCTTGTGCGCAACGGCCTGACTTAGCTTGCCAAGAGAGATCTTGCCCTTTGGCACCAAAACCACAGATTGAATTCCAGCGGCCGCAGCGTATGCGGCAGCTGAAGCAGAAGTGTTTCCAGTAGACGCTGCGATAACAGCCTGGGCTCCGTGGCCAACAGCCTTTGAAACTGCCATGGTCATACCGCGGTCCTTGAAAGAACCGGTTGGGTTCATGCCCTCAACCTTAAGTAGCACGCGCTCTGCACCTACTAGTTTTGCAAGAGCTGGAGCCTCAACCAATGGTGTGCCACCCTCACCCAAAGTGATTACAGGGTTGTCGCTTGAGATGTCCAGGCGGTCGATGTATTCGCGAATAACTCCGCGCCACTGGTGTGCCATTAGATTCCTTCTACTCGGATTACTGAAGTAATTGATTCAACCGATTCGCTAGCGGCAAGCGCCTTTACAACTGCGCTTAGTTCTGCATCGGTGGCTGAATGGGTTCCTACCTCGAGGGTAGCGGTTTTGCTTCGCTTGCCGTCGTTCAAACGCACCGACTGCTCAACAGTTTCGATTGAAACATTGCCAGCAGAGAATGTATTGGCAATCTTGGCGAGCACACCCGGCTGGTCAGTTACCTCAAGGGTGATTTGGTAGCGAGTGTGAACACGATCAATTGGCAGTACCGGCAAGTTTGCGTGCACAGAATCTGCAAGACCTGGGCCACCGGCCACGTGACGCTTTGCAGCTGAAACAAGGTCACCCAAAACTGCGGATGCCGTTTGAACGCCACCGGCACCTGCGCCATAGAACATCAATTCGCCTGCGGCTTCAGCCTCTACGAAAACGGCATTGAACGCACCGCGCACAGCGCCAAGCGGGTGCTTGCGGTCAATCAAAACCGGGTGAACGCGAACAGCAACTCCGGCTTCGCCGCCGTTTGCAGCGATACGCTCGGCGATTGCCAGAATCTTGATCACGTAGCCATCGCGCTTGGCAGCCGCCATTTGCTCGGCGGTGATTTGTGTAATTCCCTCGCGGTAAACCTTGTCGAGCGGCACCTCAGTGTGGAACGCAAGAGAAGCAAGAATTGCTGCCTTTTGAGCGGCGTCGTAACCTTCAACGTCAAGACTTGGATCTGCCTCAAGGTAGCCAAGTGCGGTCGCTTCTTCCATCGCGGCTTCCAGGCTTAAGCCTTCGGTATCCATGCGGTCAAGAATGTAGTTGGTTGAACCGTTCACAATTCCCATGATGCGATTCACTTTGTCTCCGGCAAGTGATTCACGCAGTGGGCGAATAATTGGAATCGCACCGGCAACTGCCGCCTCAAAGTAAAGCTGAGCTCCTACTTGTTCAGCAGTGTCAAATAATTCGGTTCCGTGCGTGGCCAACAAAGCCTTGTTCGCAGTAATTACATCTGAACCTGAATTCAGTGCCTGCAATATGTAACTGCGGGCAGGCTCGATGCCACCCATGACTTCAATAACGATGTCGGCGCTAACAATTACGTCTTCTGCTTTGGTGGTTAGCAACTGCTTCGGCACACCTGCCTTAACTGCTTTTTCGATGTCGCGAACAACAACACCAATCAGCTCAAGCTCGGCACCAACGCGAGCTGCGAGTTCTGCCTTGTTTTCAATTAAAAGTCTGGCAACCTGCGAACCAACTGAACCAGCGCCAAGTAGCGCAATTCTTAAGGGGCGATATTCCTGCACGATTAACTCTTTTCGTTCTGGTTTGCTGTTGCCTGGTATTTCAAGTCTCTGGTGAATAAATCTGCCTCGGTCTCGGCACGAATAATTAATCGGGCCTCGCCACTTTTCACCGCAACTACTGCTGGCTTGGTTAAGAAGTTGTAATTATTTGACATTGAGTAGCAGTAGGCGCCGGTGGTGGCTACCGCCAGCAGGTCGTTTGGGTGAACATCTGCTGGCAAGTAGTCATTGCGTACAACAATATCGCCACTCTCGCAGTGCTTACCAACTACCCGCGCCAAAGCTGCTTGGGCCTCGCTGCTTCTAGATGCCAAAACGGTGTGATACTCGGCTTCGTATAACGCGGTACGCATGTTGTCACTCATTCCGCCATCAACCGATACATACTTACGCACTGCCGGGCTTGCACCATCGGTGACTTTGACATCTTTTACTGTGCCCACGTTGTAGAGGGTCAATCCAGCTGGGCCGGCAATGTATCTACCTGGCTCGAAAGCCAACTTAGGAACCTTAACGGCGTGCTTTGCACACTCCTCGGCCACTACGGCTGTGATTGCATCTGCAAAGTATGCGATTCCAGGTGCTCTATCGGCAGGCGTGTAGTTCACACCAAAGCCGCCACCAAGATTCAATTCTGGAATTTCGGATTCTTTAGACAGCTCAGCGTGCAACGCAACCAAACGCTTGGTTGACTCAACGAAACCCTCAGCATTAAAAATCTGTGAACCCACGTGCTGGTGCAGGCCCAAAAACTTGAGGTGAGAGTGAGATCGAATTTTGGCAACCAATGCCGGTGCATCGGCCAGGGCAATGCCAAATTTTTGGTCTTCTCGTGCGGTTGCTAAAAAATCGTGAGTGTTTGCGTGCACACCGGTGTTTACGCGAAGACGAACCGGTTGCACTTTGTCTTGTGCGCCAGCCGCAGATGCGATGCGTTCAATCTCTAGTTCGGAGTCAATAACAATTGCCCCTACTCCAGCAGTTACCGCACGCCCAATTTCACGCAGCGACTTGTTGTTACCGTGCAAACCAATTCGGCTGGCGTCTATGCCTCCGGCAAGGGCGGCGGCCAGTTCGCCCCCAGAAGCAACATCAATATTTAGACCTAGTTCGTTGATCCAGCTAACAATTTCAGTGCTAAGAAAAGCCTTGCTGGCGTAGTAGACCTTGGCGTCTGTGCCAATCTTTTTTGCGGCATCACCCAGCGCGTTTTTTGCAGCAGTGGCGCGGGCGCGGAAATCATCTTCATCGATTACATAAAGAGGTGTGCCAAATTGCGCAGCGATTTCAGTGACGGCAACCCCGGCAATCTCTAGCTCGCCAGTGGCGCGGCGCTTTACGTGGCGCGGCCAAACCTTTTCATCAACAGCGTTTAGGTCTGCTGGGTAATCAAGCCATTCAGGTGCAAGTGGATTAGACATTTTTACATTCTTTCTGGCGCACTAACGCCAAGAAGTTCAAGACCGTTACGCAGCACAACTCCAGCCGCGTCGTTCAGCCAAAGTCTGGTGCGGTGAACCGCCTCTACGGCTGCACCGGAAAGCGGCGTTACTCGGCACGCGTCATACCAGCGGTGGTAAGAGCCAGCTACTTCCTCTAGATAACGTGCAACGCGGTGCGGTTCCCGAAACTCTGAAGCCTGCGCGATA
>JBDLUH010000009.1:0-26007 GCA_039805425.1 Actinomycetota bacterium
GGTGCGCAAGCACCTGTGGTGAAACTGTGGCAGCACGAGCTGCAGTCACATTTTCAAAGACCTCTTTTTCGTGAGTTGCATATCCCTTCACGGTCTCAATAAGGTTTGGAATCAAGTCGGCACGGCGTTTTAGCTGAACGGTTATGTCGCTCCAGGCCTCGTCAACTCGAACGTTCAGAGTTACTAAACCGTTGTAGGTAGACCAAAGGAAAATACCGATGAGCGCAATGGCGCCGATAATGACGATGAGTGTGATGTCCATGGGTAAATGTTAACCCCGCATGGCTGAGAGTTTGCTGTAAGCCTCTCACCCCGCCCCACCTTCGGTGGGGCCCCGAGCGTGTTTCTTCGATCCACCGGCACAAAAATTAACCTCCCCTAAGGGAGGTTAATTTATGTGCCCCTGGTGGGACTCGAACCCACACTGTAGCGATTTTAAGTCGCCTTTCTCTGCCATTGGAATACAGGGGCAAGTACTGAGCAAGGCGGGTAAAAAATTGAAGACGTACTTCAATTTTGCCCGACTTGCTGTACGCCGCTTGCGCGGGGAGGTGCTGTGACTATGCCTTAGGACGCGACGCGAAGGTAGCGAAAGCTAATCGTGGTTCTTTGGTTGCTGAAATGGCAACGATGTCACGACGAAGCAAGAAGTTCCAGATCCAACCTGAGAACACGCGTAGCTTGCGCTCCCACATTGGCATGGCTAGACCGTGGTAGCCGCGGTGCATGAACCAAGCAATAAGCCCCTTGATGGCAAGCTTCTTGTACTGGAATACGCCAACGCCAATGCCAAGACCGGCAACCGCACCCATATTCTTGTGGAAGTAATCAACCACTGGCTGGTTGCGAAGAGTTGCCACAATGTTCTTGGCAAGCAACTTGGCCTGGCGAACCGCGTGCTGTGCATTAGGTACGCAGAAGCCGCCAACGCCGCCGCCTGAAAGATCAGGAACCGCAGATACGTCACCGGCAGTCCAGGCATCAACAATCAGCTTTTCGCCTTCAACAATTTGAAGTGATGCTTTTGCGGTTAGACGACCGCGCTCATCTAGCGGAAGATCTGTGTTTCTTACGAAAGGGTGGGCCATTACACCGGCGGTCCAGACGATAACGTCTGACTCAAATGTTTCTCCGGTTGAAAGCTCAACCTTGCCCTTTACTGCAGAAAGAAGCTGGGTGTTTAGGTGAATCTTTGCACCGCGCTTGTCTAGGTTTGCGATTACCCACTCGCTTGTGTCTAGAGCAACCTCAGGCATGATGCGGCCCATTGCCTCAATCAAGTGGAACTTGGTGTCTTCAAAAGAGATGTTTGGGTAGTAGCGAAGCAGGTAGCTAACCAATGAACGCATTTCTGCAAAGGTTTCGATGCCGGCGAACCCACCACCAACCACAACAAAGGTAAGCAAACGATTGCGGGCCGCGCCTGCAGGCAAGTTAGCAGCCTTGTCTAGGTTGGTCATTATGCGGTTGCGAATTTCAACAGCTTCTTCAATTGTCTTCAGACCAATTGCGGTGTCGGCAACACCTGGAATTGGGAAAGTTCTAGAAACAGCACCAGCGGTAACTACGATTTGGTCGTACTGCATCTGGTAAGGCTTTAGGCCGGCAACCTCAATGGTTGCAGTTTTAGTTGCGTGTTCAATGTGAGTTACCTTGCCGGCAATAATATTGGTCTTCTTCAGGTGGCGGCGGTGTGAGGTTACTACGTGACGTGCCTCGATTGAGCCGGCAACAACCTCAGGTAGGAATGGCTGGTAGGTCAGGTATGGAAGCGGGTCAATCATTGTGACCTCGGCCTCGCCCTTGTTAAGAAGTTTCTCTAGCTTGAAAGCTGTGTAGAAACCGGCATAACCGCCACCGACGATAAGAATTTTGGGCGCGCTTGCACCTGAGCTAATTGAAGACATTCCTCTATTTTAGGGCTTTGCGGCTACCTATTTGCGACGACGCAGGCGGCGGATCACCGAAGTCAGTACCAACATGCCAAAAATCGAGTAAACCGCAATGGGCACAATCTGGGTTGAATCAAAACCCTGAGCATTCAGAAGGTTATGCGGCTGGATTGGGGCTGCCAGCTCCCCCGCAGGCGCAACATCGGTGCTCTTTCTATACAACTTGACCCAATCGCTTAGCGAGCCCAGTGGATTTACCTGCACTTGTGGCAGATCTGCGGTCAAAGCACCAACCGGATCAATTAACCCATAGCCAAACTGATTTGAGTAAGGCTGATCACCCATTTTGGTTGCCGTGGAAATTACCCGATTGATTACGTTATTGGCATCAAGGTTTGGGTACTTGGCACGAACCAGAGCAACCAGGCCAGAAACGATGGGCGCCGCCCCGCTTGTTCCGCTCCAAATTTTGTACTCGCCACCCGGATACGCGCTCACCAAATCGGTGGCCGGTGCCGCGACCGCAATGGTTAGGCCCTGTGTTGAAGCCTGATTACTGACCTTGGCATTTCTGTCGACCCCAGCCACAACCAGCACTCCCGGAATTGTGGCGGGTGCGCCAACCTGCTCTGTTCCACCGGCGCGATTGCCAGCAGCTGCAACAACCACTACGTCGTGGTCGAAAGCATATTGAAATGCCTCATCCCAAAGTGCTGGCCAATCTTTACTGTTTCTGGTCAGCGATAAATTAATTACTTTTGCTCCGGCATCAACCGCATAGTGAATCGCTGAAGCAATTTGTTGGTCTGTAGTTGGGGTTTCAATATCAAATCGCATGGCCACGCTAATTAGTTCGGCTTCCGGTGCTGTTCCAATTACCCCGATATTTTTACCGTGCCCCCTACCTGCAAGTAAACTCGCGACCATTGTGCCGTGATAACCAAAATCTTGAATGGGTGTTTGCTCAATAGATGCGTTGAGCGTAGATATATCTACACCTAGAGATGCAGCGTTGACTAAATCTGGGTGGGTGATGTCAATACCGGTGTCGATAACTGCAACTTTTACCCCGGCCCCTTTAGTTAATTTCCAGGCTTGAGTGAAACCGTAATCGCTTAGCCAATATTCTTTATCACGAATTGCATCGGCATTTGCCGGACTGGCAAAAGCAAGGGTGCTGACCAGGGCCAGCATAAAAGCTAGATGCTTTCGCAAACGCATTTATTGGGGCTCCACGAGCAGGCTTCAAGAGCTATGTCACCAATTGGGTTTACACCCGGGCCGGCAGCAAGTGCATGGCCAATCAGAGCGTGCAAACATTTGATTCTGGTTGGCATGCCGCCTGCCGAGATTCCAGCAATTTCTGGCACCTCTAGGCCAAGATCTTTTGCTGTTTTATCACGGTCTGCAATAAATGCCTCGTGCGCTTTCAAATATGCAGCAGCCAATTCAGGTTCTTCGGAAAGGCGCTGTTGCAGTTCTGCCATTAAACCGCTGGCTTCAAGAGTAGAAACGGCCGAAGTTGCACCCTTGTGAGTTAAGTAATAAGTCGTTGGAAAAGGCGTGCCATCACCTAAGCGAGGGGCGGTGTGAACAACAGTTGGTTTGCCGCAAACGCAGCGGGCGGCGATGGCCACAATGTCGCGAGCTTCACGGCCAAGTTGGCGTGACACCTCGGCGATATCTGCCTGGGTTACTTCAGAAAGTGGCATTAGTTTTTCGTCTCTTCAACAGGTTGTTCGATACCGGCACGAATAACTGTTTCAAGAATCGCATCTACCCAGTTGTTTTTGGTCTGATAAATGGTGTCTGAAATAGCAGCATTATTTTTATCTGCCGCCATCTTTGCGCCAACGGTGCCAGAGGTATCAGAGGTGTCTACGCCGTCGGCATCCATGACCAGGTAAGAAACCTCGCCCGGCATCACGTAGTAAAGGCGGTCGCGAGCCTGGGCGCGAATATAGGCCGGGTCTTCCCAGCGCTTTCGCTCTTCCTGCATTGACTTCACGTCTTGCTTAGCTTGATCTAACTCGGCCTGTGCCTCAAAGATTGCCTGACGTTGAGCGAACCAAGTTTGCACTCTTGGAGCCAAGGTAATCACGCCAAAAACAATCAGCGCCAACAGGGCAATGCTTGAGGTGTTTAAACGAAAACCCCGCAAAGCGGCCTTGGATTGAGAAGGCGCAGCTTTGCGGGGTGATTTCATGCTTTTAGTTTGGCTTAGAAATTAAGCCTTGAAGCGAGGAAACGCTGAACGACCAGCGTAGAACGCTGCATCGCTTAGTTCTTCTTCGATACGTAGTAGCTGGTTGTACTTTGCAACGCGCTCTGATCGAGCCGGTGCACCGGTCTTGATCTGACCAGCGTTGGTGGCAACAGCAAGGTCTGCAATGAAGGTGTCTTCGGTTTCACCTGAACGGTGAGAAATAATTGCCTTCATGCCGTGACGCTGAGCTAGTGAAACTGCATCAAGGGTCTCGGTCAAGGTACCAATCTGGTTCACCTTCACAAGAATCGCGTTTCCGGCAGCCTCGTCGATTCCCTTCTGCAAACGTGATGGGTTTGTCACGTATAGGTCATCACCAACAAGCTGAACCTTTGAGCCAAGCTCGGCAGTCATCTTGGTCCATGATGCCCAGTCGTCTTCTGACAGTGGGTCTTCAATTGAAACTAGTGGGAAGCGAGAAACTAGGTCTGCATAGTACGCAATCATCTCGTCGCCGGTGCGCTGCTGACCCTCAAAGGTGTACTTCTTGGTTTCTTCTGAATAGAACTCGGTTGCAGCAACATCAAGTGCAAGAGCAATATCGGTGCCTAGTTTGTAACCAGCCTTAGCAATTGCCTCGGCAATTAGCTCAAGTGCTGCCACATTGGTTGGAAGCTCAGGTGCAAAACCACCCTCGTCACCCAGACCGGTTGAAAGACCCTTGCTGTGCAACAGGCTCTTTAGTGCGTGGTAAACCTCAACGCCCCAACGAATTGCTTCGCTAAAAGTTTCAGCACCTAGAGGCACAATCATGAACTCTTGAATGTCAACACCGGTGTCAGCGTGTGCGCCGCCGTTGATGATGTTCATTAGAGGTACTGGAAGTGTGTAAGCGTTTGGCCCGCCAAGGTAGCGGTATAGCGGCTGGCCCGTTGTTTCTGCTGCTGCGCGAGCGTTTGCAAGTGAAACACCAAGAATTGCGTTGGCACCCAAGTTTGATTTAGTTGCTGTGCCGTCAAGAGAAATGAGTGCAGCATCAACTAGACGCTGGTCAAGTGCATCAAAACCAACAAGCGCTTCGTCAACGGTTTCAACTACAGCTTTAACTGCGTTCTGAACACCCTTACCTAGGTAGCGAGACTTGTCGCCATCGCGGCTCTCGTGAGCTTCGAACGCACCGGTAGATGCACCTGATGGAACTGCTGCACGACCAAAGCTGTCGTCTTCTAGAAGTACCTCAACCTCAATGGTTGGGTTTCCGCGTGAGTCAAGAATCTCGCGCGCGCCGATTGCTTCAATGATTGACAAGATGTCTCCTTATTTGGGCTGTTTTCAAACGCGCCAAAACGACGCGAAAAACGTCGTTGTAATAAGTCCTAGTTTAGGCGATTGGCTTGATGTCTAGGCTCTCGAAGCTCTTCGAGTTCACTGAGACGGTGGCAAAGTGGGTGAAACCCTGCTGGGCAAGGCTATCTAGCAGCATATTTAGCTTCTTTGGGCGCTGCTCTAGGCGCACGGCGTATCCATGCTCAAAGAGGTCTTTCTGACGAGCTAGGGCCAGAGCTACGGTTTGCTGGGTTGTGTCATCCAAAACCAAAACCAATCGCATGGGTGCTGTGCTGGCGAATGTGTCGGGAACCAAATCAACTGCACGTTCAAATCCAATTGAAATGCCCACGGCCGGAACTTCTTCACCAAGCCAGCGGCCAATCATTCCGTCGTAGCGGCCACCGCCACCGATTGAAGATCCAGACTCCGGGTGCTCGATTTCAAAAATAGAGCCCGTGTAGTAACCCATGCCACGAACCAAGGTTGGATCAAAGCGCAGTTTTCCTTTTCCAAACCGTGCTTCAACCGCTGCAAAAATTTCTTGTAATTCAGCCGGGGTCTCAAGATCCGACTGCAGCGTAGCCAACCAACCAGCTGCTGTCTCGGCTACTGTTGCACCAAATTTTTCACCGAGTTCCCTAACAACTCCCTCGGCAAATATCTTGTCAAGCTTGTCGATGATTATCATGGCGGCTGGCTTTCCAACCTCTGGAACGCCTAGACCGTCAAGCAGATTGGCCAGCAACGCACGGTGGTTAACGCGAATGGTTGCATTACCCAAATGAATTGCCTCAAGAGCCTCGAGCGAGGAAACTAAAAGATCTATTTCAGCCAAGTAAGACGCATCGCCAATAATGTCTATGTCGCACTGAACGAACTGACGGTAACGGCCCTTTTGCGGACGTTCTGCACGCCAAACCGGCCCCGTCTGAATTGCTTTGAAAACCTTAGGCAACTTTGAACGATTGGTCGCGTAGTAGCGGGTAAGTGGAACGGTTAGGTCGTAGCGTAAACCAAGGTCGGCAAGTGAGTCTGATGCTGAATCAGCATTTATCTCAGAGCCGCCTGTGAGTGATCTTTCAAGCTCTTCACCGCGCTTCATAACTCGGAAGGCAAGCTTTTCGTTATCACCCCCCTGGCCAGAGGTGAGGCGCTCAAGGTCTTCTAGGGCAGGAGTTTCAATTTCTTGAAAGCCATGGGCCAGGTAGGTTGTGCGAATTGTGTTTAGAACAACATCGCGCTTTTGCTTTTCTATGGGTAGAAAGTCGCGCATTCCACGGGGTGGGTGCACGTCTTTAGCCATGCTGAAAGTTTACCCGCCGGCGCTCTATTCGGCTGGAAGCGCGATTACGCCTGCGTCGTTTGCACCATCTAGTTCATACTCGCGAATCTCAACCTCTAGTTCGCGAACCGCTCCACGCAGCGCGCCCTCGGCGTCTATTCCTGCCGAACGAGCTGATGAAACAATAGCCAGCAATATTGCGCCAAGCTCTGCCTCACTGGTTACGCTGAAAGGGCCCGGTGCATCGGCATCAAGCAGCTCAAGCTTTTCAGCCTTGCCAATTACCTTGTCGGCAAGGGCCAAAGCTGGCAGGTGCTTTGGAATTCCATCCAACACCGATGACCGCTCTGGCTTCTCACGCTTTTTGTGATCATCCCAGTTAACCGTTACGTCAGCGCCGGTTTCGGCTTTGTACTTTTCAAGCTCCTCGGCGTTGCCAAATACGTGTGGGTGACGGCCGACCATTTTGTTGATGCAAACTTCAGCTACATCTTGAATATCAAAGTTTTGTCCAAGCGAACCATGCTCGGCTAGGTCACTGTGGAAGATCACGTGATACAGGACATCGCCAAGCTCTTCGATTATTTCTTCACGATTACCAGATTCAATTGCGTCTACTAGTTCGTACACTTCTTCAATTAGGTATTTCACCAGAGACTGATGAGTCTGCTCGGCATCCCAAGGGCAGCCACCAGGACCACGCAATTTTGCAAGCACTGAGATTAGTTCGTCGAGCTTAGTCATTTTTACTACTTTCGGTGTTTGAAAAAACCTTAGCCAATAAGGCCCATGCCCATTGGATGATTGCCGTGTCTCGCAATGGTTCAAAGTTTTCGTCTCGAGGCGCGCCAATCAAAAGCGTCTGCGCTGACTGCAAATATTTAGTGCCCGGATAGAGACTAGAGATTCGCACCAGCTCGGAATCTGTTAGGTCAACCGGCTGGAGTTTTGCCTGAAGACCTAGAACGTTGAAGTCCTTAAGGCCAAGGCGATTAGCTTGTTGACGAAGCTGAGTAACCTCAATTAAATTGCGAACCGGTTCCGGTGCCTTACCGTATCGGTCTTCTAGCTCGGCAAGAATTGCATCAAGTTGAGCACGGGTGCCTTTTTCACCGCTAGTTGCAGATAGCTTGTGATAGGCCTCTAGACGCAAACGTTCACTATCTACATAGGTTGAAGGAATGTGCGCATCCACCGGAAGTTCAAGCTTCAGTTCCGCCGGTGACTCTTGCTTCTCACCCTTAAACTCGGCTACTGCCTCACCAATCATGCGCAGATACAAATCAAAACCAACCCCGGCAATGTGACCTGACTGCTCACCACCAAGTAGATTACCCGCCCCGCGAATTTCAAGGTCCTTCAAAGCAACCTGCATTCCAGCGCCAAGCTCATTGTTTTGCGCAATTGTCGCAAGGCGATCATGCGCCGTCTCGGTTAGCGGCTTGCTTGGGTCGTAGAAGAAGTAAGCGTAGGCACGCTCACGACTACGGCCCACTCGGCCACGAATTTGATGCAACTGACTTAGTCCAAAGTTTTCTGCGCGGTCAACAATCAAAGTATTGGCGTTCGGAATATCTATTCCGGTTTCAATGATTGTGGTCGAGATAAGAACGTCAAACTTGCGCTCCCAAAAATCAACCACCACTTGTTCAAGGGCACCTTCAGACATTTGCCCGTGAGCCACGGCTATGCGCGCTTCCGGCACCAACTGGGCAAGCTGATTCGCCACCGCTTCAATTGTGCTCACACGGTTGTGCACGAAAAATACTTGACCCTCACGAATAAGTTCACGCCTGATTGCTGCGGCAACTTGTTTCTCGCTGTAACCACCAATGTAGGTAAGAATTGGGTGGCGCTCTTCAGGTGGTGTTGCCAAGGTAGACATCTCGCGAATTCCAGTGATTGCCATCTCAAGAGTTCTAGGAATAGGCGTTGCCGACATAGAAAGAATATCTACATTGGTCTTGAGTTCTTTAAGTTTTTCTTTGTGCTCAACACCGAAACGCTGCTCTTCATCAATAATCACTAAACCAAGTTGACGAAACTTGACGTTCTTAGAAAGCAAGCGATGCGTGCCAATCACAAGGTCTACGCTGCCATTTTCAAGACCTTCAAGAGTTTCCTTTACCTCTTTGGCGGTTTGAAAGCGAGAAAGCGAACGAACAACTACCGGGAACCCGGCGTAGCGCGCCTCGAAGGTATCGGTGTGTTGACGAACCAGCAAAGTTGTTGGCACCAACATGGCAACCTGCTTTCCGTCTTGTATCGCCTTGAAAGCAGCACGCACGGCAACCTCAGTCTTGCCATAACCAACATCGCCAGCAAGTAAGCGGTCCATCGGAATTTCTTTTTCCATGTCGCGTTTTACGTCGTCAATTGTGGTCAGCTGATCTGGGGTCTCAACGAAGGCAAAAGCTTCTTCAAGTTCGTGTTGCCACGGAGTATCTGGACCAAACGCGTGACCGCGAGATTTCATGCGTGCCGAGTACAGCTTGACAAGGTCAATTGCAATCTTTCGAATAGCCTTGCGAGCATTTCCTTTGACCTTCGCCCAATCACTGCCACCCATCTTTGATAGCACCGGTGCCTCGCCGCCAACATAGCGGGTAAGTAAATCCAGTTGATCAGTGGGAACAAATAACGTGTCACCCGGATAACCGCGCTTTGAAGGCGCGTATTCAATAAGAAGGTACTCGCGTTGATGCTGTTGGCGACCAATACCACTGGTTCGCTCAACAAGCTCTACGAACCGGCCAATACCGTGCGTTTCATGAACCACATAATCGCCCTGCTTAAGGCTTAACGGGTCAACGGCTTGGCCGCGCTTTGAAGCTAGCTTTCGCACCTGCGGGCTTACATACACCGATGATTTGCCGTAAAACTCTGCCTCTGTAATGACAATTATTTTGCTATCGGGTGCGGTGAAACCTTTTCGCAAACTACCCTGCGCCACTTGAGCATTGATGCCCACCGCGTTTAGTTGCTCATTTAGGCGCTCAACAGTGCCGTGACCCTCAGCAACCATGAAAATCAGCTGCCCCTGCTTTGACTGATCTTCGAGCCATTCCAAAGAAGTTGTATCCAAGCCCTTGAAATTTGGAATCTCAAACAGATTTAAATTCACTAGGGTTTCGTCATCAGCGCCAAATTGGGAAATAGTGAACAGGGCTTTACCGGCCAGCGCAGATTGAAATTGCGAAATGTCAACAAAGCCACCGTCGCTCAAATCAAGCGGGGCCTGAGCACCTTCTACCGCAGCATCCCAGGCAGCATGCAAAAATTCTTCGTTGGTTTCAACCAAACTGGCAGCACGTGCGGCAGCTTTTTCTGGTGACAGCAAAACCACCAGAGAACTTGCAGGAAGGTAATCGGTAAACGGCACCATTGCATCAACCAATACTGGCGCCAAAGACTCCATGCCATCAACCGGGATTCCCTCGGCAAGCTTTGCGAGCATGGTTGAGATGTTTGGAAATTCATGCACCATCTCTCGGGCACGAGCGGCAACGTTTGGCGTGATGATAATTTCTCTGGCCGCATAAATTTCAATTAGCCCAATAGCTTCGCCGGCCTCTGCCCCTGTGATGGTTCGCTGATCAGCAACGTGGAATAAGCGAATGTCGTCAAGTTCATCGCCAAAGAACTCAAGTCGCATGGCATGTTCTGAGGTAGTTGGAAAAATATCTAGAATTCCACCACGCACAGCAAACTCACCGCGCTTGGTGACCATGTCTACCCTTTGGTAAGCAAGCTCAACGAGTTTTAGCGAAAGCTCAAACAAAAGGTAATCTTTACCTTTTTCAAGTTTGAGCGGTGGGTGATTAGCCAGCCCGGCGACAACCGGTTGAAGCACCGCACGCACCGAGGCTAAAACGTAAACCGGATGATCTAACTTCTTCTGCTCGATCAAGCCGCCCAGTTCACCGAGGCGATGTAAAACCTTCAGGCGCTTGCCAACAGTTTCAGGGCTTGGGCTCAAACGCTCATGCGGCAGTGTCTCCCATGAAGGAAACTCAAGAATCTCTGCGGTCGGCGATAGTGACCTAAGCGAGGCTGCTGTGTCTTCAGCCTCTCGACCTGTTGCCACAACCACAAGCTGTACTGGAGTGAGTTTGGCATCGGTGCGCATTTGATTAAAAACCTCAAGCAAAGTGGCGTGAGCACCTTGAGGAGCAATTGCATCAAGGCGAGAGTTTTTGATCTTGGATTGAAGTGCCGCAAAGGGATACCCTTCGGAAATGAGCGCGGCAAGGCGCGACAGGGCCTTGAGATTTTCTGCACTCACAGGGGTAAGTCTAAGGTGCGTTAGCCCTTTGGGTTAATTTTGTTTTGAGCGTCTTGAACGCCCGAGCGCACGATTTCTTCGACAGCATCTGCAGCTAGCTCAAGAGTTAGCGGCAGGTTCTTGCGTTCAGTTGAGTTGAAGTCTTTTAGTACAAAATCTGCGGTGTCCATTCGACCCGGTGGTCTGCCGATGCCAATACGCACTCGAGTGAATTCATTAGACCCACAAGCAGAAATAATATCGCGCAAACCGTTATGACCGGCGTGGCCACCACCTTGCTTTATGCGAATAGTTTCTGCGTCAATGTCTAGTTCATCGTGCAGAACTATGAGATTAGAAAGTGGCACATCGTAAAACTTAAGTAAGGCTGAAACTGGCCCCCCGCTGGCGTTCATGTATGAGCCAGGTTTAGCCAAGATAAGTTTTGCTCCACCGAAACCCAAACGAGCCTCAGCTACGGCTGAGTTTGATTTGTGACTCTTGAATGTGGTGCCCAGTCTGTCGGCAAGTATAGATAAAGCCATTTGGCCAACATTGTGCCGGTTAGCAGAATAGTCGGGCCCGGGGTTACCGAGCCCGACTACTAAGAATGCTGAAGTGGACAGATTAAGCCTTTGCAGCCTCTGCTGCAGCTGCAGGAGTTTCGTCAGCGTGACCAGCCTGAGTCATAACAACAGATGCAATTAGTTCGTCGTTTGCTAGCTCTAGCTTTGCACCTTCAGGAAGCTTGATGTCACCAGCAAGAATGTGGTGACCAGCACCATTGTCTTTGGTTACGAAGATTTCAACGAAGTCAGGAATGCTGGTTGCAGCAACTTCTAGCTTCACTGTCTTGTGCTCGATGTCAACGATGGTTCCTGACATTGACTCACCAACAAGGTGAACAGGAACTTCAACGTGAACGCGCTCACCTTTAACAAGCTCAACCAAGTCGATGTGCTCGATGATCTGGGTGACTGCGTCTTTGGTTGCGCTCTTTACAAGCACAGACTCTTCTTTGCCATCGATGGTTAGGTCAATAACTGCGTTCTTGTGGCGAAGGATAAGTGCTACTTCGTGCGCAGGAACGGTGATGTGGCGAGGCTCTGAACCGTGACCGTAAATAACGGCTGGAGTCTGACCTGCTGCACGTGCCTGACGTGAGGCACCCTTACCAAACTTGGTACGAGTGGTGCCAACTAGCTTTGCTGCTGTGTTCATGATTTCTCTTCTCTATCTGTCAACTCAAGCGTTTTACGCGAGGACAAGTCGGAAGACTTTTTACCCCGTCGATAACGGCTCCATGTGGAGCCCTCGCCGTTGTTCTAACCCAAGTCTAGTGTTATGCGTGGCCTGGGAACAACTTGTTCACAGAATCATCACCAAATACCGCGCTAATAGCAGCGGCAATAAGCGGTGCAATCGAAAGCACAGTGAGGTTGTCGAATTGCTTTTCGCGAGTAATTGGCAATGTGTTCGTGACGATGACCTCGTCTACTACTCCACTAGAAAGGCGCTCTACAGCTGGTGCCGAGAAAACCGCGTGGGTTGCTGCAACGATTACGCGAGCTGCACCGTTGTTCTTCAAAGCCTGTGCTGCAGCCACAATTGTGCCAGCGGTATCGATCATGTCGTCAACCAATAGACAGGTGCGGCCCTTCACATCGCCAACAAGTTCGTGAGCCTCAACCTGGTTTGGGCGGTCTGGGTCGCGGCGCTTGTGGATGATAGCTAGCGGGGCACCAAGACGCTCTGCCCAGATATCGGCAACGCGCACGCGGCCTGAGTCAGGAGACACAACGGTCAACAACTCATCACCAAAACGCTCTTTGACGTGGTCAGCCAACATAGGCAAAGCCCAAAGGTGATCCACTGGGCCATCAAAGAAACCCTGAATCTGTGGAGTGTGCAAATCAACAGACATCAGTCGGTTTGCACCGGCTGCCTTAAAAAGGTCTGTCATTAGTCGAGCTGAGATTGGCTCGCGGCCCTTGTGCTTCTTGTCTTGACGGGCGTAAGGAAAGAAAGGGGCAACAACTGTGATTCGCTTGGCGCTGGCTCGCTTTAGTGCATCAACCATCAAAAGCTGTTCCATTACCCAGTTATTGATTCCAGCTGCATGTGACTGAATTACGAAAGCATCAACTCCACGAACAGACTCTTCGTATCGAACGAAAGTCTCGCCGTTGGCAAAGTCATAAGCGGTGGTGGGCACAACCTTGGTACCCAGAATCTCGGCGACTTCGTCGGCAAGGTGCTGGTGCGCACGCCCACTTACGATCACTAGGCGCTTGCTGTTGCTCGCTGTGATATCCAATGTGGGCTCCCGCTCTTTTTGATGTTGTTTAGTTTTTTGAAGCTTCTGCAGACTTAGTGCCTGGGCGGTTTGCAACTACCCATCCGGCTAGGTTTCGCTGCGGAGCAACATTCATGGCCAAATCACCTGATGCTACATCTTTACGAACCACGGTGCCCGCTGCTGTGTAGGCTCCGTCTTCAATAGTAATCGGTGCAACGAACACGTTATGCGAGCCAGATCTAACGTGGGAACCAATCTTGCTTTTATGCTTATTCATTCCGTCATAGTTGGCAAAAATGGTTCCTGCTCCAATGTTGGTTTCTTCACCAATCTCGGCATCGCCCACATAACTAAGGTGTGGAACCTTTGAGCCGCGGCCAATCTTGGCATTCTTGGTCTCAACGAATGTACCGATTTTGCCATCGGAACCTAGTTCAGTGCCGGCACGAAGGTAGGCAAACGGGCCAACCGATGCCCCATCGCCAATCTTTGAACCGGTGATGTGTGCCTTCACGATGGAGGCGCCATCGCCTACCTGAGTGTCAGTCATCACAACTTCAGGACCAATGTTTGAACCGGCACCTATGGCCGTGAATCCCTTTAGGTATGTTCCCGGCAAAAGGTTAACGTCTTCGCCGATTTGCACAGTCACATCTATCCAGGTTGAAGATGGGTCAAGGATAGTGACGCCCGCTCGCTGCCAAGCTTCGCAAATTCTATAATTCAATTCAGCTGCTACTTCAGATAACTGAACGCGGTCATTGATTCCAGCCACCAACCAGTTATCGCTAACCGCCAACGCTTGAACTTTTTTGCCAGCGTGCAAAAGTTCGGCGGCGACATCGGTTAGGTATTTTTCACCTTGCGCGTTGTGCGAGCCAACTTTGGCTAGCGCCGTTCTAAGGTGAGCTGCATCAAAAACATAAACTCCAGCATTGATCTCGTCTATCTCAAGCTGCTCGGCATCGGCATCACGGTGTTCAATGATTTGAATAAATTTTCCATCATTGCTTCGAATAACTCGGCCGTAGCCGGTTGGGTCTTCAACTATTGCGGTTAGTACCGTTGCCGCAAAATTTCCGTCAAGGTGGGCCTCAAGTAATGATTCAAGAGTTGGTACATCTAGAAGCGGCACATCACCACTGGTAACAATGATGGCGCCGTTGAAGTCTGCTGTCAGCGAATCAAGTGCACATTCAACTGCTCTACCGGTTCCGGGCACGTCATCTTGGTGTGCAATTTGAACCGTTGGGTAAAAAGCATTGATGTAATCGGTGAGCGCCTCTTTTTGGTGACGAATCACAGGAATTACGTGCGCGGCACCCAAAGAAGTAGCAGTTGCTAGAACGTGACCCAAAAGCGGAAGCCCTGCGAGTTCATGCATAACCTTTGGTTTTTGCGAACGCATGCGGGTGCCTTCTCCGGCAGCCAAAACAACAACCGCAAGGTGCTTCTCGGTCATTGGGCTCCCGTTCATTCGCTGACTGCTCCCCCACCAGGACTCGAACCTAGAATGCCGCATCCAAAGAGCGGAGTGTTGCCATTACACCATAGGGGAACGTGAGCCGAAGCTCACGGGATAAGTCTGCCAGATAAGCAGGCCTCAAGAGCTCTGCTTTGGCTATTTGCTTGGGTTATTTACCTTGCAGAAGTTCTGACGTCTCAAGCCATTCAAGCTCTAGCTGGTCACGCTTAGCGTTGTATTCAGCCTGCTTGGCAGCCAGGGCAGCCAGTCCCGCGTAGTCAGACTGGTCATGGGTTGCCATTTGCTCGTGCAATTTCGCCTCGTCGCCTCCTAATTTTTCGAGTGCACGCTCAATTCGAGACAAGTTCTTTTCGGCGTCTCGCAGTGCCGCGCCCGAGAGCTTGGGCTTGCCAGCTTCTTTTGATTTTTCTGTTGCCCTTACCGTTGCCGATGTTGCATGCGATGACAACGAATGCTTGCGCAATTCAAGGTATTGGTCAACACCGCCAGGCAAGTGCCTAAGGCTGCCATCACCTAGCAAGGCGTACTGCTGATCGGTAACTCGCTCAAGCAGATAACGATCGTGAGAGACCACGATTAAGGTTCCAGGCCAACCATCTAAGAGGTCTTCCATGGCAGCCAGGATGTCGGTGTCTAGGTCGTTGGTGGGCTCATCAAGAATCAAAACATTTGGCTCACCAAATAACAATCTCAGAAATTGAAGCCTGCGTTTTTGACCACCGGAAAGATCAGAGATGGGTGTTTGCAGCTGAGCTTGGGTGAACCCAAGTTGCTCAACCAGCTGACCAATTCCAACCTCTTTTTTGTCAACCACAAAGAATGATTTTTCGCGCGCAATTAAGCTAAAGATTCTTTCATCGGCAAATTCATCAAGCTCACGAACTTCTTGGCTAAGCGTTGCGATGTTTACAGTTTTACCGCGTTTTATTAGTCCAGCTGATGCGTCAATCGTTCCCTGAATCAACTTCAAAAGAGTTGTTTTGCCGGCACCGTTCACACCAACTAGCCCAACGCGATCTCCGGGACCGAGACGCCAAGTAACATCGTGCAGAAGTTCTCTACCGGCAATTGAATAACTCAGGTTTTCAATGTCTAGAACATCTTTTCCAAGCCTTTGAGTTGCCAACTTCGAAAGGGCAACCCTGTCTCTTGGCTCAGGCTCGTTAGCAATCAGGTCTGCCGCGGCATCCATTCGAAATTTTGGCTTCGTAGTTCTGGCTGGTGCTCCCCTTCGCAACCAAGCCAACTCTTTGCGCATCAAATTCTGCCTTCTAGCTTCCGACGCTGCGGCACTTCTGTCTCTTTCGTTGCGTTGCAAAATATATGCCGCGTAACCACCTTCGAACGGCTCAATTACACCGTCGTGAACCTCCCAGGTTAGATTGCAAACTTCGTCTAGGAACCAGCGGTCGTGAGTTACAACAATCAAGCCACCGGAATTATTTGACCATCTAGTTTTCAAGTGTTGCGCAAGCCACGCCACCCCCTCGATATCTAAATGGTTGGTTGGCTCATCTAGCATCACGATGTCGAGATCTTGAACCAAAAGTTTTGCAAGTGCAACTCTTCGGCGTTGACCACCGGAAAGCTCGCCAACTTGCTTGTTCCAATCAAGGTCATTAAGAAGGCCCGATATAACATCGCGGATCTTTGGATTGCCAGCCCAGATGTGCTCTGATACATCGCCGACGACCGCCTGGCCAATGGTTTGACCAGGATCAATGACATCGGCTTGATCAAGTAAGCCAAAGCTCAGCGAATTACGGTGCGTAATTCGGCCATCGTCTGGTTGCATTCGCTTGGCCAACAACTTGAGCAGGGTTGATTTGCCGTCTCCATTTCGCCCAACAATTCCAATTCGATCGCCATCATTTACGCCAACAGTTATTTGATCGAAAACTTTCTTGGTTGGAAATTCAAGCGACACATTTTCAGCGCCAAGCAGGTGGGCCACTAGTTTTTCTCCAAAATTGTTCCCGCAGCTGGACCAAAGGTTGCTAGTGCAGTGTGCCCCTGGGCTGCGAGCCGGCTTGCAATATCAGATGCCGCAGCCGAGTCTTGGGCTAACAATGCAATAGTTGGCCCTGAGCCAGAAACCATTGCCGCTAAAGCGCCAGCGGCAAGCCCATTTGCGATGGTCTCAGAAAGTTCAGGCATTAGATCTAGAGCTGCCTCTTGAAGGTCATTGTGCAGCAAAGGCGCCACAAGCATAGGTTCACCGCTTAGCAGCGCAGCCAGAAGTTCTTTGGGAGCGGTTGGTGTTGGCACGTTGGTTGGGTCTTGCCCTCTAGCCGAACGAAGTTCATCAAGTCGTTTATAAACACTTGGAGTACTTAAACCTTTTTGGTTTGCCACCAACACCCAGTGCAGGCGCTTTACAGAATCTAAAGCAACAAGCTCGTGCCCCTTTCCTGTTCCTATTGCAGTTCCACCCAAGATAGCGAAAGGAACATCAGCACCAAGTTCGGCCGCTGCTTTCAAAAGGGCGTCACCTTCTAAACCTGTGCACCAAAGTTCATCGACTGCCATTAGCGCCGCTGCAGCATCTGCAGAACCACCACCCATGCCACCGGCTACTGGAACGTTTTTTGTAATTTCAAACTTCACCGGATGCGGTTGTTTAATTTCTGCAGCAGCCGCCACAACTTTGGCCGCTCTAACGACAAGATTTTCTTCACCGATTGGCACCGCAGATAACTGCTCTGCAGAAAGCTGCCCAGAAACTTCTACTGACCACTCACTAGCAGCAGTGACGGATATTTCTTCACGAAGATCCAACGCCTGATAGATGCTGAAAACATCGTGAAAGCCATCTGCACCAAGCGGGCCCACGGCAAAGAAGATGTTTATTTTGCCCGGGGCGCTTGCTGTTACTTTAGACATTAGGGCCGATCCAATCTACGGTGCAAACCGCCCAAGACCTCTTGCCAGTACAACTGTTTTTCCTTTACAGCAGATTCTTCTTTCAAAAGCTCATGAACTATGTGAGCCCGAACGATTCCATCTAGCAGCTCGAAAGAAATTATTGCTCGACTTTGATCTTCGAAGGCTAATCTGACTTGGCCGTTTTTAGCACTAATCAATCTTGGCCGTTCAAAAACCACCCATGAATCAACATCGCTTATGACCGAAAACAACTGTGCAAGAGCAGATTCAAAATCTTCTTGAACTTTGAATGCAATTGCCATTATCGAGCCCTAGCAATCGCAACGAACTGGTGAACGTCAAGCTCTTCTCCGCGTGCCTGAGGGCTAACGCCCGCTTTGGTCAAGGTAGCCTCGGCCTGAGCAGGTGAGCCCGCCCAAGTTGCCAAAGCTTGACGCAATGTTTTTCTGCGCTGACCAAAGGCGGCATCGGCAACTTCAAATGTTGCCAATCTAAGTGCTTCGTCACCCAGCGGAGTTTGGCGCTTAGAGAAATAAACCAAGGCGGAATCTACGTTTGGTACCGGCCAAAAAATACTTCTACCTACATTTCCAGCAAGTGTCGAATCGGCATACCAAGCAAGTTTCACGCTAGGAATTCCATAAATTTTAGAACCAGGTGTTGCCGCCAGCCGATGGGCCACCTCTGCCTGCACCAAAACTAAACCCGTTTGAATTGAACTGAACTGTTCCAAGAAGTGCAGCAGCACAGGAACAGAAATGTTGTAAGGAAGATTTGCTACAAGCGCATCGGGGGCTGAAGGCAAATGGTTCACCTTCATGGCATCGTCTCTAACCAAGCTGAATTCAGTTCCTGGAGCCCGCCTGGCAATAGTTGATTCCAACTCAGCGGCCATTTTTTGGTCAATTTCAACTGCGATAACTTTTTTGGCAACTTCAAGCAAACCTAAAGTTAGCGAACCTAACCCTGGGCCAATCTCAACAACGGTTTCGGTGCCGTTCAGTTTGGCGGCAGAAACTATTCTTCGAATTGTGTTTGGATCTGTCACAAAGTTTTGACCAAGTTTTTTAGTTGGCGTCACATCTAATCGCGAAGCAAGCTCACGAATATCTGCCGCTCCAAGCAGGTCAACCATCAGGTCCACAACCCGTAAACGGTCTCAGTGTTGGTAGCCAACTGAGCACAAAGTTCGTTTAAATCCTCGCCACGGGTCTCGGCCATAAATCTTGCGGTTATCGGAACCAGGTATGGGGCGTTGGGTCTACCCCTAAACGGTTCAGGGGCTAAGAATGGTGCGTCTGTCTCAATGAGAATTAGCTCTTTTGGTGCCAACCTCAATGAATCGCGCAAATGTTGATTGCGCTTGATGGTGATGTTTCCGGCGAAAGACATGTACCAGCCGTTTTCGATGCAAATTTCTGCAAGGTCTGTATCGCCCGAGTAGCAGTGAAAAACAACTTTGTCTGGTGCGCCCACTCGCTCTAGCGTTGCCACAACATCGGAGTGCGCATCACGATCGTGAATCATCAGCGCAATGTTGTTTTCTTTAGCGATTCGAATGTGCTCCTCAAAAGAATGCCGCTGCAATCTAATGCTGTTCTCGCCTTCAGTTCTGAAGTAATCCAACCCAGTTTCACCAATTGCGCGAACTCTAGGTTGCGTTGCCAATTCAGCAATTTGCGCAATAGCCGCATCAAGCGCAGAAATGTTTTCGTAAAGCGGAGCCTCATTTGGGTGCAAAGCAACTGCTGCAAGAACACGGTTATCTTGGGTGGCTAGCTCGGCGCACCACTTTGAGCTCTCTAAAGTTACTCCTACCTGAACGACACCTTTGATACCTACGCTCTGCGCAATGTCTAGATTGTCTTGCCATGGCATGGCTCCAATGGCTTCATCAAAAACAAATTCCAAGTGACAGTGATTGTCATAAAGTGCAACCTCTAGCGGCTCTGGTGCCGGCGCAAACGCTGATGCAAATGCAGGGGCGATGCGATCTTTCACTTACTTCTCTTCAGATTTTTCGTTAGAGACTTCGATACGCGGGAACAACGCCTCAAGTTCCGAAATTGCAGCGCCAGCACTGAACTGCCCCCAGGTGCCCGCAGCGGCCAGCGGTTGGTTATCTAGTTCTCCAAGTGAGGTGCCGATCGCAGCCCAAAGTTTTGCGGTTGCTTTTGGAGTAACCGGATTCAAAAGCACAGCCAAAACACGAAGCCCCTCTACGGTGGTGTTCAAAACTGTTGCCAAACGCGCACGAGTAGATTCTTCTTTAGCTAGAACCCATGGCTCTTGAACAGTGATGTAGTTATTCAACTCGTCAACCAGAGTCCAAATAGCACCGATGGCATCATGGATGGCCACCTTTTCAATTGCCGCGTCGGCATTTGACACAGCCGCAGCCGCGATTGCCTGTACTTGCTTATCGGCATCGGTGTATTCGCCTGCTGCAGGAAGAACGCCATCAAAATAGCGGTGCACCATGGCGACGACTCTTGAGGCAAGGTTTCCGAAACCATTTGCCAACTCGGCCTGGTATCTGGCCGAAAGGTCTTCCCAAGAGAAAGATCCATCACTGCCAAAAGCAATTGCCTTCATGAAGTAGTACCTGAATGCGTCAGAACCAAAAGTTTCGGTGATTTGCGACGGCGCAATGCCAGTGAGCTTTGACTTTGACATTTTTTCGCCGCCAACTAATAGCCAACCGTGTCCAAAAACTTGATTTGCTGGCGCAAGACCGGCAGCCATCAACATTGCCGGCCAAATTACTGCGTGGAATCGCAAAATGTCTTTTCCAACAACCTGCACGCTTGCCGGCCAAAGTGATTCAAATTTTTCCTTGGCTTCTGGGGTGTCTTCGCCATAGCCAATTGCAGTGATGTAGTTCAAAAGGGCATCGAACCAAACGTAGGTGATGTGTCCGTTATCCCATGGAATATCAATTCCCCAGTCAAATTTTTCTTTCGAACGGGAAATTGAAAGATCGTCTAGCCCTCGACGCACAAAAGCCATGACTTCATTTCGTGCCGAGTCAGGCTGAATGAATGTTGGGTTGGCTTCGTAAAAATCAAGTAGAGTCTGCGAAAACTCGCTCAACTTAAAGAAGTAGTTAGTCTCTTGAAGTTTCTCAACCGGCTTCGAGTGAATGGCACAAACCTGCTGGCCGGCAAAATCACCCAGCCCATCAATCAGGTCGCCCTCGGTTTTGTATTCTTCACAACCAACACAGTAATTTCCCTCGTAGGAGCCCCGGTAAATAAATCCGGCGTCATACAGGTGCTGAAGAAAAACCTGAACGTTTTTCTCGTGGCGCGGTTCTGTTGTGCGAATAAAATCTTGGTTGTTGATGTCAATAGTTTCAAGCAGCGGTAGCCAGGCTTCTGAAACTAATTTGTCGGCCCACTCTTGAGGCGAAGTCTTGTTGGCAGCTGCTGTGCGAAGAATTTTTTCACCGTGTTCATCGGTGCCGGTAAGTAGGAAAGACTGCTCTCCGCGCTGACGGTGCCAGCGAGCCAAAACGTCTGCGGCTACCTCGGTATATGCGTGACCGATGTGCGGAGCGTCGTTGACATAGAAAATTGGGGTCGTGACATAGAACGACTTACCCTTAGTTGCTGACATGGGTTCAATCTTAACCCAGCCTGGTTAGGACTTATCGGCCTTTCGGCGCTCTAATACCAACTGGTAAAGGTCTCCCTTGCTGGCACCAGCAGCCGATGCAATCTCGGCCACTGCATCTTTGAGTCCAGCGCCTTCGGCGGTAAGCGCCAAAACTTGCTCAACTAGATCTTCAATTTTCACGACCTTGGCAACAGCCCCGGCAACAACCAAGACCATTTCACCTTTTGGCTCACCCTTTGCCCACTCAACCAGGTGTGCCAGGCTGCCGCGCTCGGTGTGCTCAAACTTCTTGGTGAGCTCTCTAGATACAGCAGCGGCTCGCTCACTACCCAACTCTAAAGAGGCATCTTGCAGAGATTCCAAGATGCGGTGGGGTGACTCAAAAAAGACCATCGTGCGAGGTTCACGGGCTAACTGCGCGAACATTTTGCGGCGATCGCCCTGCTTGCGAGGTAAGAACCCTTCAAAAGTGAATCTGTCAGTTGGCAAACCCGATACGGCGAGCGCGCTTAGCACGGCGGATGGACCAGGAATAACGCTAACCTCAACCCCGGCTGCTACCGCGGCTCGAACCAGAATGAACCCTGGGTCACTTACCGTTGGCATTCCGGCATCGCTGACCACCAAGACCCTCTCATCGGTGGCAATTTCAAGAATTTGGGTGATGCGATCACCTTCGTTGTGTTCGTGCAGGCTAAACAAGCGGGCATTCAACTTGATACCCAGCGAGTTGGCCAGCTTAAGCAAACTGCGAGTGTCTTCGGCGGCAATATATTTAGCCTCGGTTAGGGCTTCAACTAGACGCGGTGAGGCGTCGGCAAGATTGCCTATGGGTGTAGCCGCAAGAATGAGCACGTTCTATTGTCTAGCATTAGGGCTGTGATTGCTTCGCTTGCCAACTACTTAAACGGCAGACCCGTGCGTGCTTTGGTAAACCGCTTTGGCCCTTGGGCGGTTATAGCCCTTGCTGCCTTTCTGCGGCTTTGGCAGTTGGGGTACCCAAGCAAGTTGGTTTTTGACGAAACCTATTACGTAAAAGATGCCTGGAGCCTTTGGAATACCGGATCTGAAAAGGCTTGGCCAAGTGACCCAAACGCAGCCTTTGAGGCCGGGCAGGTAAACAGCTTTCTTTCCGACCCAAGTTTTGTAGTGCACCCGCCGTTAGGTAAATGGCTCATTGGTTTGGGCATGTGGATATTTGGAGCCGACAGTTCTTTTGCTTGGCGAATCAGCACCGCACTGCTTGGCATTGCTGCCGTTGCCGTATTGATGGTGGTGGCAAAGTTACTCTTCAAGTCTCAGGGCTGGGCAATCGCTGCCGGATTTCTATTTGCAATAGACGGCCACGCAATCGTGCTTGCGAGAACAGCGCTCTTAGATAGCACACTCATGTTTTTCGTATTGCTGGCCTTTTACTTTTTACTCAAAGATCAAAATCTTCGCAACATAGATCAGGTGGTTTGGTTTCGGCCTTGGCTATTGGCCGCCGGTCTTTCGTTAGGTGCTGCAACGGCAGTCAAGTGGTCTGGTTTGTACTTCTTGGCAGCGTTTGGGCTATACGTGGTCATAAGTGAAGCAATAACCAGAAGGGCTGCTGGCCAAAGCGATTGGATTTTCGCCGGTTTGATCAAGCAGGGCATGGCCAAGTTTCTAATGCTGGTACCAACCGCTTTTGTAATTTATCTACTGAGCTGGACCGGATGGATCCTTAGTGCAGGTGGCTACGATCGCAATTCCACCGATAACTGGTTCAGCTCACTAATTGAATATCACAAAGCTGCTTACGGTTTCCACGTTGGCCTCTCAACGCCACACTCTTATGCATCAAATCCGCTCAGCTGGCTATTTGCAATTAGGCCCACCAGCTTTTTCTACGAGGGTCTAAAGTACGGCGAGAACGGCTGCTTATCAGCCGATGGTTGCTCTAGCGCAATTACCGCACTCGGAAATCCTTTTATTTGGTGGCCAGCTGCGGCATCGGTATTTTTTGTGGCCATTTGGTATCTGAAAACTCGTGACAGATTGGCAGGGCTCATACTGCTTGGCATTGCGGGTGGCTACGTGCCGTGGATTTTTTACCTGCAGCGAACCACTTTTCAGTTTTACTCGATTGCATTCTTACCTTGGATGATTCTGGCTCTGATTTTTGTTGCCAGACATTACGTGAACACCGCCGTGCGGCCGGTCAGAGCGCAGGGGTTCTTCTATGCATACCTTGGCTTGGCGCTTGCTAGCACGCTGTTCTTTTTGCCTATCTGGATTGGCACCTGGACGCCTTATTGGTACTGGCATTTGCACATGTGGATTCCAAGCTGGATCTAAACCTAAACACCGATACCTGTGCCCTTTACAGGGCTTTAGGCTGGTCACATGCCTACATACGCCGTTAGATACAGTTACAGCGCACCTGCCGAGCTTCTTGCCGAAGTGCGCCCAATGCACCGTGAGTGGCTCGCTGAGCGACTTTCCGATGGAGCCCTGCTTGCCAGTGGACCAATGGTTGATTCGGCCTCGGCGCTTCTAATTTGGAAATTTGATTCCCTCAAAAGTTTGGCCGAATTATTGGACCAAGATCCATTCGATATCGCCGGTTGCATTGGAGAACGTGTGATTGAGGAATGGAATCCTCTCTTTGGCCCTTGGAGTTAACATGAATGCAAATTTAAGCCCAGTGCTGACTCTCAATAACGGCCAACAGATACCCCAACTTGGTCTTGGTGTTTATAAACTTGGCACCGATATCGCTGAAGGTCTGATCGCTAAGGCAATCGAAACTGGTTACCGCAGAATCGATACTGCTGCCTTCTACGGCAATGAAGCTGAAATTGGTGCCGGTGTGCGGTCGGCTGGAATACCTCGTGAAGACATTTTTGTGACCACAAAGATCTGGAACGATGACCAAGGCTTTGATCGTGCACTAGAAGCTATCGACGAGAGCCTCGCTCGCCTTGACATTGATTACATTGACATGCTTTTGGTTCACTGGCCAAAGCCGCAGCAAAACTTGTTCGTTGAAACCTGGGCTGCTTTTGAAAAAGCAATGCAGTCAGGAAAGATTCATGGCATTGGCGTCTCAAACTTTCAACCGGCACACCTTGAAGCACTGCTGGCAGCCGGCGGAACAGTGCCGGCCCTGAACCAGATTGAACTGCATCCCGGTTTCCAGCAGGCACCCGTTCGCAAGTTCAACCACGCTCACGGCATTGCCACAGAAGCGTGGTCACCGCTTGCAAGAGGCCGCTACAACGAAGATGCTCAAGTACTAGCGATTGCAGAAAAGCATTCGAAGACCCCCACCCAGATAATCGTCCGTTGGCATATTGATTTAGGTAATTTAGTTATTCCTAAAACCGCCACCGCCTCTAGGCTTCAAGAAAATATATCGGTGTTTGATTTCAACTTAGACGCCGACGACATGGCCGTCATGGCCAGCCTTGATGAAGGTCTTCGCACCGGCCCTAACCCGGATGAATTCTGATGAGAGTTCTGATCTCTGGCGCTACCGGCCTAGTAGGTTCTGAGGTAGCTAGACAACTGAATGCAGCCGGGCACCAGGCAATCAAACTTGTTAGACGCAAGGCCACAAGTTCAGACGAAGTTGAGTGGAACCCTGCAAAGGGTTACCTGACCCCTGGCACCATGGAAACCATAGATGCCGTAGTAAATATGGCCGGGGCAACAACTGGCAAAATTCCATGGACCAAATCTTATAAAAAAGAGATTGTTAACTCTCGAATTAATTCAACCCGCACTCTGGTTGAGGCAATGGCAGCGGCTAAGAATCCGCCACAAGTATTTGTAAGCGGCTCGGCATCCGGGTATTACGGAGACACCGGTTCTGCGATACTGACCGAAAACTCACCTAAAGGTTCTGGTTTCTTAAGCGATCTAGCTTTTGCCTGGGAACAAGAAGCACTCAAAGCACCTAAAGGGGTTCGAGTAATACTTGCCAGGACCACCATGGTCATGTCTCGCGAGCTAGGCGCACTTGGGCGACTTCTGCCATTGATAAAACTTGGTGTGGGTGGGCCACTCGGAAGCGGCAAGCAATGGTGGGCTTGGATTAGTCAGGTTGATGAAGCGGCAGCAATTATCCATTTGATAAAAGACCCAAAGGCAGCAGGAGCGTTTAACCTAACTGCCCCACAACCGGCAACCTGTTCAGACATAGTTAAAGAACTGGCCAGACAACTAAAGCGCCCCTCGATAATTCCGGTACCTGCATTTGCCTTGAAACTTGCCTTCGGAGAAGCCGCGACAGAACTGCTACTGTGCAGCCAAAACATGTCTGCTCAAAAACTTTTGAGCACCGGCTTCAAATTCCAACACGAAACTCTAACCAAAGCGTCTGCTTGGGTCTTAAGAAAGTAGAGATCCAAACAAAAAAGAACCCTGCCAATCGGCAGGGTTCTTTTTTATAAAGGAAAGGAAGAATTACTTCTTCTTTGCTACCTTGCGAGCTGCTGGCTTGCGCGCAGCAGTCTTCTTAGGAGCTGCCTTCTTTGCAACAGTCTTCTTAGCTACTGCCTTCTTAGGAGCTGCCTTCTTTGCAACAGTCTTCTTAGCAACAACCTTCTTAGCCGGAGCCTTCTTAGCTACTGCCTTCTTAGGAGCTGCCTTCTTTGCAACAGTCTTCTTAGCAACAACCTTCTTAGCCGGAGCCTTCTTAGCTACTGCCTTCTTAGGAGCTGCCTTCTTTGCAACAGTCTTCTTCGCAACAACCTTCTTAGCCGGAGCCTTCTTAG
>JBDLUH010000010.1:0-25837 GCA_039805425.1 Actinomycetota bacterium
CGGCAATAGGATCTAGTGCCTTTAATCGGCGGTGCATTTCGTGTGGCCCAAGTTCATCGAGTTCCTGCTCTAGTTGCTCGCGCAATTGCGCGTCGCGCGCAGGAAACTCAAATTTATTAAGTACCGCCGCCACATAAAGCATTGAACCGCCAACCAAAATTGGCACTACACCGCTGGCCTGGAGGCCTTCAATTACAGGTCGCGCAACTGATTGATATTCTGCCGCAGTTGACTCTTGTGTAATTTCGAGCCAGTCAATCAAGTGGTGTTCTATTCCCCGGCGTTCATGGTCTGCAAGCTTTGCGGTACCAATATCCATACCCCGATAAAACTGCATGGAATCGCAATTTACGATTTCGGCTTTGCCGCCGCCCGAAATGATATCTTCGGCAATCGATAGAGCAAGTTCTGATTTACCTGCTCCGGTTGGGCCAACCACAGCAATGAGCTTGGGTTGCATTAGTGCGCGGCTTTACCAATGGTTGGCAGACCTAGAGAAACCGAAGACTTGCCATTCGAGTCACCGGCAGGAGTTGCGCAAGCAGCCGCTTCTGCACGATCCCAAGCGTCTCCAGCAATTGTTTTGCGGATTTCAAAAACTGATGTGTCATCGGCAAGCAGGTGATAGGGGGCTGCATCGGTGATTTTAATCGTGACCATGTCGCCAGGTCGAGGGCGTTCACCGGTGGCTGGTAGCTCAAAGTGAACCAAACGATTCTCTGGAGTCCGGCCGCTCATACGTGAAGTTGCACCGTCTTTGCGACCTTCGTAGGCAACCAAAACCTCGGCCGTTTTTCCAATTTGCGCTTGGTTCTCTTTTAGCGCAAGTTGATTAACTAGAGCCATCAAACGCTCGTATCTTTCTTGAACGACTGCCTTTGGAATTTGGTCTTCCATTGTCTCAGCTGGCGTACCGGGACGCTTCGAATACTGATAGGTGTATGCCGCAGTAAAGCGCGACTGCTCGACTACCCTCATGGTGTCTAGAAAGTCCTGCTCAGTTTCACCAGGAAAACCAACGATGATGTCTGTCGTTATCGCAGCATTAGGAATTTGGTTTCGAACACGATCAAGAATTCCAAGGTATTTTTCACTTCGATAACTGCGACGCATTTCTTTGAGAATTCGGTCACTTCCCGATTGCATAGGCATGTGCAACTGTGGCATCACGTTGTGCGTTTCAGCCATTGCATCAATAACATCATCGGTAAAAGCAGCTGGGTGCGGGCTGGTGAAACGCACTCGCTCAAGACCTTTTATTTCCCCACATGCACGCAAAAGTTTTGCGAAAGCGCCTTTGTCGCCGAATTCCACTCCATACGTGTTCACGTTCTGACCTAAGAGCGTGACTTCAATTACACCTTCGGCAACCAAGGCTTCAATTTCACCCAGAATTTCCCCGGGGCGACGATCTTTTTCTTTGCCTCGCAAACTTGGCACAATGCAGAACGTACAGGTGTTGTTGCAACCAACAGAGATAGAAACCATACCCGAGTAAGTAGAATCGCGTTTGGTTGGTAGATCGCTTGGAAAAGTTTCAAGGGCTTCAAGAATTTCAACCTGAGCCTCGTGATTGTGGCGAGCACGCTCTAATAAGGAGGGTAGAGAACCAATGTTGTGGGTTCCAAAAACTACATCAACCCAAGGCGCCTTTTTTACAATGGTCTCGCGATCTTTTTGTGCCAGGCAACCACCAACGGCAACCAAGATATCGGGGTTTTCCATTTTCTTTTCGTTGAGAATCCCCAGATTGCCGTAAAGCTTGTTATCGGCGTTTTCACGAACAGCGCAGGTGTTGAAGACAACCACATCAGGTTCAGAGCCGTCCGCTGGAACGTATCCGGCGCCCTCTAGAAGGCCATTAAGCCGTTCTGAGTCATGAACGTTCATGGCACAGCCATAGGTGCGAACCTCGTAGGTGCGCGGTGCCTGCTGTGTGGTGGTCATAATCAACCAGTTTACTTAGCGGTCTTGAGAATGGGCTTCCTCAGCGAATTTGATAGCAGCAAACACTGAGCTGCTGGCGTACCCTTTGCGCTGAAGGTAGCCGGCTAAACGACGGGTTCTGACGTCTTTTTCAAGGTGTGCCATTTGGCTAAAACGCCTGCTGGCCAGTTGCTTGGCCGATTCAAAGTCATCTTCGGCGGTTATCCCTGAGATAGCCTCTTCGACCAGCTCTTGGGAAACACCCTTTTCGTTAAGTTCTCTTTTTATTGCAGACTTTGCGAGACCCTTATAGTTTCTTCGGCTATTCACAATGGTTTCGGCGAAGGCGGCGTCATCAATCAAGCCAACCTCGGTGAAGCGCTCAAGGACTTTTTCTGCAATTTCAGAAGAGATCTCGCGCTGTTCAAGTATTTTACGAAGCTGAGCTGTGGACTTGGCGCTTCTGGCCAACTGGTGCAATAAAACGTTTCTTGCCCGCGTCTCTTGCTTCTCAGGGGAAAGCAAACGGGGCTGATCAAGTGAACCGTCTTCTATTTCGCCAGATGGGGGCCGGCGAGATTTGGAACGGCTACTTGATCTGCCCCGTTGGAAAGCCATAGCTCTAGTTAGAAATTACTAACTATGCGCTGGCTGCAGTTGCCTTGGCATCTGCAACCTTTGACGCTGCTGATGCTTTGGCTACAGAAGGAGCAGCCGCCTCAACTGACGAAGAAGTTACTTCAGTCACTTCGTCAATAGGTAGGTCTGCAACCGCGCGAGGCACACCAATGCCCAGTTTGGTCTTGATCTTCTTCTCGATTTCATCGGCAATCTTTGGATTTTCGATTAGGAATCTACGAGAGTTTTCTTTACCCTGGCCAAGCTGTTCACCTTCGTAGGTGTACCAAGCGCCAGACTTCTTTACGATTTCTTTTTCAACACCAAAGTCAATCAGGCTACCTTCGCGTGAGATTCCAACACCGTAGATGATGTCGAACTCGGCCTGCTTGAAAGGCGCAGCCATCTTGTTCTTGACAACCTTGACGCGAGTGCGGTTACCGACTGCGTCAGTGCCGTCTTTCAAAGTTTCAATTCGGCGAATGTCTAGACGAACTGAGGCGTAGAACTTAAGTGCCTTACCACCGGCGGTGGTTTCTGGGCTGCCGAAGAACACACCGATCTTCTCGCGAAGCTGGTTGATGAAAATCATTGTGGTGCCAGTGTTGTTTAGAGCACCGGTCAACTTGCGCAGAGCCTGTGACATCAAACGAGCCTGAAGACCAACGTGTGAGTCACCCATCTCGCCTTCGATTTCGGCGCGTGGCACAAGAGCCGCAACGGAGTCAATAACTACAAGATCGATCGAGCCTGAGCGAACTAGCATGTCTGCAATTTCAAGAGCCTGTTCACCGGTGTCCGGCTGGCTAACCAACAAAGCATCTGTGTCTACACCAAGAGCCTTGGCGTATTCAGGGTCAAGTGCGTGTTCAGCATCGATGAAGGCGGCGATGCCGCCGTTGCGCTGGGCGTTTGCAATTGCGTGCAATGCAACTGTGGTCTTACCTGAAGACTCTGGACCGTAAACCTCAACGATTCGGCCCTTTGGAAGCCCGCCAATACCTAGAGCAACATCCAGGGCAATTGAACCGGTTTGAATTACTTCTACCGGAGCTCGCTCATCTGAGCCGAGGCGCATAATTGCACCTTTACCGAACTGACGGTCAATTTGAGCTAGTGCTGTGTCTAGCGCTTTTTCGCGATCTGATGGAGATGGCATTTTGTCCTCTGCTTTCTGAATCTCTAGTTATTGCTGACCGTATTCGAGGCAGTCGACGATCGACCCTCGGTCATCCAAGTTGTTGATAAATGCCATCAACTCCCTGGTGTGAATAACCTAACACCATTCGAACAAGATTTCGATAGTTATTTAAACCGGCGTGTCGCTTTTTCGGTGTTTTGTTCAGAACTATTTGAGTTTTTTGGGCTGGGGTTTACCTGCCCAACGCTCTTTTGGCACATTATTGGCCTCGCACAGGGCCAACCAGACATCTTTTGGGTCTTCGCCGGCAGCTAGAGCTTGTTCGGCTGTTCGATCACCCAAGGCCCCCAGAACAAGATCCCTAGAGATTACGTGAGAGTACGCCAAACCGAATTCATCGGTCATCAGGGAATTGAAGTAGCTTAGGCGCACAGCCAGTTATCTAGCGAGAAGACGCCAGGCTTGGGTCGTTGTCGGCCAAGAAAGATGCTGGGATAGTGTCCGGAATGTAAGTTTCCGACACAGAGATAACAGTGTCCGGAATGTAGGTTTGGCTTGAAACTGCAGATTCAAGGCTGACGCCCTCAACAATTGCCAGACGGTCGCTCACTTCGCGCATGATTACAGAGATTGGCACCTCTAGGGCATCGGCCAACGAGGCCAAAATCTCTGAAGATGCCTCTTTTTGGCCACGTTCAACCTCACTTAGGTAACCGAGTGCAACTGTGGCTCGGCTAGCTACCTGGCGCAGGGTTTGGCCTTTTTGCAGGCGGAAGTCACGTAAAACATCGCCGATTTCTTGACGTACTAGAACCACGTGGGCCTCCTTACTCTTCTCACAGGTAATCTACCTGTTCTTTGTGACAAACCTAAATCGCTGTGCTGAAAGTTTGCTGAATGCTACGTAGAAGATAACTGAGCTAGAGCCCCAAGCATTCCCCAAGTGCATCGATAGCGGCCGAAACGGTAGCGGTTCGGATTGAATCTCTGTCGCCTTCGAATGAATGGGCGTAGACGGAATCACCAATTAAACCGGGGCCGGAGACGGCAACATAGACCGTTCCAACCTCAACCCCAGCCTGGCTCTCAGGTCCAGCTACCCCCGTAGTTGCAACACCAATAACTAGCTGTTCATCGGTGTTGGTTTTGTTGGCCAACTTGGTGCGAACCCCAGCTGCCATTTGGGCGGCAACCTCGGGATCCACTGGTCCTTGATTTTCTAAGAGGTTTCTTGAGACACCAAGCAACTCATGCTTTAGGGAAGTTTGATAGGCAACTATTGAGCCAAGTAGAACCTTTGAAGCACCTGGCACCGATACAAATTCGGCAGAGAGAAGCCCACCGGTTAGAGACTCTGCAATCGCAAGTTTGAAACCTTTAGCCTCGAGCTCTTGCAGAATGTTGGCGGTATTCATTATCTGTTGGTTCGTTTTCGGCGGGCGCGCGCAGCGGCATACATGTATTGCACTCCTGTGGTGACCGTTAGGAAGGTTGCAAAGAAAACTAACGCGGATTCGAAAATTGAATACCACTCGCCGAACCATGAAGTTAGAGGCGAAACCACAAAACCAACCATGATTCCCTGAAAAATTGTTTTTAACTTTCCACCAGAAGACGCGGCGACTACTTCATTTCTAATTACTACAAATCGATATGCGGTTATTCCCAATTCACGAATCATTATTATTGCGGTGATCCACCAGGAGACTTCACCAAGGATTGACAAAGTTACCAGTGCTCCCCCAAGAAGCGCCTTGTCTGCGATTGGATCTAAAAGCTTTCCAAGATTTGTAATTAGACCGCGCTTGCGAGCTATTGCGCCATCTATGCCATCACTAGCCATGATGATGATAAATACCAAAACCGATACCCAGCGCAATGCCGATTCGGGGTTATTGAATTCTACGAGTGTCCAAATAAATAGCGGCACAAATAAAATTCGCGCCATTGTGATGATGTTTGGAATATTGAAAATAGAACTTGCCGTGCGTTCAATAAGATTTGATTTCTGGGAATTTCTTGGGTTGGGCATTATTTACGACCGGTTAGTTTCCAGGCATCTTCGTCGCCATCTTCATCATCGCCAAATCCGTTTCCGCCAGAAATTATTGAACGGTCTACATTCTCACGAGGAATGAAATCTTCAAAATCACCGGCTGCCAAATTTGATTCTTCAGGTTCGGAATCGATTACTGCCGCTGCAGCGGCTACCGCCGGTGCAGAAGATGCACCGGGCTCCCCGCGCAATTGTGCCAGCACGGTAGGTAGGTCTTCGGGCTTCACCATGACGTCACGAGCCTTTGACCCTTCACTTGGGCCAACTATGTTTCGTGATTCCAGTAGGTCCATCAATCGGCCAGCTTTAGCAAAGCCAACGCGTAACTTGCGCTGCAACATAGATGTTGAACCAAACTGCGAACTAATGATTAGCTCGGCCGCCTGAAGCAAAACGTCTAGGTCGTCGCCGATATCGGCATCGACCATGTTCTTAGCTGCCACCGGTGCATCAACATCGGCACGGTACTCAGGTTCCATCTGCTGCTTTACGTGATCAACAATTCTCTGCAGCTCACTTTCGGCAAGCCAGGCCCCCTGAACGCGCATTGGCTTGTTGGTGCCCATCGGAGAGAAAAGGGCATCACCCTGGCCGATGAGTTTTTCGGCACCTGGCTGATCCAAAATAACTCGCGAGTCAGTAACCGAAGTAACTGAGAAAGCCAAGCGGCTAGGGACGTTAGCCTTGATCAAACCGGTAACCACATCTACCGATGGGCGCTGGGTAGCTAGCACCAAGTGAATTCCTGAGGCGCGTGCCAGCTGAGTGATTCGAACAATTGAATCTTCAACATCGCGTGGGGCAACAATCATCAAGTCGGCAAGCTCGTCAACTACAACAAGTAGGTAAGGGTAAGGCTGCAACTTGCGCTGGGAGCCCTCAGGTACTTTTACCTCACCGGCAACAACTGCGCGGTTGAAATCATCGATGTGTTTAAATCCAAAACTTGCTAGGTCGTCGTAGCGCATGTCCATTTCTTTAACAACCCACTGCAGCGCCTCGGCGGCCTTCTTGGCGTTGGTAATGATTGGAGTAATCAGGTGTGGTACTCCCTGATACGCGGCAAGTTCCACGCGCTTGGGGTCAATCAAAACCATGCGCACTTCGGCAGGCTTTGCGCGCATCAAAATTGAAGTAATCATTGAGTTCACAAAACTTGATTTTCCCGCACCCGTAGCACCGGCAACCAAAAGGTGTGGCATTTTTGCGAGGTTGGCGATTACATAACCGCCCTCAACATCTTTACCAATACCAATGGTCAATGGGTGCAAACTCTTGGCGGCAACCTCAGAGCGCAACACGTCACCAAGTGAAACGGTTTCACGATCAGTGTTGGGAATTTCAATACCGATAAGCGATTTACCCGGAATTGGAGCAAGAATGCGGACCTCGTTTGAGGCAACAGCATAAGAAATATTGCTGGCCAGACGAGTTACAGCCTCAACCTTTACACCTGGAGCAAGTTCGACTTCGTACCTGGTTACCGTTGGGCCGCGAGAGAAGCCAACCACTGCCGCTTCAACGTTGAACTCTTTGAAGACGCTGGTGATGGATGCAACAACCTGGTCGTTCGCCGCAGACTTTGCTTTTGGAGGGGTACCAGGCGCCAAAATACTGAGTGGAGGCATAGCGTAAGGACGGTTTACCTTGGGCGCTGATGGCGCAGCCACTGGAACCGCGGCCGCAGCCACCGGAGCTTGAGCCGGGGCCACCGGAGCTTGAGCCGGGGCCACGAACTCTGCGGCCGGGGCTGGAATGGTAATTGGCTCCGTCTTGGTGGTGTCTACAATTTGGGTTGCGTCAACCGATGGAACATTTAGCTGAGTTGCTTGCAAATTGTCGTTGAAGATTGCGTCAAAGGCATCTTCATCGTTTGCTACAAGCGGGCTATCGAAGGCTGAGTCTTCGTTGCCTTTTCCACGACGCCACCATGGAACCTTGGTGCCATCAAAGGCATCAGGAACTTCGTCTTCAATTTCTTCTACTTCGGCGCGAGTGCGAGACTCACCAAACAGGTAGGTGGTCAGCTCGCGAAGGCGCTCACCAATGCGGTTTGGAGCAGTTTTAGTCATGATCAAGAGCGAGCCAAAGACGAAGGCAGCCAGAACTGGAATGGTTCCCCAAATGGTGATTGTGTTGAAGAAAGGAACAGAAATTAGCCAGCCAAAAATACCACCGCTGTAAGCAAGTGGCCATTCGCCGTCATATGGCTGCACCGCTTTGCCATCTTTCAAGAAAACTACGTGAAAGAAACCGCTGATTGAAACCAGGAACAGGAATAGCCCAATGCCAATTCGGCCGTTGTCGCGAACGGTTGACGGATGGCGCATTAGATAAATGGCAAAGATGATCATCACGACTGGAAGGCCAAAAGATAGACGGCCAAACAGCGCGCCCATGGTCCAGACGTGAACGCCATGAGCCCAATCTTGCTTGATCAGCACCCAGCCAAAGGTTGCTCCAATTATGCCTAGTAAGAAAATGAAAAAAGGCAGGCCATCTCGACGGTCTTCTTTAGCAATCTTTTCTGGGCTTAGTGCGCGAGCACCGGCCCCAACGGCGTGGGCGAAGAACATGTAGATAGATGTAAAAACTGAACCAGAATCGGCCTGCGTTTGACGCGCTCGAGTTGCAGCAGCTCGCGGAGTTGCTGAACGCGGTGCCGCAGCCCGGGTACGCGGAGCGCTCTTAGCCCTAGATGCGGGCTTGCGAGGGGTTGGTTTACGCGCGGCCATCCCTCAAAACTAACAGCCACCACCGCCAGATGCCCGTAGGCACGGCGAAGTTAGCCTTCGATGACTACCGGAATGATCATTGGGCGACGTCTATGTGCCTTGTTCACCCAAGTACCAATAGTTCGGCGAATGACCTGCTGCAGGGCGTAGGTGTCTCGGACTCCTTCACTTGCCGCTTCAGTCATAGCACGCTCGATAAGAGGCTTTACCGCGTCGAAGACATGGTCTCCCTCGGCAAAAGCTCTGGCCCTAATCTCTGGGCCAACGATAATGCGACCGGTTTCTTTATTGATCACGGCAAAGATTGAGATGAAACCTTCTTCGGCCAACACTCTGCGATCGTGGAGGTCGTCATCGGTGATGGTTCCAACATTTTTGCCGTCTACATAGAGAAGGCCACATTCCACCGCGCCAACTACTTCAGCCACGCCATCAACTAGGTCAATAACCCAACCGTCTTCGGTAATTAAGACACGCTCGTGAGGTACTCCGGTTTGTTCTGCAAGTTTTCTGTTGGCAATGAGGTGACGATACTCACCATGAACCGGCATCACATTCTTTGGCTTCAAAATGTTGTAGCAATAAAGAAGTTCGCCCGCAGCCGCGTGGCCAGAAACGTGCACCTTTGCGTTTCCCTTGTGAACCACATTGGCACCCAACTTGGTAAGTCCGTCAATCACTCGATAAACAGCATTTTCGTTTCCAGGAATCAACGAACTGGCAAGAATAACGGTGTCACCCTCACCGATCTGAATGTCGTGCTCAAGATTGGCCATTCGAGCCAGCACGGCCATTGGCTCACCCTGCGAACCGGTTGACATATAAACCACCTGGTCATCAGGCATGTTTGCTGCCTGCTTTAGGTCAACAAAGTCCTCTGTTTCGGCGTTCAAATAACCCATTTGGATTGCAATCTGCATATTTCTAACCATGGATCGGCCAACTAGTGCGACCTTTCTCTTATTAGCTTTTGCAGCATCCACAACTTGTTGCACGCGGTGCACATGGCTTGAGAACGATGCAACAATCACGCGCTTCTTTGACCTTGAAATTATGTTTTCTATTACTGGACCAATTTCTTTTTCCAGGGGCGTGAACCCTGGAACATCGGCATTAGTGGAGTCGCTCATAAAAAGATCAAGGCCCTCTTCGCCGACGCGTGCGAACGCACGAAGGTCGGTCAAGCGTCCATCTAGTGGCAACTGATCCATCTTGAAGTCACCAGTGTGCAGAATAGTACCGGCCTTACTTCGAATCACAACCGCAAGCGCGTCTGGAATCGAGTGGTTGACTGCGATGAACTCAAGGTTGAACCCGGCAAGGGTTTCTTTGCGGCCTTCTGCCACCACCATTGAAAAAGGATTGATGCGGTGCTCTTTGAGCTTTGCCTCAACGAACGCCAACGTAAGTGCGGAACCAATCAGTGGAATGTCTTGCTTCAAGCGCAGAAGGTATGGAACGCCACCAATGTGATCTTCGTGGCCGTGCGTTAGCACAATGCCCACAACATCATCAAGACGATCTTTTAGGTAGCCAAAGTCAGGCAAGATTACGTCAACGCCAGGCTGGTGCTCTTCTGGAAAAAGCACACCAACGTCAACAATCAAAATCTTGCCGTCAATTTCAAAGACGGTCATGTTTCGACCAATTTCGCCGATTCCACCAAGTGGAATAATGCGCATTACGCCTGGGCGAAGTGGAGCAGGTTGAGGCAGGGTCTGAACCAAAGGGTTCTCTTTCTTTGTAACGCGTAGCGCTACCGAGTCGTGCCGGCCACCTTTGGCAGCGCGCCACCGGCGGCTGCGTTTCGGTCTGGGCGGAAGTTCTCAAAACTCAAGCCTGGAACTTTGCCAACCTTGTCGATATCAGCTTCGATTCTTGCAGCTTCTGAATCTTCTGGACCAACAAGTGGCAGACGAACTCTTGGACTGTTAATCAAACCCAATCCGTGCAAAACGTATTTTGCGGCTACGGTACCTGGAACGTGAGTCATGAGCGAGCGCTGGAGTGGCTCTAGTGCGTTGTGCACTGTTAGTGCGTGGTGGTAATCATTGCGGTTGGCTGCGTCAACCATTTCTCTATATGCAGCTGGAGCTACGTTGGCAGTGACACCGATAAGACCGGTTGCGCCAATAGACATGTGAGGCAAGACATTTGCGTCGTCGCCAGAGAAATACATGAGTCCTGTTTCGGTCATGATGCGTGAAGCTTGAGCCAAGTCACCCTTGGCATCTTTAATTGCAACGATATTTGGGTGCTTAGCAGCACGGTGAAAAGTGTCGTAGGCAATTGCAATACCGGCACGACCAGGAATGTCGTACAGGATTACCGGTAAATCAGTGGCATCGGCAATTAGACGGAAGTGGGTTAGCACGCCGGCCTGAGTTGGCTTGTTGTAGTAAGGGGTGACGATCATCACACCGTCAGCACCAGCTTTTTCAGAAGCTTTATAAAGCTGCATCGCGTGAGCGGTTTCGTTAGATCCACCGCCCGTGATTATTTTTGCTCGACCGCCTGAAACAGACTTGCCAACTTCAACCAATTTGATTTTTTCGGCGTCGGTCAGGGTGCTAGTTTCGCCAGTGGTTCCAGTCACAACAACACCATCGGCACCGTTTGAGATCACGTAATCTATGTGCTTCTCGGTTGCATTCCAATCCACTTCGCCTTCGGCGTTCATAGGGGTGACGAGTGCAACCAGGGTCTGGCCAAATAGGTTCTTCTGTGACATAAAACTAAGCCTATCGGTGACTAGGCTGAGCCTGTGAACCTGATGCCAACGAAGGCCGACTGGCGCGATGCTAAACGTGCACCGATAAAAGACCTAGTCGCCGGCATCACTGTAGCCATTGTGGCCCTGCCCCTTGCCCTGGCATTTGGAATTGCCTCAGGTCTGGGTGCCGAAGCGGGCATTACCACCGCAATCATCGCTGGAGCTTTGGCAGCCATCTTTGGTGGTAGTCGCCTTCAGGTTTCAGGGCCAACCGGTGCAATGACAGTGGTTCTTGTGCCAATCGTTCACCAATTTGGAATAAATGGTGTGCTGATGGTTGGCCTAATGGCCGGGATTATTTTGATTGTCGCTGCCTTTGCGAAAATCGGTGAGCACATTCATCGACTACCGACCTCATTAATTGAGGGCTTCACCGCAGGTATTGCAGTTGTGATTACGCTGCAGCAGTTTCCATTCATTTTTGGTGTTTCTGCTAGCGAATCCGAAAAAGTCTGGGCGGGTGCATATGATGTATTTCTGCGAGGCCTTTCCCAGTTTCAAATAGCACCGGTCATGATTTCAGTAATTGTCTGCGCAGTAATTCTGCTTGGCACCAAGAGATGGTCAAACGTTCCTTTTGCATTATTTGCTGTTTTAATTGCTGCTCTAGCAGTGAAGCTATTTGGCGTCGAGGTCGAAACTATTGGCGAGCTCCCGGCTCGAATCGGAAACTTTGACCTAGCGTTCACAAACACCGACAGCCTGCTTGCCCTAATGCCGTCGGCATTTGCGGTTGCTGCGCTTGCGGCTTTAGAAAGCCTATTATCGGCAAAAGTCGCAGACAAAATGCGCGGCGGTGTTGAAAAGCATGATTCAAACCGCGAGCTCTTTGGTCAAGGAATAGCCAATTTGGTGGTGCCGTTTTTTGGTGGCGTTCCGGCAACTGCAGCTTTAGCTAGAACAGCAGTTAACGTTCGCTCGCACGCGCAATCAAAACTTGCTGCGCTCAGCCACTCTATTATTCTGGCCCTGGTTGTTTTGATATTTGCTCCGCTGGTTGGACACATTCCATTAGCTGCACTTGCAGGAGTTCTGCTTGCCACAACCGCCAGAATGATAAAACCTCGCGAGCTGCTTGAGTTGGCAAAAGAGACTCGCCTCGACGCACTGGTTCTGGTTTGCACCTTCTTGGCAACAATTGCTATTGATCTAATCTCTGCGGTGATTATTGGTCTGGCACTATCGCTGATTTTGAGAAAAACAAGATTTGCTCAGATCGACAGACGGTATCCACCGGTTGATCAAAAAGAAACCCTCGGCGATTAGCACCGAGGGTTTCTTGTTAATTCTTGATTATGGAGCTACACGGCCATTCTTGTTGAACGCCTCATAGGTATAAGGCATGAGTTCAGCCCAAAAGTCTTCCATCTTTTCAGCACACATCTCAATTTCACGCTGTGGGAATGAAGGAAAGTGCGTGCCTTCACGCTGGGTGCGAAGACTCAAGAAGTTCATCAGGGCACGAGAGTTCATGGTCACGTACATGCTTGAGTAAATGTTTAGCGGAAGCACAATACGTGCAACTTCACGTGCAACACCGGCTTCTAGCATGCGCTTATAAGATTCGTATGCCTGCTGAGAGGTTGTACGTGATTCCTGCTCAACCAAAGCAATCTGCTCTGCAGAGCCAGGCAAGAATTCGTAGTGGCCTGTCTTACCAACTTGCACCAAGTTACGGTCGGAGGCAGGAACATAAAAGACAGGGCTTAGCTCCTTATAGCGACCTGACTCTTCGTTGTAGCTGGCGATGCGGTGACGCATGAACTCGCGGAATACAAAGATTGGTGCCTGCACATAGAAAGTCATTGAGTTGTGCTCGAATGGTGAACCGTGACGGTCACGCATTAGGTAGTTAATCAAGCCCTTATTGCGCTTCTCATCTTCGGCTGCATCGGTGTGGGCAGCCGCAGATTCAAGAGTCTGCTCGCCCTGGGTCGATACTCGAGCCGCAAACAAGACGTCTGAGTCTGATGCGCTTGAACGGACTAATTCAACGGTTACGTCGCTTCGAAAAATGATGTCTGACACCCCTACAGCCTAGTCGTTTGGGCACATCGGCTAGAACGCAGACCTCTTGCCCGAGCCTCGTAATACTGGGTAACGCTTTATTAAAGGCCAAGTCATGGGCTTAGCCTTATTGCATGCCCTTAGAAATCCGCCTCGCGCTAGTCTTTGGCCTGCTGGCTGTAGCCATTGCAGCAGGGCTAATTTGGCGGGCACGAACAGGGAAAGCCAAACGCGTGAGCGGTGGCGAACAGATAAATCTTGCCGAACTTGCTGCAGTCAAAGACGGCAAACCCGTGGTTAGCTTTGGCAAAAAAGTGACCTTCTTACAGTTCTCAAGTGAATTTTGCGCAGCCTGCCGCCAAACGGCACGACTTTACAGCGAGCTAGAGCAGGTTCACCCAGAGATTCTTCACATTGAAGTGGACATAACTAATCGAATTGACCTGGCAAATAAATTCAACATTCTTCAGACCCCAACCACATTGGTTCTAGATGCCAACGGCAAAGTTACTTCAAGAATTGGTGGGGCCGTAAAACAACAGACAATCCAAGATGAAATAGGGAGCTTCGTAATCTAATGAGCGATGGAACAAAACAAACACCTGCAGGAATTGACCCACGCGGCCCAAGATTTGGCGCAGCTATCACTTCTGTTTTACTTTTGATCACCGTGTTCCTTGCACTTGACCCGACCACCTTAGGTGCAGCATTCGGGGTACTTCTTGTAGTTACCGGATCATTTGCTATTGGAGCCTTCTTTGGAAATTCAAAGCACCCGTACGGTTTTATCTTTAAGAAATTGGTGCGACCTCGCCTGGCTGCACCAAAAGAACTAGAAGACCCTCGCCCACCTAAGTTTGCTCAGTTGGTTGGTTTACTGGTTGCTGGCACCGGAGTTGTGCTGTATGTAGCGGGAGCTAGTGGAGCATTAGTATTTGCAGCGGGAGCAGCGTTTATAGCAGCATTCCTAAATGCAGCATTTGCGTTTTGTTTGGGTTGCCAAATTTATGTTGGACTGCAGCGCATTGGGCTTATTAAGAAGCACTAATTTTTAAAGTTTGTTTGTTGCAAGCGCAATAGCTCGTCGCATTGCGCCTCTAGCGCGTCGGCGATCACCGCAGGCATCGTAAGCAAGACTTAGATTAAACCAGTCATGAAAGTCATTCGAGTTTTCGGCAGCGGTACTCCACCTTGCAAATGCGGAATCTGCTGAAGAGCGAACGGCACGTCCACTAGGTCGCGTTTCTATTCCAAGGTCAGGCCAGGTGCCTTCTGACTCAACTTTTGAAACTAGTTTCTCGGCAGCCAAACCAAAGCGCAGTTCAACAAAAGTTGCCCAAAGTGCAAGAACTGGAAAAGCAAGAATCAGCACCCCCATTACCTGCCCTACGAATATTCCGGTCAAAATAAGTGAAACGCCGGTGTTGGCAAGCAGTGCAACGTAGAGCAGTAGCAAGGCGGTCATGATTAGCGCACCAAATTTAACGCGTGACACGCTCTACCTAGTTCTTAGTGTTAGCTTCAACAACAGCCTGCAAACCAACCACTAAACCAGTTGTCTTTACCGCGGTGCGAACACTCAATAAAATGCCGTGAACATAGGAGCGAATTGAAGATACTTCGTGGCTGATAGTTAGCACTTCGCTTTCGCCACCAAAAATAATGTCTTGTTTTGCTGAAACACCCGCAAGCCTCAAGCTGTGGATTGGTACCCCTGCAACAGCCTGGCCGCGGGCTTCTTGGCCCACTCCAGGAATTAGTGGTGCAGTCATTCCCCTGCGTGCTTCTGAAATCATTTCGGCGGTGCGAACAGCCGTGCCAGAAGGCGAATCAATTTTGCCGGCGTGGTGAGCCTCAACGATTTCGATTGAATCAAAATACTTTCCGGCCTGTGCAGCAAACGAGCTCGCCAACATTGAGCCAATTGAAAAATTTGGAATTACAAGAACAGCGCTCTTTGGGTTTGTTGAAGCTTTCTTGTCTAGCTCTGCAAGCTTGGGCGCTGACCACCCACTTGTGCCAACCACAATCTTTAGCCCGTTGGCAATTGCAAAATCTACTGCCTTCTCACTGACCTCAAGCTTGGTCACTTCAAAGATTACGTCGGCCCCCAAAGCCTCATTTAGCTGGCTCTTGGAGTCAAGCGCTGCGTGAAGGTGTAAATCTTGTGCGGCATCAATTAACTCAATGGCAAGTTTGCCCATGCGGCCAGTGGCGCCTATTACAGCTACTTTGATTGACATGCTTCTAATCCTAGTTTGATGGTTTAGAGAAACTCGGAGAAGGTTGCTTCTTCAACATCGCCAACCGCAACAATTGAGCGCTCGCGACTTACCAGATCTTGAGCCAGAGACTGAATGTCGGCCAAAGTCACCGCGTGCACGTGACGAAGCGAATCATCGAGGTCAAAGAATTCTCCATTGACGATTTCGGCACTGATTAGGCGGTTCATGCGTGCCATAGTGCTCTCATATTTAAGGGCAAGGCTGCCTGAGATATTTCCCTTGGCAAGCTCCAGCTCATCTTCTCGAATGCCATCGGTTGCAATTTTCTCAAACTCGGAAACCATCAGGCGAGTAACCTCGGCAGTCTTTGCCGGTGAGCAACCTGCGTAAAGACCAAAGTAGGCGGCATCGGAATAACCCTGATTGAAAGAGTAAACCGAATAAGCCAGCCCGCGCTTCTCTCGGATCTCTTGGAACATTCTTGAACTCATGCCGCCGCCCAGAACGGTGTTCAAAATACCCATGGCGTAGCGGCGCTCATCATCGGCCACCAAGCCCTGCAGGCCAATCAAAACATTTGCTTGAGCAATAGGGCGCTTAATTACCTTCAACTCTGTTCCGCGAGTAATCTTGGCCGGATGCAATAAACGCCTCTCTACCGGCTGTGCCTTGGCATTTAGATCCCAACCGGCTTCTAAAAGCGATTTTTCAACCAGTTCAATAAGGTTTGAGTGCTCTACCCCGCCGGCAGCCGCAATAACTAAATCTTGGGGGCGGTAATTTGCCTGGTAGTGACTCCAAACCGCATCACGTGTTACTGCTGTTATGGTCTCGTTGGTTCCACCAATAGGGCGCCCTAGAGCGTGATCACCAAGCACCGCCTCGGCAAAAGCTTCGTGGGCTACGTCTTGAGGATCATCGTCATTCATGGCTAGCTCTTCAAGAATTACAGTGCGTTCATTCTCAAATTCTTTTGAATCAATCAAAGACGAGGTGAGCATGTCACCAATGACATCTACCGCAAGCGGTAGGGCCGAATCTTGAACTCGTGCGTAGTAGCTGGTGTGTTCTTTTCCAGTGGACGCATTAGAAGAGCCACCAACCGAGTCAAAGGCAACAGCAATTTCTAGCGCGCTGCGCTTCTTTGTTCCCTTGAATAACAAGTGCTCCAAGAAGTGAGTTGAGCCGTGGTGACCATCGGTCTCATCGCGAGAGCCAACTGCAACAGAAAATGAAATAGCTACGCTTTGGGCGCCAGGCATGTGTTCTGTTAAAACACGAACACCGCTTGGGAGGATAGAACGGCGAACCGAACTACCCCCCGAAGCGGTGAACGAAAGGTCGTTCTGATCTAGCGGAAATAAAATTTCACTCATTGCTAAACCAGAACTCTCTCTTTAATTACTCTTCGTCAGATGCTGCTGCATCACCTTCAACAACCGGAGCTAGTGAAAGCTTTCCGCGGTCATCGATCTTGGTGATTTCAACCTGAAGCTTCTGGCCAACCTCAAGAACGTCTTCAACGTTCTCAACGCGCTTGCCAGCCATCTTCTTTAGCTCAGAGATGTGCAGTAGACCATCTTTTCCAGGAACTAGTGAAACGAAAGCACCAAAGGTAGCAAGCTTCACAACTGTTCCAAGGAAACGCTCGCCAATCTCAGGGACGTGAGGGTTTGCAATTGCGTTAACCGCAGCCTTTGCAGCTTCTGCTGAAGGGCCATCGGTTGCACCAATGTAAACAGTTCCGTCGTCCTCGATTGAGATGTCAGCGCCAGTATCTTCTTGGATCTGGTTGATCATCTTGCCCTTAGGGCCAATAACCTCACCGATCTTGTCAACTGGAATCTTCACAGCAATCACGCGTGGAGCAGTTGGCGCCATCTCGTCTGGCTCAGAAATTGCCTGCGCCATTACATCAAGAATGGTTAGACGTGCTTCCTTTGCCTGAGTTAGTGCGCCTGCAAGAACTGATGCAGGAATACCGTCAAGCTTGGTGTCTAGCTGGATTGCGGTGATGAAATCACGAGTACCGGCAACCTTGAAGTCCATGTCACCAAGTGCATCTTCTGCGCCAAGGATATCGGTGATTGCTGCGTACTGAACCTTGCCATCAACGGTGTCTGAGATTAGACCCATAGCGATACCGGCAACCGGCGCGCGCAGAGGCACACCAGCGTTTAGTAGCGCAAGAGTCGAAGCACAAACAGAACCCATAGAGGTTGAACCGTTTGAACCAAGTGCCTCAGATACCTGACGGATTGCGTAAGGGAAGTCCTCACGCTTTGGCAGAACTGGAACCAACGCGCGCTCAGCAAGAGCACCGTGACCAATCTCGCGACGCTTTGGAGTACCAACGCGACCAACTTCACCAGTTGAGTAAGGCGGGAAGTTGTAGTTGTGCATGTAGCGCTTTGAAGTCACTGGGCTCAGTGAGTCAATCTGCTGTTCCATCTTCAACATGTTCAAGGTGGTGATACCAAGAATCTGGGTCTCTCCGCGCTGGAAGATTGCTGAACCGTGTACGCGAGGAATAACTGCAACCTCTGCATCAAGAGTACGAATGTCGCGAAGACCGCGGCCATCGATACGGATGCTTTCCTTCAATACGCGGGTACGCATGATCTTCTTGGTTACTGATTTGTATGCAGCCGAGAACTGAGCCATCTGCTCTTCTGAAAGCGCAGCTTCCATCTTCTCTTTTGTTGCAGCCTTCAATACATCGTCTGCATTCTGGCGCTCTACCTTGTCAGCAATCTGGTAAACCTTTGCAAGCTCTGCACCAGCTGAAGCTTCAACAGCAGCGAAAACTTCATCGGTGTATGGCAAGAAGGTTGGGTAGTCAGCGGTTGGCTTTGCAGCAACAGCAGCTAGATCAGCCTGTGCCTTTACGAGTGCCTTGATGAAAGGCTTTGCAGCCTCAAGACCCTCTGAAACAACTTCTTCTGAAGGAGCCTTAGCACCTGCAGCAATTAGATCCATTGAGTTTTCTGAAGCTTCTGCTTCAACCATCATGATGGCAACGTCTTCTACGCCGTTCTCAACAACTACGCGACCAGCAACAACCATGTTGAATACTGCGCGCTCAAGCTGTGAGTGCTTAGGGAAACCAACCCACTGACCATCGATAAGTGCAACTCGCACTCCACCGATAGGACCAGAGAATGGCAGACCTGCGAGCTGAGTAGACATTGAAGCCGCGTTGATTGCAACTACGTCGTACATTTCGTCAGGCTCAATCGCCCAAACGGTAACTACAACCTGAATCTCGTTTCGTAGACCATCAACGAATGATGGACGTAGTGGACGGTCAATCAAACGACAAGCAAGAATTGCCTCGGTTGATGGGCGACCTTCGCGACGGAAGAAGCTTCCTGGAATACGTCCAGCTGCATACATGCGCTCTTCAACGTCAATAGTTAGTGGGAAGAAGTCGAACTGATCTTTTGGCTGCTTGCTTGCAGTGGTAGCCGAGAACAGCATTGTTTCTTCGTCGATGTAAACCGCAGCTGCACCCTGTGCCTGCTGAGCTAGTCGACCGGTTTCGAAGCGAATAACACGCTTCCCGTACTTACCGTTATCGATAACGGCTTCTGTTGCTTTGATTTCTGGACCTTCCATGGTCCCTCCTCTTTTATCCTCATTGCACAAAAATTGTGCGCGAACAAAGACGGCAAGAAATTGCCCGTGATTTTTTTGAGGGATGCCCTGGTCTGCAGTAATAAAACTTGAATCTCTGAGTGAATCGGATCAAGGTCTACAACCGAAGACCAGCAAACCTGCCGTCTTGGTACCTCTTTAGGGTATCAGGCAGGCCCTAAAAGAGCCATAGATAAAGAAAAACCTCGCCGAAGCGAGGTCTTCCGAAGTTCAAATTAGCGGCGTTTTGGCGAAGCCGAAATTAACGACGCAGCCCTAGGCGCTCGATTAGAGCACGGTAGCGGTTGATGTCTACGCCCTGTAGGTAGCCAAGTAGACGACGACGCTGACCAACAAGGATCAACAGTCCACGACGTGAGTGGTGGTCGTGCTTGTGCTCTTTTAGGTGCTCGGTTAGGTCCTTGATGCGCTGGGTCAGAACTGCGATCTGAACCTCAGGAGAACCGGTGTCGCCTGGCTTGGTTGCATACTCGTTGATAATTGCTGTCTTTACTGCTGCATCTAATGCCATTTGGTCCCTTTCAAGAACTAACTGCGCGGCGCTCAAAACGGAGTGTTTTGGCTCTCTTTATCCGCGGCCGATACACGGCAACCTCAAGAGTCTAGCCGAATTTAGACTGTGGCGCTAGGTGAGGCCTTTGACTTGGTGGGTAGCAAGGTCACAACAAAGGTGAAAAACGGTACCCAACTAAGCAGTAGCCACCACGCGCCAAAACCGGCATCGCGCATGCGGCGCACCTGGGCGGCAAAAAGCGGCAACCCGTAGACGAGGCCAGCAAAATTGCTAATTGGCGTGGCTTGAAAACTTTCAAGAAGGGCGGCATTTAGCAGGTCTAGGTTTAGGTTGGCTGGGTCGGCCTCTAGCGCAGCGGCCAATGCGTCTGCCGCAACGGTTGGTGCCGGAAAAAGAATTTGATCAACTACACCTAACACCAGACTGACGAGCAAAGTGAACAGCACGAAATACCAGTACTCGCGGCGAGCTGCCACCCCTCTAAAAACAAGGTACTTCTTGAAGCACACACCGATAGCGGCGGCAAAACTCATCTTCTGGTTATCCATGTTTTTAGTTTAGACATGCAAAAGCCCCAACCGACTAGGGAGAGAACGGTTGGGGCTGCAGGCCACTAGCTAGGGGGTAGTAGTAGCCGGAGTTGGAGCTGAAGTTTGGTTTGGGTCTAATTGGAACTGACCACCCTGTTCGCCATCACGATTTTCGCCATCACGACCACGATCGCGGTCATCATGGCCTGGTTTTGGAGGGCGCTGTCCGATAAGAGGATTGCCGTGGTTTGCATCGCGATCAAATTCTTCTGCATAGCCAGGGCCGTCTTGGTGCGGAAGCACAGTTTTTGCGGCTACTACACCGCCGGTAAATGCAGCGCCAATCGCCAGTGCCGAACCAATAGAGACTGCAGTAATTTTTGCTGCTCGGCCGCTTTTCCAGCCGCTAAAGCGTGACTGCTTTGGCTCTTCGACCAAATATGTTTCGTTTTCTAGATTTTCTTTTTTAGCCATTTTGATTCCTAATCGTCATCGTTTTCATCATTGTCATCATTGTCATCCCTGTCGTGTTCATCATCTTCGTAATCGTGATCATCACGGTCATCTTCAGAATCTGCGTAACTCTTATAAGAGCTTGTGTTCGAACCGGTTTGGCCACCGCCAGCAGATGGAGTTGCACTGGACGTATTTCCATAAGAATCTGTGATTATTTGAGGAAGCTCAATCGATGCGGAGTTCTTTTTCGGAACAGCTTGCTCAAGGGGCACGGTAACAATTGGGGCACTTTGTTCATACAAGGATGAGGCGCTGGCCTCATCGGTAGAGGCAAAGATACTGCCAGAGGCGTTCACAATCACCGGTGAATCCGCCGAGCTTGCTTGGTCATCTTGTGTTTGCGGGCTAACAGAATGCGAGATTTGAGAATTGGCAAATGCGTTTCCGCCTACCAAGGTACCCACAGCCACTAGGCCTAATGCTGCAATGCTTTTTGTGACTCTTGAGCCCTTTACGCGAAGTGGCTTCTCGTAAACGTAGGGGCTGTCGTTGTTTTCCATACCTTTACAGTGGCACTGCAGTTTGAGCGAACACCCCAAAAGGTCTGAGTATTACCTGTGAAAGATTTAGTTCAAAGCCCAAGAATTCGGCGAACTTTTTCTAGATCATGATTGATTTCTTCGACCAAGTCTTCAACACCATTGAATTTGGCTGCAGGGCGGATAAAGTCGATGAACTCTAAGGTGACAACTTTGTCGTACAGATCAATGTCGTTTCGATCTAGCACGTGAGATTCAACTAAGCGCGGCACCGCCTGAAAAGTTTCATTAATTCCAACCGAATGTGCCGCTGGATAACGCTGACCGTCAACCACCAACCAACCTGCATAAACCCCATCAAGTGGAAGGTAGCCCTCGCAGTCTCTAGCCATGTTGGCAGTTGGAAACCCGATGCTTCTACCAATCTTCAAGCCGTGCTCGATAATGCCCCTGCTGGTGTGGATGTGGCCTAGCATTTCAGCCGCCTTAACCACTTGACCCATGTCAAGCGCCTCGCGAATTTTGCTGGTAGAAATTTTCTCTCCATTTATTTCAGCACTGGTGATTACCCTTACTTCAAAGCCAAGTTGCTGACCCAAATCTTTAAGGGTCTGAACATCACCACTGCCTTTGTGCCCAAACTTAAAGTCTTCACCAACTAAGACGATCTTTGCTTTTAGGCCTTCTACCAGTATCTGCTGAACAAATTCCTGCGGTGAAAGTTTTGCTAACGCATCATCGAAAGTAAGAGTTAAAAGTACGTCAATTCCGGTTTCTTCAATCAATGCGGTTTTTTGAGTTGGACCAATCAAAGGCAACTTGCATTGCCGTGGATTTAGCAAAGCATCAGGGTGCCTATCGAAAGTTACAACCACCGATTGAATAGCGTGCTCATCTGCAGCCGACTTTAGAGCACCAATGAGCTTCTGGTGCCCCTTGTGTATGCCGTCAAATTTGCCGACGGTCACTGCGCTGGCAGTGAATCCTCCAACAACCTGGTTTAGTGAACTTATTGATTGCATTACTTCCTTTTACCCAGCCATACGAGACCCAAGATTGGAAGCAATAGCGGAACAAAGCCGTAGCCTTGACCAAATTTTGACCAAACCGAAGGATGAGCGAAAAGATCCGGTTGAACAAAACTCAAAGCCCCAACACTGATCACGCCCACTAGCTCAAAAATGATTGTTGCTTGAGCGAGGACTCTAAGGTTTGGTTTTGCCAAAGCTACAGTTGCAAAAATATATACAACAGCCGATAAGGCCGAAAGACTGTATGCAAGTGGAGCTTCGTCGAACTCACGCAGAAGTTGGTATAGCGCTCTGGCCGAAGCAGAAACTGCAAAAACTGCATAAACCGCGATTAGCAAGCGGCCAATACCGAGAGTCTTTGGCTTGGATGACATGCCACCAGCCTAACAAGGCTGAACTTGCCTTACTCTGCAGGAAGCTCTGCAGGCTGAGGCAGGCCGGTTCGGGCCACGTCAAGAGATTCAAATCTAACTCGCTCCGAAAGCGGGTTGTAATTTGAAGCTGCCAAAACTCCTTGGCTATCAAGTCGCAGTAAGAACAGCGCCACCGCGTGCTTCAACAGAGTGTCTTCTGCGCAGGAGTTTAGGAATACAGGGTAAATCGCTTGATACGGCTGCGCTGCTTCGTTTAGACCTTCTTGCGCCTTTGGTTCGATTGATGAATCAAGCTTCACATCTACTCGAGAGCCCTTTTTGGAAGGCACCAGCTGAGAAGCTGCAGAAGCCACCCCAAGATTGTCGGCGGCAGCGAGTTTCTGCTCACCGGTTTCTTTGTCAATGTCAGTTATAAGAGCAACAGAGTAAAGACCAAGATTTAGCACCTGGCTGTTAGGAGCAATTACGATTTCGCCTTCTTCCATAGATTCAAGAACAAAATCCTTTTGAGCAGTTATGCCAGCTACTGAAATGTCTTGCTTGAGAGAAGCCATCCAATTGGTTAGAGAAGAAAGTGCAAGTTCATCTGCCACATTTCTGACCTTGATAGCAAGATCTGGAAATTCTGTGCCCGGATTGTCTTCTGCAATAAGCGGGTCGTTCCAATTCGTAATTTCACCGTTAAGAACTGCGGCCAAATTCTTTGGGGTCAACTGCAGAGAACTTGAATCGGAAAGCTGAAACGCAACCGCCGCTGCCTCAATAGCAAAAGGAATTGAGAAATTTACTGGGCAGACTTTTGCATCAACGGGATAACTTGAAATTACTAAATCTGAAGCGGTGCCTGATTCGGCTTGCGCCAAACTCATGGCTGGCAATGGGTCTACGCATGAGTACTGTAGTGAGTCAATCCACTGCAATGCTGGGTCACTCATTTCGGCGGGGAAACTTGCAGAAACAAGCCCCTGTTCACAGGTGTAACTCTGTTCCAAAATCTGGGCCGCAACTTCAGGCGGCATCGGTGGATCGCAAGCAGTTAGGTTAAACGACAAAATCATCGCGGTAGTAATTGCGATGAAGTTTCTTGTAACTTTACTTTTTCTCATGACCCATCTTTGTTCGTTATGTACTGGAAAAAGCGTGGCTGCTGGTTTCCCAACAGCCACGCCCCTCAGAGATTGCTACTTAGTGCTGATAGTTGCGATCTGAGCCAAAGCTGAGTTCTTCAACTTGGTTGGCAGAGCAACGTAACCCAAGCTTGCACCCTTAGTTGGGATACAGCTTGAAACCACATACTTGAACCAACCCTCAACTGCTGCAGATTTGGTAGATGTTCCGCCCTTTGGTGCTAGGCCGTAAGTCACGATAGTCAACTGGTAACCACCCTTGACCTTCTTGGTGAAATCAATGGTTAGTGTGCCATCGGTAGCAGCGTTTGCTGAGTCAACCACGGTTGACTGACCAGCTAGGAACTTGGCTCCGGCAGCAGCTGACGGTGAAACAAACTCACCATTAGCGTTCTTTAGGGCCGCGTATGCAACCTTTGCAGACACTGCGTCTGATAGGTCAAAGTAACCAAACGCGTACTTTGTGTCTTGAACTTTGTCAGCTAGAACCGAAGAAGTAGCCTTCACAGTGGCAGTGGTATTTGTGGTCTTGATCTGAGCACCAAGGTCCTTGCTCTTGGTCCAACCAGCGGTTGGCACATTCTGAGCCAAGTAGTTGGTTAGGTTCTCTGTGGTGCCTGAAGCATCACGGTAGAAAGTAAGGATGCTCTTGGCAGGAAGCTTTTTGCCAGGGTTCAACTTAGCAATTGCCTTGTCATCCCACTTCTTGATGGTTCCCTTAAGAATTCCAGATACAGCCGCAGCATCAAGCTTTAGGTTTGCAGGCAAACCCGAGCTCTTGTTGTATGCAAATACAACTGGTCCACCTAGTAGTGGAACGGTCACGAATGATGAAGGCTTTGATTCGGTTGAACCGTAAGTGCCGTCTGTAGCAGCCCAGTCAACAGTGCCCTTAGTGAATTCGCTGCGGCCAGTGCCAGAGCCAGTTGAAGTGTAAGTTACTGTGTCGTTCGAGGCTGGGTCATAGTGTGACAAGCAGTACTGAAGAGCACCGTTCGCGAAAGATGAGCCCTTACCCGCAATTGCATCAGCTGCGAATGCTGGGGTTGCGGTTGCGGTTAGGCCAAGTACTGCAACTACTGCAGCTGCCTTGGCGAAGAACTTGTTGTTCATTTTTCTCCTAGTTAGTTGTCTTTGTTTGACGTGATAATCAAAGAACGTTCCAGATAACGACTGCTGTATTCGTGGTTGATTACTTGAAAACTTAAAGTAAACAATTGGTGTTGAAATTAACCGAAGTGGCCATTTACATAGTCATTGGTGCGCGTGTCAATCGGCTGATTAAAGACTTGGTCAGTCTCACCAAACTCAACGACTCCCCCTGGCACATTGTCGTCAGCCAAGAAAAATGCCGTTTGATCTGAAACACGCTGTGCTTGCTGCATGTTGTGAGTCACGATAACAATCGTCATTGAATCGGAAAGCTCTTGAATGGTCTCTTCGATTCTGCGAGTTGAGCCCGGGTCAAGGGCTGAACATGGTTCATCCATCAAGAGAACGCGTGGATCCATAGCTAGTGAACGCGCAATACACAAGCGCTGCTGCTGGCCGCCAGAAAGTGAAAGCGCCTGATCGTTTAGACGATCTTTTACTTCGTTCCATATAGATGCGCGACGCAGGGAAGTTTCAACCAGCTCGTCTAGATTATTATTTTTACGGCCGGATAGCTTTAGCCCGCTGATAACGTTCTCGCGAATCGACATGGTTGGAAACGGGTTTGGCTTCTGAAACACCATGCCGATTTTGATACGCACGTCTACCGCGTTCATTTTTGGATCATAGATGTCTTGACCATCAAGCAATACAGAACCCGCAAGCCCTGCAGATGGAATCAGCTCGTGCATGCGGTTTAAGGTGCGCAGGAAAGTTGATTTGCCGCAACCTGAAGGGCCAATTAAGGCTGTCACCTTGTTGGCCGGAAAGGTAAGGCTCACATCTTGCAATACTTGGCGTTCGCCAAACCAAACACTCACATTTTCAGTGCTCAGACTTGATGCAGCATCTTGAACTTTAGACATTCTTTGCCTTCTTGATTTTCTTAGGTGATGAATTTTTAGTGCGACCCATGATGCGAGCTAGACCGAAGAGGATTCCAACAACAGCCAACAGGACCAAGGCTGCGCCCCAA
>JBDLUH010000011.1:0-25496 GCA_039805425.1 Actinomycetota bacterium
GCAAAGGTGACCGGAAGCTCGTATTTGGCAACCCATTCAGCGTTGATAGTCGAGATACCCGACTCTCCGGCTAGTAAGGCCTTCCAGGTAGAGCGTGCGTCACCACCGAGTGGGGTAGTAGCGCCCACACCGGTAACAACGATTTTCTGAGTCAATTTGGTAAACCTTAATTACTGAGCGTTGGTGATGAAGTTAACGGCGTCACCTACGGTAATTAGGTTCTTTACTTCTTCATCTGGAATCTTTACGCCGAACTTGTCTTCTGCGTTTACAACGATTGTCATCATTGAGATTGAGTCAATGTCTAGGTCGTCAGTGAATGACTTGTCTAGCTGAACTGCGTCTGCTGCAATGCCGGTCTCGTCGTTGACGATCTCTGCTAGGCCTGCAAGTACTTCGCTCTGTGAAAGTGCCATTGGGTTTCTCCTTTAGGGGTTATTTGACCGAGGTTAAGTTTACGGTAGGACTACTACTTGAGCGCCGAAGGCGAGGCCGGCTCCAAAGCCTATTTCAAGGGCTAGACCGCCTGATTTGACCTCACCAGACTCAAGTAGGGCATGCATGGCAAGTGGAATAGAGGCTGCCGACGTGTTTCCGGTGTAGACAATGTCTCTGGCTACAACCACGTTTTCTGGCACTTCAAGTTGTTTAGCTAGTTCATCGATAATTCTGATGTTTGCCTGGTGTGTGACGATAGCCGCCAGGTCCTGGGCCTTTACGCCTGCTACCTCAAGAGCTTGACGGGCAACCTTTACCATCTCCCAAACCGCCCATTTAAATACGGTTAGGCCTTCTTGGCGAAGGGTTGGCCAGCTGTGCTCTCCATCGCGAAATTCTAGAAGTGAGGCGTTCATACCAACGGCGTCCCAGTGTGAACCATCTGAACCCCAAACTGAAGGGCTGATGCCAGGAGTATCTGAAGGGCCAACAATAGCTGCTCCGGCTCCGTCACCAAGCAAGAAAGAGATGGTGCGGTCTGTTGGATCGATAAAGTCAGAAAGCTTCTCGCCGCCAACAACCAGAACGAATTTTGCCACGCCAGATCTGACTAAAGCATCGGCTTGAGCGATTCCATAGCAATAGCCCGCACAGGCAGCTGAGATGTCATAGGCAGGAGCAGGATTTGCTCCAATCTTGTCTGCAAGCAAAGTGGCAGCTGATGGCGTTTGAAACGGGTGCGTGATGGTTGAAAAAATAACCGCACCAATTTCAGAAGGCTGGATGCCGGCCTTTTTAATGGCCTCGTTTGATGCGCTTACAGCCATGTCCATAAGACTCAAGTTTTTGCTGGCGCGCTTACGAGTGATTATTCCGGTGCGCTGACGAATCCATTCGTCGCTTGAGTCAATTGGACCCGCGATATCGTCGTTGGTTACAGTTAGGTCTCCGCGGGCGGCGCCAAGAGAGTAAATACGAGAATATTTGACAGTCTCGTATTGGTTGAGTGTGGGTTGCGACATCTTGCCTCTCTTGCGATTCCTTCTAAATTTACCGTCGAATTTCTATCGGTGGTTGTTAATAAGTGACAAAGCCGCCTCAAGATTTTCTGGGGTCTTTACAGCAACGGTTTCTATTCCGGGCATTCCACGTTTGGCCAGTCCAGCCAAAGTTCCAGCCGGAGCCAGTTCAATCAACGCCGTTACACCGGCCTCAACCATGGCCGCCATGCATAGATCCCAGCGGACAGGAGACGAAACTTGATTTACCAGTAGTTCAACAAACTCAGAGCCCGATCTAACTTGACGGCCGCCGTTGTTGCTCCAAAGCTTTACAGTTGGGTCGTTTATTTCAATAGTCTGTGAATAGTGACGTAGAGCCTCAACCGCTGGCTTCATGAATCGAGTGTGAAAAGCTCCAGCCACCTGAAGTGGTATCACTCTTGTTCCGGCCAAAGGATTTGCCTGAAGAGCGTTGATGGCAGCTACTGCACCGGCTGCAACAATTTGGCCCGAGCCGTTGTAATTCGCCGGTTCAAGTTCTAACACGGCAAGTTTTGCCTCAACCTCGGCTTGATCTCCGCCTAATATCGCAGCCATTGATGTTGGCTCAAGCGCAGCGGCCTTGGCCATTGCCTGGCCACGTTGGTTCACAAACTTGATGCCGGTTTCTACACTAAAGACGCCAGAAGCAACGGCAGCGGTGACCTCACCAACCGAGTGACCCGACACACCAGCGATGCCAGCCTCGGCAGCTGTCTTACCTTCAAGCAATGCACTCAAGGTTGCTACTCCGGCAGCCACAATAAGGGGTTGGGCAACAGCGGTGTCGCGAATGGTTTCGGCGTCGCTTACTGTGCCGTGGCCCATGAGATTGATTCCAGAGGCTGTCTGCATAAGTTCGATAGAAGTTTTGAAGCTAGGAATTTCAAGCCAGGGGCTAAGAAAACCAGGAGTCTGCGAACCTTGACCTGGGCAAACAACTACGATCATTTTTTACTTACGCTTTCTTGTTTCGGGTTCATTCATTGAGCCAAGAACCATAGCAACTTGAAGCACGAATGCCTCGCGAGAGCCAGTTGCATCCCAGCCAATAATTTCAGAAATTCTTTTCAGACGATAACGAACAGTGTTTGGGTGAACAAACAGTTCTCGGGCGGTAGCTTCTAGAGAGCGCCCTGATTCAAGGTAGGTGGAGAGGGTTTCAAGTAGTTCAGGGGAGTTGGCGCTGAGTGGGCGGTAGATTCTCTCAACCAAAGTTTGCTTGGCAAGCATGTCACCGGCCAGTGAACGCTCGGCCAATAAGTCCTCAGCCATTATTGGGCGAGGGGCTTTGGGCCATGCCCTAACTACCGCAAAGCCGGCCAGCGCTGCTTTTGCAGAACGGTTAGCTTCGGCAACCGTGGCAACCTCAGGTCCTAGAACCATTGGCCCAGCACCAAAAAATCCATCTAAAGCTTCGGCTATTTTCATGAAGCTAGGCGTCTCGCTATCGGCTCCAAAGTTTTCAATACGACCTATGACAACGATTAGTCGATTTCCATGAATTCCAATCAGCACATCCGCACTATTTTTTCGCGCAATTCGGCGAACTGAATCTTGGTCAACGGGTTCCGATGCAACACCAATAAGCGCAGAAACGGCTCCACCGGCACGCCATCCAAGTGCTGCGATTCGTGAAGCTAACTCTTCTTCATTTTCGCCACTGAGAATTGAATCAACCACTAGGGCTTCGAGTCTGGCATCCCAAAGGCCTCTTGCTTCTGCGGCTCTTGCGTAGACATCTGCAGCCGAGAATGCAATTTCTCGAGAGTAAAGCAAAACAGCTTCGCGAAGTGAGTCATCCTCTTGCACCACTCGGTCTTCAACAACTTGAACCACTACACGGATTAGTTGCAGTGTTTCTTGCAGAGATATTGATCGCAAAAGTTCACGCGGTGCAACACCAAAAACATCAGCGGCCACCCAAGGCTGAGACTTTGGATCTTTGTACCAAGAAACAAAAGATGTAATACCTGCTTGAGCAACCAGGCCAACAGAAGATCTGCGCGAGGCAGGCATCTCTCTGTACCAAGGCAATGTGTCGTCGAGGCGCTTTAGCGTTGTGGTTGCTAAGTCACCAGAGATCGACTTAAGCCAGTCGAGAGTGGCTTGCTTAGTTCTCGCCACCGGTTGACCCAGAAGTTCCTGCGTTCACATCGTGAAGGCGGTACCTGTCGATTGCCTGCTGAGGAACGCTAGGGTCCATTTCTCCGCGCTCAACCAATTGTTCAAGAACACGCACCGCAATAGAAGGTCCGTCAATCTTGAAGAAGCGGCGCGCTGCAGCACGAGTATCTGAGAACCCAAAACCATCGGCACCAAGGGTTGCGTAGTCACCTGGAATCCATGCGCGAATTTGGTCTTGAACCGCGTGCATGAAGTCGCTAACGCCAAGGAACGGCCCAGGGGCATTCTTTAATTTTGCTGTCAGGTAAGCATCTGGAATTTCGTGATTTGGGTTCAAGAACTTTGCTTCATCGCGAAGTAGTCCGTCTCGGCGAAGTTCGCTCCATGAAGTTACAGACCAAATATCCGCCGAAACTCCCCAGTCGTTTTGCAACAGCTGCTGAGCCTCGTAGGCCCATGGAACAGCAACACCCGATGCAAGAATCTGAGCCTTGCGCCCCTCTGATTCGTTTCGTGATACCTGGTGAATTCCGCGCACGATTCCCTCAGCGTCTACACCCTCTGGTTCAGCAGGTTGTACGTAAGGTTCGTTGTAAACGGTTAAGTAGTAAATGCAGTTTGGGTCTTGGTGCTGTCCGCCATACATGCGATCAATACCACTCTTAACAATGTGAGCAATTTCGTAACCGAACGCAGGGTCAAAACTGATTACCGCGTTGTTAGTTGATGCAATTAGTGGAGAGTGGCCATCTGCGTGCTGAAGGCCTTCACCGGTCAGTGTTGTGCGACCGGCTGTGGCTCCGATTAGGAAACCACGTGAAAGTTGGTCTGCCGCTGCCCAGATTGAGTCAGCTGTTCGCTGGAAACCAAACATTGAATAGAACACGTAGAACGGAATGGTTGGTTGGCCTTGAGTTGCGTAGCTGGTGGCCGAAGCGGTGAACCCGGCGATTGAACCGGCCTCGTTGATTCCAGTGTGCAAAATTTGACCCGATGTACTTTCCTTGTACGCAAGAAGAAGTTCGCGGTCTACAGAGATATAGTGCTGACCGTTTGGGTTATAAATTTTTGCAGATGGGAAGAAAGCATCCATACCAAAGGTGCGTGCCTCATCAGGAATGATTGGAACTATGCGCTCACCGAATTCAGGGGAGCGAAGAAGGTCTTTGAAAAGTCGAACGAACGCCATTGTGGTTGCAACTTCTTGAGTTCCCGAGCCGCCCTTGGCTGACTTATAAACATCATCAGTTGGCAGTTTGAAGTCAACGTACTTGCTGCGACGCTCTGGCAGGTAGCCACCAAGTTCACGACGACGTTCGTGCATGTACTGAATTTCAGGAGCGTCTTGCCCAGGGTGGAAGTAAGGCGGCTGGTAAGGGTTCTCTTCTAGCTGCGCATCTGAAATAGGAATACGAAGTTCATCCCGGAAACCCTTTAGGTTATCTAGAGTCAGCTTCTTCATTTGGTGGGTTGCATTGCGACCTTCAAATGATTTTCCAAGTGTGAAACCCTTGATTGTCTTTGCAAGAATTACGGTTGGCTGACCCTTGTGCTCCACAGCTGCTTTGTATGCTGCGTAAACCTTTCGGTAATCGTGACCTCCGCGCTTCAAGCCCCAAATCTCTTCATCGCTCATGTGCTCAACAAGTTTTGCGGTGCGAGGGTCGCGACCAAAGAAGTTTTCGCGAACGAATGCACCATCTTCGGTCTTATAGGTTTGGTAATCGCCATCAGGTGTCTTGTTCATCAAGTCAACTAGCGCACCATCGGTGTCATTGGCAAGTAGCGAATCCCACTCTCGACCCCAAACAACCTTGATTACATTCCAGCCAGCTCCGCGGAAGAATGACTCAAGCTCCTGAATTATTTTTCCGTTACCGCGAACTGGACCATCAAGACGCTGAAGGTTGCAGTTCACAACAAAGGTCAAGTTGTCTAAGTTGTCGTTTGCGGCAAGCTGCAGGGCACCGCGAGACTCAACCTCGTCCATTTCGCCATCGCCAAGAAACGCCCAAACGTGCTGTTCGGCGGTGTCCTTTAGCCCGCGTCCTGCAAGGTATCGATTGAACTGCGCTTGGTAAATAGCGTTAATTGGCCCAATACCCATAGACACGGTTGGGAACTGCCAGAAATCTGGCATCAATCGAGGGTGAGGGTATGAAGACAGAGAGCCGGCCTGATGTGATTTCTCTTGACGGAAACCATCAAGTTGATCAGCGCTTAGGCGGCCTTCAAGAAATGCTCGCGCGTAAGGGCCAGGAGAGGCGTGGCCTTGGATAAAAATCTGATCGCCACCTGATGGGTGATCTTGGCCCTTGAAGAAATGGTTGAAGCCAACTTCATAAAGGGATGCGGAAGAAGCAAAAGTAGAGATGTGTCCGCCAACGCCAACGCCTGGTCGCTGAGCTCGGTGAACCAGCATGGCTGCGTTCCAGCGCATCCATGCACGGTAGGTGCGTTCAATTTTTTCATCACCAGGGAATTCGGCTTCGTTCTCTGGGGCAATTGTGTTTAGGTAATCCGTTGTCGGAACGATGGGAACGTTCAGCTGAAGTTCGTGCGAACGGCGAAGCAGATTCAGCATGATTTCGCGCGCACGACCACGGCCATGAACACGAGCCACAGCATCTAGCGATTCAAGCCATTCGCTAGTCTCTTGTGGGTCAAGGTCTGGGGTGTTGACCGCGTACGCATCATTGTTGTTAATTGACAACTGACATCCTTTTCGTGGGGGATGGACAAAGGAAACTCAAAAGCTTTGGTAAAGCCTCTAAAAGTTTACGCTGACCAAGGGATGTAAATGTGTGGTTTGCTGGTTGGTGTAGCCAAACCCAAAACTTTTTACAGAGGAGAAACAATTGAGCCCAATTATCGGTGACGTAGCCCCACAGTTTGAATTGGTAAACCAGTATGGCGAGACCGTTAGTCTGGCTGATTTCAAGGGTAAGAAACCGGTTGTCTTGGTGTTTTATCCACTCTCTTTTTCGGGAATTTGCACCGGGGAACTCTGCGAAATTCGCGATAACTTTGCCAAATTTGAGAGCGAAAATGTTGAATTGCTCGCCATTTCGGTGGATTCCAAGTTCGTACAGAAGCAATTTGCCGACCACGAAGGTTATAAATTCAGTGTTTTGGCCGATTTCTGGCCACACGGAGCGGTAGCCAAGCAGTACGGGGTGTTCATTGAAGAAGCGGGAATCGCAAACCGAGCCACGTTCGTGATAGACGTGAACGGTAATTTGGCTGCAAAGTTCGTCACCGCGCCTGGGCAGGCTCGCAGCCTTGACGAATACGATCGTGCTTTGGCATCACTTCAGGCATAAAAGCAGGCTGAATTGGCGTAAACCCACTCAAATGGGATAGGCTCTTCGAGTTGCAGTTCACTGCAAACCTCGCAAGAGGGGCCTTTAGCTCAGCTGGTAGAGCGCCACGCTTACACCGTGGATGTCATCGGTTCGATCCCGGTAGGGCCCACGTAGTTGAATCCCCAGTCTTAGGACTGGGGATTTTGCTTTGTCTGCCTGGGCTGTCTGGGCCGTTTAATCAGTTGCTGCGGCGGTCAAAATCTTGCTCGGCATTAGTATTTGGTTATGGATTCCACTAATTTCACCCCTCCGGTTCGCCGTTCTATGACAGATGCGCAGATTCACGAGGCACTTGGCAATGCCCAAGCAGATGAAGCCGGCATTACCGCGGCCATGGAACTACTTGAGACCCAAGCTCAACTTAGAGACATCGAAAAAATGGAATTCGCCTCTTGGGTAATTGAGATGGAGCGAATTGGCAGCCCTGAAGCGCTTTTGGCTGTTGAGAATGCCAATCGTGCTCAGCAGGGTTTGCCGCCACTGGATGCGCCAACTGTGGTGGCTCAAAGCGTTGAACCAATCGAAGATGCTGTTTCGCGACTAAATCAGATCTATGCAACTCAAGTTATTCCTGACCCAATTCAGCAGCCTGAGCCTGAGCCTGAATTTGAGCTGGCGCCTGAGCCTGAGCCTGAGTCTGCGTCAGAACCTGAGATTGCACCCGTTCCTGAAGGTATTGCAGTTTCTAACCAGAATGACCTTGATGAATTTGAGCGCCTGCTTACCGCTGACACCGTTGTTGGCGCTGAAGACGAACTAACCGCTATTGAAGAGTCACTACTTGAAAACGAGAGGCTGACAACGCCTTTAACTCAAGAACAATTCCAGCCAATTAGCATTGTCGAAGACGACCCCGGTGTTGAGTTTGCTTCCGTTTCGGCAGTTGAAGTCGTGACCACAAATTCAGCACCCAAGGCAGCTCGAGGCAGCCGAGCTGCTTCACAATTTTGGGCATGGCTTGGATTAAGTGGTTCAGTATTGCCACTCGGTTTGGCTTGGTATGTGAGCACCACTCAAATTGCCTATTCCCAGGCAGTGCTGGCAATTTTTCTTGGGGCAACTGCCTCGGCATTGGTAGTTGCCGTGGGTGCCCTTGCCGGAAAACGAAGCGGGCTACCAACGTTGATGCTTTCCCGTGCGCCTTTCGGTGTATTCGCCAATGCCGCTCCGGCGTCGCTTCTTACTTTGATTCGAATTTTCTGGTCAGGGGCAATTTTGGCTGTGCTGCTTTCGTTTGGCTCGCAGTATTTTGGTGTGCAGTCAATCACACACTTCTCGAGCACAAATTCGATCATGCTCACTTTGGTCATCTTGTTAGTAGTAGCTAGCGCTGTAACTCTGGCTATCTTTGGTGGCAGAGTTTTGTTTAGGGCGCAGCAAGTGGCCGGGCTTTTAGGTTCGGCCGCCGTCTTAACGCTTGTTATAACCACTGCTGGCTCGTTCTCTTTGACCGGCCTGCTTGCTCAGCCAGCTTCTAGTTGGTTGCCGGTGTTTGGAATAGCAGTGTTGACTTTTTCAATATTTGGTTTGGTCTGGACATCAGCAGGAGCTGACTTTGCAAGAAAGTTATCTACCGGCGCCCGGGGAGCTTCCGTAGTTGGTTGGGGGGCCTTGGCGCTTGCTGTGGTTCCCACACTTGTAGCTGCATACGGTTTGGCGTTGCTAGGTGCAAGCAAGCCAGCCATTCAAGTTGGAACTGAATCCATTACCTTGCTTCAAGAATTCTCAAACCTTTTGACTCCTTGGCTTGGTCAAATACTTGTAGCTTCGCTAGTGACATCGATAGTTTGTGTTTTAGCCATGAATCTCTACTCCTCAAACCTGAGTTTGCATTCAATTGGAGCAAAGTTGCGGCCGGTACTTGCTCAGCCTCTTCTTGGATTGGTTGCGTTGGCATTAGCCGTTGGCGCAGAGTTGCTTCTTGCAGATTCCGTTGCTTTGATAGCTGATTATGCAATCATTATGGCCGTTCCGGTTGCAGCTTGGTCTGGAATATTTGTTTCAGATATTCTGATAAGGCGAATTGCATATCACGAAATTTCTTTGAGCCGCGGGTATGGCTTTTATAAAGCTGCTAACTGGGTAAATCTTTCGGCTTGGGTCGTGGCCACAATTCTAGGTTTTGGTCTGATCTATAGCAATCAAAATGGCTTTGGCTGGACCGGCTATCTCGCGAATCAAATGGTAAATCAGGATTTCTGGCGCGTCACCTCACTTGGCGTTGTTATTTCATTTGCATTTGGCTCGCTTATTCCAGTGGTTTCTGGCATCCCTAGAATTAAGCGTCAAGAGGCCGAGGTGCTTGCCATTGAATCAAGACGCGATGATCTTAAAGACATCTTCGGATTGGCTGATTAATGTCAGTTGAACTTTCGCATCTGATTTCTGAATTTGAAAATCTATGGCCGATTGAGGGTGCTGAATCTTGGGATAACCCTGGTTTGGTTTCTGGCTATGGCAATCAACGCATCTCTAGAGTTTTGCTCAGTGTGGATGTGACCGGCGAAATTTTAGGGGAAGCTCAAGATGGCGAGTTTGATTTGGTGCTAGCGCACCACCCTTATTTACTAAGGGCAGTGCAAACAATTTCCGAGTCAAACCCCAAGGGGGCATTGCTAGCCAAAGCTATTAGATCTGACATTTCTATTTACGCAGCACATACCAATGCAGACATTGTTGAAGCTGGCGTTTCTCATGCTTTAGCCCAAGCATTTGGCCTAGAAAACATTGAGCCTCTTGTGCCATCTGGCAGCCAAAATGTGGGGCACGGTCGAGTGGGAAGCTTGCCTAAGGCAGCAAAATTGGGAGATTTTGCAAGGTCACTTGCAAAAATCCTGCCTTCAACAGCTTCCGGCGTTCGTGTATCTGGCAATTATGAGCAGATCGTTCAACGCGTTGCACTGTGCGGCGGGGCGGGTGATTCTTTTATCGGCAACGCATTTGAAGCTCAGGCAGATGTGTATGTAACCTCTGATCTTCGTCACCACCCAACTCAAGATGCTAAGGAACGCTCTGGATTAAATCAAAACCCCTTGGCTTTGATTGACGTTTCGCACTGGGCTAGCGAGTGGATTTGGCTAGAAGTTGCTGCAGCACAATTAGCAAGTATTTTTCCGAACGTGCAATTCGTGGTTAGTGAAATTCGAACAGATCCTTGGGACTTTACTGTCACGCAATAGTGCGCAGGCAATGTAGTTTTGAACTATTCAATTTAACAGAGAGCAATAAATGAAAGCTTCAGAGAGCCAACAAGCTGAACTGCTTGCTTTGGCAAATCTTGATTTAGAGATAACGAAAGTAAAAAAATCGCTTGAAGTTCTGGTGGCTGCAGAGGCGTTTAGCGCACTTCGCGCCGAACAGCGCAATGCCGCTGCAGCATTGATCGAAGCAAGAAATTCTTTAGACTCTGTTGAGCTTGAGTTGTCTCGCGCCGAGGCAGATCTCAAATTGGTTGAACAGCGAATCGAAAAAGATAAAGTACGCATAAACCAGACTTCGTCTTCGAAAGACGCCCAAGGTATTCAATCTGAGCTAGATACACTTGCAAAGCGCAAGTCTGAGCTTGAAGATTTAGAGTTAGCAATTTTGGAGAGAAAAGAGCAAAACGAAGCTGCCTACAAGACTCTGCTGTTAGATAAACAAATAATTGATGAAGATCTAGCTTCAAGAGAAGCTGCCAACGAAGCTGAAATCATGAAGTTGCGTTCCGGCTTGGATCTTTCATCCAATCAACGAAATCAACAGGCAGCGCGAATTGATGAAGAGCTCATTGAGCTGTATCTAAAAAAGGCTTCTCGTGGTGTTGCTGTAGGTCGTCTACTTGGTCGAGAATGCGGTGCTTGCAGAATGACCATTGGCGCAACTGCGCTCGTTGAAATTTCAAGTCAACCTCGAGACGAAATCGCTACCTGCCCAGACTGTCAGGCAATCTTAATTCGATGAGCAAACCGCAAAACCTAATTATTGAAGCCGATGGCGGCTCTAGGGGAAACCCCGGCCCAGCAGGAAGTGGCGCAGTAGTCATTGACGCAGATACCGGTGAGGTGATTCTTGAGATTGCGAAGTTCATTGGTGTTGCTACCAATAATGTGGCTGAATACCTAGCTCTTAAAGCGGGGCTTGAAGGTGCCATCAGCGTTAGCCCGTCAGCCAGATTTTTGGTTCGCATGGATTCCAAGTTAGTTATTGAACAAATGTCTGGCACTTGGAAGATTAAACACCCCGACATGATTCAATTGGCCGGTGAGATTCAACAAATGGCTCGAGGTCACGAAATTAAGTGGATGTGGATTCCACGTGAGGAAAATTCAAGAGCAGACGCCTTGGCTAATAAAGCAATGGATGAAGTTGCCGATTCAACGGTTTCTTCAGTGGGTGAAGTGTTAAGGTCTCCGGTTGCCGAGTTCAATCAGAATCTACCAAGTTCAGTGCGCGCACCCGGTGGGGTCACCGAACCGGTAACAACCGTGGTTCTGATTCGGCACGGTAGAACTCACTTAACAGAATCAAAGCGTATTTCCGGCCGCGGCGGAGAGGATCCTAAGCTTTCCGATCTGGGTCGACTTGATGCGCGCATGGCTGCCGCTGCGGTAAAGCAAATTGGCAATTCTGGCCCGTGGTCTTTTCTTACTCCGGTTTCAGCAATTGTTACTTCACCAATTCAGCGCACCGTTGACACCGCTAACATCATTTCAAATGAGCTTGGGCTTAGCGTGAGCACAAATGAGAACATTGCCGAGATTTCATTTGGAGACTGGGACGGCCACACCAACGATGAGGTACGGCAAAAATGGCCAGAAGAATTTTCTGCTTGGCAGGGCTCTTGGCATGTTGCGCCACCAAACGGGGAATCATTAAAAGACTTTGATGAACGAGTAATGGCTGGGCTGTTTGAAATTGTTGAGGCAAATCAAGGAAAGACTGTAGCGGTCGTTAGTCACGTGATGCCCATTCGAGGCATGGCAAGAAGAGCTATCGATGGCGGTATTTCTGCCTATTGGGCGCCGCAGATCTCGCCATGTTCAATATCTATTCTCAGATTCTGGGGTAAGCAGGCAGCAGAGGTGTTGGCTTTGAATTCCACGTCTCACCTATAGGCAGTGATTGCCAGCGCTCTAAGGCTTCAAGTAGTGTTGAGGTGGATGGGTCGGCAAGGCGATCGCGATGGCAACATCGAGGAACGTCCGGGCTCCAAAGAGCACAGCGGTGGTTAACAACCACCCGGGGTAACCCGCGAGAAAGTGCAACAGAAAGTAAACCGCCGAGAGATCGGTAAGGGTGAAACGGTGGTGTAAGAGACCACCAGTGGGGCGTGTGAACGCCCTAGCTAGGTAAACCTCGCTTGGAGCAAGGTCAGACAGGAATCGCATAGAGCTGCTCGCTCTTGGTTTCGGGTAGGCCGCTTGAGAGTGTTGGCAACAGCACCCCTAGATAGATGATCGTCACCTGGAAACAGGTACAGAACCCGGCGTAATAGCCGGCCCATCCACCTTCTATTTAGCTGCTTTTTTAGCAAGTGCTGCAGCACCCAAAATTCCTGCGTTGTTGCGTTTTGCGGCTGGAACTATTGGAGCGTTGAGCTTAAGCAGTGGCAGAAACTCTTCATGCTGTTTAGACACCCCACCGCCAACGATTATCAAGTCTGGAGTGAAAAGGCGCTCAAGAGTTGAATAATACTTTTGCAATCTTTTGGCCCAGTCAACCCAAGTAAGGTTTTCTCTTTCTTTGGCAGCAAAGGACGCCATGGTTTCGTAATCAACGCCATCAATTTCAAGGTGACCTAATTCGGCGTTCGGCACAAGCTTTCCATTCATGAAAATTGCCGATCCAATTCCGGTGCCAAGGGTAGTCATAATCACCAACCCAGCGACATCTTGTGCTGAACCAAATTTAATTTCGGCTACTCCGGCCGCGTCGGCATCGTTTATAACGTGAACCGGGCGACCTAGAGTAGTGGTGAATAGTTCGTCAGCGTCTAGCCCAATCCAGTCTTTTGAAACGTTCGCAGCAGACATAGTGATGCCGTTTCTCGTGATGGCGGGGAAGCAGATGCCAACTTGCATGTCTGACTTTGCTTCTGGAAGTTCCTGAACCAGTTGGGCAACAACAGCTGCAATGTCTTGAGGCTTGCCGCCGGCAGGGGTTTCGAAGCGAACTCTTTCACCGATGAGCGAACCGGATTTAAGGTTTACGACTGCACCCTTAATACCTGTGCCGCCAATGTCGATACCAATTGCCTTCTTGCTCATAAGTACCTATCTTGCTATGGAAGAGTCAAAATTTCTGGGCCATTCTCAGTGATGACAATGGTGTGTTCGAACTGAGCGGTGATGCTCTTGTCTTTGGTAACTACAGTCCAGTTATCTGGCCACATATTCCACTCATGTGTTCCTAAAGTAAGCATTGGTTCAATTGTGAACACCATGCCAACTTTGATTTCATCGTTGTATAGCGGTGCAGAATCGTAGTGGGGAATAATCAACCCAGAGTGGAAAGATTCGCCAATTCCATGACCGGTGAAATCGCGAACGACACCGTAATTGAATCTTTTGGCATAGGTCTCTATTGCTCTTCCAATTATGTTGATTTCGCGGCCGGGTAGGGCTGCGTTTATGCCACGCATCATTGCTTCGTGAGTGCGTTCTACCAAATCTCTAATCTCAGGTCTTACTTCACCCACCATGAAGGTTTGATTGCTGTCACCGTGATAGCCATTTTTGAATGCGGTGATGTCTATGTTTACTATGTCGCCTTCTTGAAGAGCAGTGTCGTCAGGAATTCCGTGGCAAATAACTTCATTTACAGACGAGCAAAGAGACTTGGGGTACCCGCGGTAACCCAGTGTTGAGGGGTAGGCGTTGTTCGCCAGAAGAAATTCGTGGCCAATTCGGTCTAGCTCATCTGTCGTTACCCCAGGCTTTGCATGAGAGCCAACCAGCTCAATGGCCTGTGCGGCGATTTTACCGGCTGCCCTAATTTTCTCTACTTCTTCGGCGGTTCGAACATCGCCTTTAGTGTTTTTGGCCGGTGCCGGTTTACCTACGTATTCGGGTCTGGAAATTTCGGGTGGCACAAATCTGGTTGGGCTCAACTTTCCCTGAATTAAATGTCCGGTTTGCGAATCACGTGGCATAGAGTTCAGTCTATGCAAGAACAACAGGCTGAATACTGGTTCAACACCCACACGGGCCAAGTTGAGGTAGGTAAGCAATCTCTAGCTTTGTACCGCCTTGGGCCTTTTTCGACTCGCCAAGAGGCAGAGCGTGCTCCCGAAGTTATCGCACAGCGCGCAGCTGCCTGGCATGCCGAAGAGGAAAACGAGAATAACTAGCGTTACTTCTCGAAGGTGTGTTCCTTGGCAGGAAAGACACCTTCTGCAACCTCAGCTCGGTACTGCCTGGCAGCTGAAAGCAGTTCCTCTTTCAAATTGGCGTACAACTTAACGAATTTTGGAACAGCACTGCCATTCAACCCAGCAAAATCGGTCCACACCAAAATTTGCCCATCGGTGTTTGCCCCGGCACCAATACCAATCGTTGGAATCGCCAGCTCCTTAGAAATCTTTTGCGAAATAGCAGTTGGAGCCATTTCAATCACTACTGCAAAGGCACCCGCTTCTTGCACGGCTAGAGCATCGGCTAGCAGTTCGTCGGCGCTGTCGCCTCGGCCCTGAACCTTGAATCCACCCAGGCCATTTACGCTCTGCGGGGTAAAACCAATGTGTGCCATCACCGGGATGCCAGCCTCGACTATTGCCTTGATTTGTGCCGCGCTTCTAATCCCGCCCTCAAGTTTTACCGCAGCTGCACCGGTTGCTTTCATAATTTGAATTGCATTCTTGAGCGCATCTTTTGGTCCGGTTTCATACGAACCAAAAGGCATGTCAACTACAACTAACGCACGCTTTGCAGCGGTTGCAACAGCTCGTCCAAAAATTACCAACTCTTCAACGGTGATTGGGAGTGTGCTGGTGTAGCCCAAAGAATTATTAGCTGCCGAGTCACCAACCAAGATAACTTCAATACCGGCCTCATCAAAGATTCCAGCAGTTAGGTGATCGTAGCTAGTAAGGCAACTGAACTTGTGTCCAGCATCTTTATATTCTTTCAGGTGCGCTGTGCGCACTAACTTTGGGTTTGGTGCAGAGTTTGTTGTCATTTACTAGGCGCGCTTCCAAGCATCTACTTCAATTTCAACAAGCATTTCTTTATTGATGAACTGAATTCCGGCAAGCATAGTGGCTGCTGGGCGAATCTCACCAAAGACTTCGCCGTGTGCCTTGCCAACAGCGTCCATGTCGTCGGCATTGGCAAGGTACACGCGCGAACGAACTACGTCGGTCAGTGTGTAACCAACCTGCGCTAGAGCCTTTGCGATAACTTCGTTGAGAGCAACCAGCGTCTGGCCGTAAGCGTCACCCTTGTGCTGCAGTTCACCATCAACGGTTGCTGTGGAACCAGATACGTGCACATACTCGCCGGCTACCGTTGCACGAGAGTAACCAATTACCGATTCCCAAGGGCCTCCGCTAGAGATAAGTTTGTCAGCTGCCATTTTTACTCCTGTTTATTAGTTGATTACTTTGAGTGTGAATGATTTGTGATTGGAAGCCTGCGGTCGCGACCAAAGGCCATGCCGGTGATTTTTGGGCCAATGGCACCCTGTCGACGCTTCCATTCTGCACGGTCCACCAGAGAAATGATTCGGTCAACTACTGTCTCGTCAAATCCCAGCTCCAAAATTTCTGCTCGCCCAAGTCGGCGTTCAACATAAGCATCTAGCAGCTCATCTAAAAGCTCGTATTCGGGAAGGCTGTCTTGATCGGTTTGATCGGGGCGTAGTTCAGCTGAAGGAGGCTTAGAAATTGAATTCTCGGGAATTGGAGGAGTTTGACCAGACGCTTCGGCTTGTTGGTTGCGCCACATAGCCAATTTCCAAACCAAAGTTTTTTCAACGTCTTTTATTGGGGCAAAGCCACCAACTGAATCTCCGTAGATTGTGCTGTAACCAACGGCAAGCTCAGTCTTGTTGCCTGTAGTTAGGGTGAGGTGACCCTCGGCGTTACTCAACCCCATCAAAATTACTCCGCGCATACGCGCCTGAAGATTTTCGGCCGCAATACCATCAAGGCCAAGTTGGTTTTCAAATACCGAAACGAAATCTGCAATCGGTTCTGTTCTGAAATTCAAACCGATTCGCTCTGCTGAATCTTCGGCATCGCTTATTGAATGCTCAGAAGAGAATTTGCTTGGCATTGAAACACCAAATACACGATCTGCTCCGATTGCATCAGCAGCAATTGAGGCACAAACGGCTGAGTCAATGCCACCGCTAAGGCCCAAAATTACCGATTTGAAATTATTCTTTTCAACATAGTCTCGAAGCCCAAGGACAAGTGCATTCCAAATCTGGGCAAGGTCATCGTTTTTCTTCACTCGAGCAGATCTTAATGCATCAATTTGATCTTTTGACTCAATGTCGAAAAGCAGCAAGTCTGACTCGAATTGTGCGGCACGACCAATTAGCTTTCCGGTGCTATCAACCAAAAGTGAGTCTCCATCAAAGACCAGGTCATCTTGACCGCCCACAAGGTTTACGTAGGCAACAGCCGCGTCGTTAGATGTTGCGAGTTCTTGCACCAATGCGAAGCGTTTGTCGTCTTTATCAATCTCGAAAGGTGACCCATTAAGCACAAGAACAACATCGGTGTTTGACTTATGCAGTTGAGCAACCGGCCCACCTTTTTGCCAGATGTCTTCACAGATAAGAACTGAGAACTTTAGGTCCTTGAAATCAAAAGTCAATAAATCGTTGCCCGGCACAAAAATTCGATATTCGTCAAAGACCGAGTAGTTAGGTAGGTGATGTTTGGCGTATTTGCCGATCACCCTGCCTCCAAGTAAAAGACTGGCGCAGTTTTGGGCTATGGCCCAGTTGTGCGAGTCATGTTGCTCGGCGAGTGATGGATGGCCAATCACAACTGCAATCTCCCCGTGGCCGGCAGCCTGTAGCTTCTGGGCTAGGTTTTGCACCGCTTCATCAGCCCTAGAAACGAAACTCTTACGCGCGGCAAGGTCTTCAATGGGGTAGCCGGTTATTGCCATTTCGCCGAAAAGAACCAAGTCTGCGTCAGCTTTTGCTGCTGTTTGAACCGCCTCAAAGGCCTTATTGGAGTTTGCGTCAATATCGCCAACGACGGGGTTGGTCTGAGCCAGAGCTAGGCGAACTTTCGGCATAACCATTAGCCTAGTAGGAGCAAGAGAGAGGATTTCCCGATGGAAAGACAGCGCGATTTCGTACTTCGCACAATTGAGGAACGTGGCGTCAAATTTGTTCGCCTTTGGTTCACTGACGTAGCGGGTACTTTGAAGTCTGTGGCCATTGCCCCAGCCGAGGTTGAGGGCGCTTTTGCTGAAGGTTTGGGTTTTGACGGATCAGCAATCGAGGGCCTAGCCCGCACCTACGAGGCCGACATGTTGGCCCAACCTGACCCAAGCACATTTCAGATTCTGCCTTGGCGCGGTGAGATTGACCCCACCGCTCGTATGTTCTGTGACATTCAGACCCCAGATGGTCAGCCTGCGGCAGCTGACCCACGAAATGTTTTGCGCCGAGCGTTGGCTAAGGCTTCTGATCGCGGTTTTTCTTTCTACATTCACCCGGAGATTGAGTTCTATCTTCTTAAGTCAACTCAGCTTGACGCAAAAGGTGAGCCTGTTCCTGTAGATAACGCAGGCTACTTTGACAATGTTCCCGGTGGAACGGCTCACGACTTCCGTCGCCGAGCGGTATCGATGCTGGAACAGCTAGGTATCTCTGTTGAATTCAGTCATCACGAAGGTGGCCCTGGCCAAAACGAGATTGACCTTCGCTACGCCGATGCCCTCACCATGGCCGATAACATCATGACTTTCCGCACCGTAATTAAAGAGGTTGCAATCGAGCAAGGTGTTTACGCAACCTTTATGCCAAAGCCTTTTACTCAGCACCCTGGTTCTGGAATGCACACGCACATGTCTCTTTTCGAAGGTGACACCAACGCGTTCTTTGACCCAAGCTCTCAGTACCACCTTTCAAAAACCGCCAAGCATTTTATTGCCGGCCTCTTGAAGCACGCTCCTGAAATCACAGCGGTAACTAATCAGTACGTGAACTCATATAAGCGTCTATGGGGCGGTGGCGAGGCGCCAAGCTTTGTTTGCTGGGGTCACAACAACCGCTCAGCTCTTATTCGCGTACCTCTTTATAAGCCAGACAAGGGCAACTCGTCACGTATCGAATACCGAGCAATTGACTCGGCTGCAAACCCATACCTTGCCTACGCTTTGTTGCTAAACGCAGGCCTTAAGGGAATTGAAGAAGAGTACCCGCTGCCGGCAGAGACTGAAGACAACGTGTGGTCGCTGAATGATGCCGAACGTCGCGCTATGGGCATTCAACCGTTGCCACAGAGTTTGGATCATGCAATTCGAAAACTTGAAGAATCAGAGCTTGTTGCTGAGACTCTTGGTGAAGAAGTGTTCTCTTACGTTCTTGCCAATAAGCGCCGCGAATGGAGTGAATACCGTTCACAGGTGACCCCATTTGAGCTTAAGCAAAACCTAGAGACACTTTAGTTCTAGAGAGTTTGTATCTAAATGGCCAACGACCGTTCGCTGGGTTTATCAGAACTAGCGCGCTTTGGTTTCGTTGACCTTAGTGCAACTATCGGAAGACTAGATGAGTTAGTCAAGTTAGTTGGCGACTCTGGCAGATCGGCACTTGCAGCCCTTGGCGTAGCCGCGGATCCTGATCAGGCACTGATTGCTCTTTTGAATCTTTCAACCGCTTATCCCGCCAAAGCGAAAGCCATTCTAAAAAAAGATGATTCTGCACGTAGGCTCTGTGCGCTACTTGGGGCTTCTAGTGCGCTAACCGATTTCGTAATGCGTCACCCTGAACACCTTGATGTCTTCGAAAAGCCGCAGGAGCTGGCTTCAGCTGTTGACTTAAAAACCTCGATATCCGGTAGCGTTCAACCTCTTCTGGTCGAAGGATTCGATTTGGTGACCGTTTGGAATTCTTTACGAATTGCTTATCGTCGGGAGTTGCTGAAAATTGCGGTATTTGATCTGAGTCAAGGTGACCCACAAATTGGCCAACCCTTGGTTGCAGCAGCCCTTGCAGATATCGCTGCTGCGGCTCTTGAGGCGGGCCTTTTGGTTGCTCGAGCAGAACTAAAGCTCGGCAAAGAGCATGGGGTCTTTCTCTCGAATGAGGTAGACGCAACAGCGCTCTCAGTCATTGCCATGGGTAAGTGTGGTGCAAGAGAGTTGAATTACATCTCAGACGTTGACGTAATTTATGTCGCCGAATCAATTTCAAAGGATTTGGATTCTCAGCGAGCTGTTGAGATTGCTACAAAACTTGCCACGCGCATGATGCGAGCAATGGACGGCACGGCAAGCGAGCCAATGCTTTGGCAGGTTGATCCAAACTTGCGCCCTGAGGGTAAGTCAGGTGCTTTGGTTCGAACGCTTGAGTCTCACGTAGCGTATTACGACCGGTGGGCGCAAAGTTGGGAGTTCCAGGCCCTACTGAAGGCAAGGCCTATTGCTGGTGATCTTGATCTTGGTCAGAGATATGTTGAAGCATTGGCCCCCAAGGTTTGGTCTTCAGCGGCTAGAGAAAATTTTGTAGAGTCTGTTCAACGAATGCGCGAACGAGTTACCGAGTTCATTCCTGCCAGTGAAATAGATTCACAAATAAAACTTGGTCCAGGCGGTTTACGTGACATCGAATTCACTGTGCAGCTACTTCAGCTTGTGCATGGAAGAACAGACGATACTGTTCGACAGCGCGACACCATCGGGGCAATTCAAGCTTTGTCTCATGGTGGGTACATTGGGCGCAGTGAAGCCAATGAATTTGCTTCTCACTATAGATTTCTTAGGTTGTTAGAGCACAGAATTCAAATGTCTGAAATGCGAAGAACACATCTGATGCCAACATCTGAATCAAAGCTACGGGCCTTGGCTAGATCAGTTGACTTGAAGCTGACGACAGAATCTTTGATTAAAAAATGGGAAGGCGTGAAGGTAGAGGTGCGGGCGCTGCATCAAAAAATCTTTTATCGCCCGCTGCTTTCGGCTGTCTCTAAACTTGGTGACGACAGTCTTTCTCTAAGTGCCGATCAAGTTCGCGATAGATTGCACGCCATTGGTTTTAACGACCCAAAGGGTGCACTTGATCAGATCACCGCTTTGACATCGGGTCTCTCTAGGCGTGCCGTGATCCAAAAGCAATTGCTTCCAGTTTTGCTTCAGTGGTTCTCTGAGGGAACTGATCCGGATGCGGCTTTGCTTGCATTCCGCCGCTTGAGTGAGGACCTTGGTGAGTCACATTGGTACCTTCGAATGCTTCGCGATTCAAGTGGCGCGGCAGAACGAATGACCCAGGTGCTTTCGAACAGCCGGTTGGCAACCAACTTGTTCGAGAAAATTCCTGAGGCAGCAGCATGGTTTGAGCGCTCTGAAGATCTGGTTCCGATTACCGCCATGGAGCTAGCTGTTGAGTTTGACGCCGTGATCTCTAGACATGAGCTTGTCGATACCGCGGCAACCTCAATTCGTCACATCAGGCGCCGGGAAACCTTGAGAATTGCCATGGGTGCGGTACTTGGAGATCTAACCATTGCTCAGGTTTCACAAGGACTTAGTGACTTAACAGCTGTTTATTTGAGAGCCATGTTAGAGATAGCCACCGATCTAAACGGCGCTGACATTGCCGCTCAGAATGTTCAAGACGTTTTAGATTTTGGCATCATTGCAATGGGGCGATTCGGCGGAGAAGAGTTGGGCTTTGGCTCTGATGCCGATGTGATGTGCGTGTACAAAACCAAACCCGGTGTAGATGGTGCCGTGGCTCAGAAGGTTGCCGAAAGAATTATTTCGGAATTGAAGCGTTTGACAAATGACCAAGTTTTGGAATTTGAGCTTGACATGGATTTGCGACCTGAAGGCAAGAATGGCCCAGTAGCAAGGTCTATAGAGTCTTATGCGACTTACTATGACCGCTGGGCTGACACCTGGGAAGCACAGGCTCTGCTTCGTGCAAGACCCATCGCTGGAAGCGACCAGCTGCGTCAAGAGTTCTTAGAGTTAATCAACACCTATAGATACCCAAGCCAAATGTCTGCTGCTGCAGCCACAGAAATCAGACGCATAAAGGCCCGAGTCGAAACTGAGCGACTACCTTTAGGCGCAGATCCAAAGCGTCACCTAAAGCTTGGCCGAGGTTCACTAAGTGACGTTGAGTGGCTAGTTCAGTTGTTTCAAATGCAGCACGGCAGCAAACACCCAGCAATTAGAACCCCAAAAACCCTTGAGGCACTTGAGGCCATGGTTAGTGAGGGGCTAATCGCGGAACATGACGCACGTGTGCTTAGCGAAGCATGGATGCTGGCATCGAGATTGCGCTCAGCAAGCGTTCTTTGGGCAAATAAACGAATTGACGTGTTACCAACGGATAGGCCCCAGCTTGAGGGGATGGCTCGTATTCTTGAGTATCCAAGGGGGAGCGCAACCCAACTTGAGGATGATTACCTGGCGTTCACTCGCAGGGCTCGCAGCGTGTATGAGCGTCTTTTTTACGGCGCAAACCATGATATCCAAGATGACTAAAACTGTTGAATAAGAAAAGGACCCCACCATTCAGTAGGGTCCTTCTCAATGCAACTTATAAATTCAAAATTTATACGCCGTAGTAAAGCTCGAACTCGTATGGGTGAGGACGAAGAGCAAGAGGCTTGATTTCCTTCTCACGCTTGTAGTCAATCCAGGTTTCGATTAGGTCCTTGGTGAATACGTCTCCTTGAAGTAGGTAGTCGTGGTCAGCCTCTAGAGCCTTTAGGCAGTCCTCTAGGTTGCCCGGCACCTGAGGAATAAGCTTTGCTTCCTCTGGTGGCAACTCGTATAGGTCTTTGTCAACTGGAGCGTGTGGCTCGATGCGGTTCTTAATGCCGTCAAGGCCAGCCATTAGCATCGCTGCGAAGGCTAGGTAAGGGTTTGAAGATGCATCTGGCGCACGGAACTCAATTCGCTTTGCCTTAGGGTTTGTTCCAGTCATTGGGATGCGAATCGCAGCCGAACGGTTACCAGCAGAGTAAACCAGGTTTACTGGAGCCTCGTAGCCTGGCACCAAACGGTGGAAGCTGTTAACTGTTGGATTGGTGAACGCTAGAAGTGAAGAAGCGTGCTTCAAGATTCCACCAATGTACCAACGAGCGATGTCTGAAAGACCGCCGTAACCTGATTCGTCGTAGAACAAAGGCTTGCCTTCTTTCCACAATGACATGTGAACGTGCATACCCGAACCGTTGTCACCAAACAGTGGCTTAGGCATGAAGGTAGCAGTCTTGCCCCAACGCTCAGCAACGTTCTTCACGATGTACTTGAACTTTAGGATGTCATCTGCAGATGAAAGAAGAGTATCGAACTTGTAGTTGATCTCACCCTGACCAGCAGTACCAACCTCGTGGTGGCTGCGCTCTACTTCTAGGCCAACTGCAAGAAGCTCAGAAACAATGTCATCGCGCATGTCAGCGTGCTTGTCAGTTGGAGTTACCGGGAAATAGCCACCCTTATAAGGTGTCTTGTTGGCTAGGTTGCCGCCCATTTCTTCGCGTCCAGAGTTCCAGGCTGCTTCATCTGAGTCGATGAAGTGCATAGAACCATTTTGCTTGTACTCGTAGCGAACGTCGTCGAAGATGAAGAATTCTGCTTCTGGAGCAAAGAAAGCTGTATCAGCGATGCCAGTTGTTGCTAGGTATGCTTGAGCCTTCTTTGCGGTCTGGCGTGGGTCGCGACCGTAGATCTCACCATTGCGTGGGTTGTATACATCGAACACCATGCATAGGGTCTTCTGAACGCGGAAAGCGTCTACATAAGCAGTGGTCACATCAGGAATCAACTGCATGTCTGACTCGTTGATTGATGCGAAACCACGGATAGATGAACCATCAAACAATTGGCCATCAACGAAGAACTGCTCGTCAATTTGCTGTGCTGGAAGGTTGAAGTGCTGCTGCACACCAGGTAGGTCTGTGAAGCGGACGTCAAGGAACTTTACATCGTTGTCCTTGATGTACTTGACAACCTCTGAGGCGGTCTTGAACATAGAGAGATTTCCCTTCGAAGGTGAATTGGGGAGCCTGGCGCGTCTTTAAGCCATCTATAGAAGTTTACCGAGCCTTAGACACGTTCATTGTTCACTTAATGTTTCGGCAATGTAAAAAGTTTCATTTAGGCTCAATTTATGACTGAAACAGCAAACTGGGCTGGCAAGAGACTGGGCCTGCCCCCGTCTGGTCCAGGTTCCCTGGCAAAAATGGGGCGGCGATCGTTGGGCCTTGTGATTGATTGGGCCTTAGCATTGCTGGTTTCTGGGGCTTTCTTTGGCGGTGACAACACTGCCACGCTTAGCTTCTTCATGCTTGAACAATGGCTTCTTATAGCAACCTTAGGCAACAGCTTCGGTCACTTGATTGTGGGAATCCGGGTTAGAAAGCTGGATGGCTCGCACGTTGGCCTAGTGCCATCGCTGATTCGTGTTGGGCTAATTTTGTTGGTTATCCCAGCGGTAATTTGGGATAACGACAACAGGGGTCTGCACGATAAGGCAGCAAAAACAGTCTTAGTTTTGCGCTAGAAAGGCAATTGAAGTCTGGTATTTAGCCGCGGCGCATCTTGCCGAGTTTGCTTGGGTCAATTCCCTTTGGAATTGGAATGTTCATGCCCAAAGACTCAAGTCGCTTTGCAACGACCGATATCTCGCCGCGACTCATTGACTTTTTCATCTTATAAAGTGTTCTTGAAAGATCAGGCAATGCTGTTGCCTCGCTGTCATTAGTGACGTAAACAAATTCAACCGGTGCACCGGGTGCGACTCGATTGATTTTTCTGCGCTCGTCTTCGAGCAGTACTTTCACACGGGAACGGGTGCCTTCTCCAACTAAAACAACGCCCGCTGGTCCAATGGCACGATAAACGGCGTCTTGAGAACGAGGATTAACGGCAACTGGCATTTCGGCAGCTCGCCATCCTTTTCGAACATTAGCTAACACGGCACCAACCGCGCCCATCTGGCCAGAAATTCTTGAATAGGCTGCGCGCTCAGCTTTGCGACCCATAACGACCATGGCTGCAATAAGACCAAACATGGCTCCCATGATGATAAAAACGACCAGGTTGATTACGTTTCCAGGGAATGCAACTGCGTCAAAGGCAACGAAGGCACCCAAAACCAAAACGAATGCAAGCCCGGCCCACAGTAGAGAGGTCTTGTCTTGCTTAGCAGTCATCTTATAGACGGTCCACATTTGAGCGATTTGGCCCGGAGCCTTGTTCGCCTTGGTTTTCTTAGTGTTCTTTGTGTCTTTAGCCATTTGTAAAGCCTATCTGTTTAGAGCTAGTGAACTGCCTGACCAAAGCCATCGCGTGCCGCGGCTTCGGCTAAATGTTGAAGGTGACTTGGAATTTCAAGACCCTTTTTTTGCATTGACGTTGCCCAAAGTCTTCCTGCACGATATGAGCTTCTTACCAATGGCCCTGAAAGAACGCCAAGGTAACCCATTTCTTGGGCTTCCTCAGCCATTTCGGCGAACTCGGTTGGTTTTACCCAGCGGCTAACTGGGTGATGTTTTGGGGTTGGGCGCAAATACTGGGTGATAGTCAAAATATCCGTGCCCGCGTCGTAAAGATCTTGCATGGCCTGTGAGATCTCTTCGCGAGTTTCTCCCATTCCTAGAATCAAGTTTGATTTGGTTACAAGGCCGGCGTCTCTGGCTTGGGTAAGAACATTAAGTGAGCGGTCATAGCGGAACGCTGGGCGAATCTCTTTGAAGATCCTTGGTACGGTCTCAACATTGTGCGCGAACACTTCTGGTTCTGCATCAAAAACCTTTTGAAGAAGGTCTGGCTTACCTGAAAAATCAGGTACCAGAATTTCAACTCCTGTGCCGGGTGACTGTTGGTGAATCTGCCGAATTGTCTCGGCATAAAGCCAGGCGCCTTCATCCTCTAGATCATCGCGTGCCACACCTGTGACAGTTGCGTACCTAAGTTCCATTCTTTTAACAGAGTCGCCAACTCGGCGAGGTTCGTCCGCATCAAATGCATCGGGCTTGCCTGTATCGATTTGGCAGAAGTCACATCTACGTGTGCACTGAGATCCGCCAATCAGGAAAGTTGCCTCGCGATCTTCCCAACATTCAAAGATGTTTGGGCATCCTGCTTCCTGGCAAACCGTGTGAAGATTCTCGCCCTTTACCAGCGCTTGAAGAGCCTGGTACTCAGGTCCCATCTTTGCCGTGGTTTTAATCCACTCAGGTTTCTTTTCTATTGGAACAGAGCTATTTCTTGCTTCGATCCTTAGAAGTTTTCTTTCTGGCTTCGGCTGAGTTTCGTTATTATCTAGGGTCATAGCGCGACCTTGCCAATCTGGGTTAGATGTTTCTGCACAATCTCTGCTGCCATCGCCGGAGTGATTT
>JBDLUH010000012.1:0-19872 GCA_039805425.1 Actinomycetota bacterium
AAATCGTGATTTGGTTCAGCGCCGCCTTATGGAGTGCCTCAGCAGAGACCGCACCAAGCACCAGGTGGCCGAGGTTACCTCTCTTGGTTTAGTGCAGATGACTCGCAAAAAGTTGGGTATTGGTCTGCTTGAGGCTTTCAGCGAGCCTTGCGAAGCCTGTGCTAGCCGAGGGGTGGTGGTTCACCACGAGCCAATCATGCGCTCTAAGCACCAAAACACCGATGACCAAAAGTCTGGAAGCAACCAGGGCCAGCAAAGTCAGGGCAAAAAGAAAAACCGTGATCGCAACCAAAAGCAGGAAACAGTAAAAGTTGTAACTGCCGAGCGAGCCGTGGAAATCAACAATGTTATGACTCAGATTGCCGCTTCCACCGTTGCTGCTCACGAAGCGGCCGGCGAAAGCTCACCGATTACTTTGCCACCGGTGAAATCAGTGGGGCAGCCAGAAGCCGCCGAGGGCACAGAAAAGCTTCTTGAGGCCGTACTTGATGCTCTTCCTGAGCCGAAGGCCCCGGGTCAAGGCCGTCGCAAGCCTCGCCGTGCAACCAGTGGCGGAAATGTGTCTGTCGGCTAGCAAATTACTGGCCAAAAGGGTTTGACCCCAGCAAATTCGCAATGTAGACTAAATCCTTGTTGCCTGCTGGGTTTCCGCTAAAGCAACAAAAAATAAGACTTTCGAACAAAGGGTAGATCTGTGGTTTACGCAGTAGTCCGCGCAGGCGGCCGTCAAGAGAAGGTGTCAGTAGGCACCATCGTGACTCTTGACCGTATTAAGGCTGACGCTAACGGAAAGATTGAGCTTCCAGCTCTTCTTCTAGTTGACGGCGATAAGGTCACAACTGATGCAGCAGCGCTTGCAAAGGTAAAGGTCACCGCTGAGGTTCTAAACGACCTTCGTGGTCCAAAGATCATCATCCAGAAGTACAAGAACAAGACCGGTTACAAGAAGCGCCAGGGTTTCCGTGCGGAACTAACTCGCGTTCAGGTCAAAGAGATTAAGTAAAGGACTGACTCAAAATGGCTTCCAAAAAAGGTGTTAGTTCCACCCGTAACGGCCGCGATTCAAACGCACAGCGCCTAGGCGTTAAGCGTTACGCAGGTCAAGAAGTAAACGCAGGCGAGATCATCGTGCGTCAGCGCGGCACTCACTTCCACCCCGGTGCAAACATTGGCAAGGGCAAGGATGACACCTTGTTCGCGCTTGCAGCCGGCAAAGTTGAGTTCGGCACCAAGGGTGGCCGTCGCGTTGTAAACATCGTTGAGGCCGCTTAAGGGTCAACACAATTTTCTAGGGAGGCGAGCCTTTGGCTCGCCTTTCCTGTTTCTTAAACACAATCTATAAATCTCAAACGAAACCAAGGAGGACACCATGATTCAATTCGTTGATCAGGTAACTCTTCACGTTCGCGCGGGCGACGGCGGCGACGGTTGTGTGTCAGTTCATCGTGAAAAATTTAAGCCCCTTGGCGGACCAGATGGCGCCGATGGCGGCAAAGGCGGAAGCATCTCGCTGATCTCAGATCCAAACGTCACCACGCTTTTAGATTTTCACTTTCACCCACATCGTCAAGGTGGTGACGGCGGCGACGGAGCCGGCGATTACCGAAACGGTTTTCATGGTGAAAGCTTGCAGCTTTCGGTACCGGTTGGAACTGTTGTAAAAGATTCTCGCGGTAAGTTCATTGCCGATCTCGACGAGCCAGGAATGGAACTGGTAATCGCCGAGGGTGGTATGGGTGGTTTAGGTAACGCTGCACTGGCAAGCACCAAACGTAAGGCTCCAGGTTTTGCGCTGTTCGGAGTACCCGGGTGGCGTGGCGACATTATTCTGGAGCTAAAGACAGTTGCAGATATTGCCTTAGTGGGTTACCCAAGTGCAGGAAAGTCTTCTTTGATAGCCGCTCTCAGTGCTGCGCGACCAAAAATTGCTGACTACCCGTTTACAACTTTGCACCCAAACCTAGGTGTGGTTCAAGCTGGCGATTCAAGATTCACCATTGCAGATGTTCCAGGGCTAATTGAGGGTGCCAGTGAAGGTAAAGGGCTTGGTCTTGAATTCTTGCGCCACGTAGAACGCTGTGCGGCCCTGCTTCACGTAATTGACTGTGCAACCCTTGAACCAAATCGTGACCCGCTAACAGATCTAGACAAGATTCTGAAAGAACTAGATGCCTACGAGGTACCTGAAGGTCAGACTCCCTTAACCAAGCGACCACAATTGATTGCCTTGAATAAGGCTGATGTTCCTGATGCTCTTGAACTTGCAGAATTTGTGAAGCCAGATCTTGAGGCTCGCGGCTATCGTGTGTTCATTATTTCGGCAGTTAGTCACGCTGGCCTTCGCGAATTGAATTTTGCTCTTGCTCAATTGGTTGAAGATGCCCGTCGCGAAAAAGGCCAAGAGCCAGTCAAGCCACGCATTCAGCTGATGCAGCAAAAGCGCGATGAAAATAAGTTTGAAATTTTCAAAGAGCACGTTGGCGACGAGGATATCTTCCGGGTACTTGGCGTGAAGCCTGAGCGTTGGGTTCAGCAAACCAACTTTGCCAACGAAGAAGCGGTTGGTTACTTGGCTGACCGTCTTGCCAAAATTGGTCTCGAAGATCAGCTGTTCAAGTCTGGTGCCCAAGCTGGTTCAACTGTTGTTATTGGCCCGGGTCAGGGAATCATCTTTGACTGGGAGCCAACCATTGCATCAGCTGGTGAGCTAATTGCTGGCCCGCGTGGAACAGACGCACGCATGGATCAGCGTGAGCGCCGCACCACTAAAGAACGTCGCGCAACTTACAAGGAACGCATGGACGCTAAGGCCGCACTGCGTGATGAAATGGCAAAAGAAGGCAAGGCCGGGCTCTGGTCTGCACCTGAGGATTTCGAAAAGGAACAGTAAGTGGCTCTTAGAGACAGAAGCGAATTGGCCCAGGCCAAGCGAGTCGTCGTTAAGGTTGGCTCGTCGTCTATCAGTGGCGAAAATGAAAGCAAGATTGATCTGCTTGTTGATGCACTTGCTAAATCTCATGCTCGCGGCACCGAAGTAATTTTGGTTACCTCAGGCGCCATCGCGACAGCGCTTCCTTTATTCAATTTAGATTCAAGACCAGATGATCTGGCAACGGTGCAGGCGTTAGCCTCTGTTGGTCAAAGTAAATTAATAGCCCGTTACCAAGACTCGCTAGACAAGCACAGCATTATTGCAGGGCAAGTGTTGCTTACCGCCGGCGATTTCGAGGCCCAAGAAACGCGTGCAAACGCTAAAGCAACCCTGGATCGTCTTGTAAAGCTGCGGGCATTGCCAATTGTTAATGAAAACGATACCGTGGCAACGCACGAAATTAAATTCGGCGATAACGACAGATTGGCCGCACTGGTTGCGGTGCTTGTAGATGCAGATGCTCTTGTTTTGCTTAGCGATGTTGATGCCCTTTATGACATGCCCCCATCAAAGCCTGGCGCAAAAAGAATTGACAAAGTGGAATTTGGCTCAGATCTGGCTGAAGTGGAAATCGGTGGCAGCAGCACGCAGGTTGGTACCGGCGGGGCAGTAACCAAGGTATCGGCCGCGAGAGTTGCCACTGAGCAGGGAATTGCGGTTCTGCTAACCAATACTGATCAAGTTTCGCTGGCTCTTGATGGGGCAGAAGTCGGAACCTGGTTTGAAGCAAAATCAAGTAATTAAGAAGGAAAGCGCATGACTTCAGCAATTGACAAAATTCGTCTAGCAAAAAACGCCGCTAGTTCACTTGCTCAGGCCCCAACCGCTGCCAAGAACGAAGCATTGAGGCAAGTATCTATATTGCTCACAGCGCGAGCTGAAGAAATTATTGCCGCAAATGCTGTTGACCTCCAGAACGCGCAAGCCGACAACATGACCGAGAGTCTTCAGGATCGTCTGCGTTTAAATCATGAGCGCATTGAGGCAATTTCTGAAGCAGTGGCAAAAATCATTAGCTTGCCAGATCCTATTGGTGACGTCATTCGTGGCATGTCTTTGCCGAATGCCCTAAAGCTCACACAGATTAGAGTTCCACTTGGCCTTATCGGTGTGATTTATGAAGCCAGACCAAACGTAACAATTGACATCGCGGTATTAGCTATAAAAAGCGGCAACGCAACAGTACTTCGAGGCGGTCGCGCTGCCGAGAACACTAACCGGGTGTTGGTACAGCTTCTTCAAGACTCACTTGCCTTGGCCGGAATTGATTCAGCCGCAATTCAAACCGTTGATGAGTTTGGTCGCGAAGGCGGTGCCGTAATGATGCAGGCTGTTGGGCTAATTGACGTATTGATTCCACGTGGTGGAGCAGGTTTAATTCAGCAAGTTGTGCAAGAAGCTAAGGTTCCGGTAATTCAAACCGGTGATGGCGTGGTTCATATCTATATTGACGAATCAGCACGTCTTGACTGGTCTGTTGAAATCGTGCACAACGCAAAAGTTCAACGACCAAGCGTGTGCAACGCGGCCGAGACCCTTTTGGTTCACAGGGCTGCTGTAGACAAGATTCTTCCTGCGGTTTTAGATAAACTCGCCGCCTCTGGGGTCACAATTCATGGTGATCAAATTACTCAGAATAATTTCTTTGCGGCCGTGCCAGCGACTGAAGCGGATTGGGCTGCTGAATACCACGATCTAGATCTAGCGGTAAAGGTTGTTGAAAACCTAGATGAGGCACTTGCTCACATTGCCAAGTACTCAACTAAGCACACCGAGTCAATCATCACGGAAAACGTAGAAAACGCTGAAAGATTCTTAGCCGAGGTGGATGCGTCAACAGTTATGGTGAACGCCTCAACTAGGTTCACCGATGGCGGAGAGTTTGGCTTTGGTGCCGAAGTTGGAATTTCTACCCAAAAATTGCACGCTCGTGGACCAATGGGCTTGCCTGAACTGACCACAACCAAGTGGTTGGTGCGTGGCTCGGGCCAGGTTCGCGCCTAATTTGCCCAAATCTAGGCTTTGCCTAGGTTATTCTGGAGATAGTTCTTAGGAGAAAAATGAACGAGATTCTTGCAGCAGCAGCTGAGGGTGAGCACGAAGCATTCGTGACACTTCCTTTTCCATCAGTTTATTTTGGCGTAATCGCCATGGGTGTTTTTATCCTTTTGGGTTTGGTCACCTGGTCTTACCGCGATGTGGCTAACCGCCACGAGCACAAGGTAGACGACTCAAAGGCTCACCACTAGGAGCAAACCTAGTTATCTCGCATGGGCAATCTTCGTCTCGGCGTGATGGGTGGAACCTTCGACCCGATTCACTTTGGCCATCTTGTAGCCGCCGAGGCTGTAGCCAAGTCTTACGAACTTGATTCCGTAATCTTTGTGCCCACAGGAAACCCTTGGCAAAAAGAGGCAATTTCTTCGGCTAATCACCGTTTGGCAATGACCCAACTTGCGGTCAGCTATTTTCCCGATTTTACGGTCAGCACCGTAGATATCGATCGCGGTGGCGACACCTACACGGTCGACACTCTAAATGATTTGAAAAAGTTGCATCCAGAAGCCAGTTTTTTCTTTATTACCGGAGCCGATTCGCTAGCCGGAATAAACACTTGGAAAGACTCTGACCTGTTGTGGGATTTAGCCCATTTCGTTGGGGTTACTCGCCCTGGCCACGACCTTCAGGTGCCGCGATCACCTGCTGGAGCGGTCACGTTGCTAGAGATTCCGGCTTTGGCTGTTTCTTCTAGCGAAATTCGTGCCAAAGTTATGTCTGGGGATTCTCTTGAGGGGCTAGTGCCGCTAAAGATAATTAACTACATTGAAAAGCACAATTTATACAGAGGGAACAATGACTGATACGCCATTTGTCTCGCGCCGTGACGCGCGTGAGGCCGAGCGCACCGGGCGAGTGTCTCCACCTGTTGCAGCTGTTGAAGTGCCGACTTCAGAAATAGCAGCTGTGAAAGAACCTGAAAAATCTGTAGCTCCGGCTGAAGCAAGCTTCAATTTCCCCCCGCTTACCAATAGTCAATTGGTTCAGATGGGCCGAATAGCCGAGAATGAAGATTCTTCTGGGGTATCAAAAGAGGTCACTTCGGTTCAGGTGGCACCAACATCTGTAATTCAAATTTCAACTACGGGAATTGTAAATCCTTACGCACCCAAAGTTGCAACCCCTCCCGCAGCGGAGGCCAAGACTAAAAGCCCTGCACAAGAGAATATTCAAAGCTCACCGGCGCAACCTTATGAAGCGGTTTTGGCAGAAGCTGAGGAGCCAATAACTTCACAGTTACCATTATTTGCTGTTTCGCCAAATCTAAACATTGAGCCACAAACTGCATCAATCATCATCGACAACTTTGAACCGTTAGACAACATCTCTATTGCTATTTCAGAGACGGGCGAAATGTTGAAGACAGGTTCAATAGAGCTGCCTAATCTTTCAACCAATACCGGAGAAATAGCTACCATTCTTGATGCCGCAGAAGTGGATGAAGCCATAGCCCAAGACAGCGTTGCCGGCTACGTTTCTACCATTGCTCCGCTGAGGGCCAGTGGCGTGGTGAATACCGCGGGAAAAATCGGAATCATGCCCAGCCGAAAAGCGCGCGGTGAAGGTGGCGGATTCGTAGCACTAACCCTGTCAATTTTAATGGTCACAATAGGTGGCCTTGTCCTTGCAGCGTTTATGCTTGGAATCTTGAAGTAAGCCAAAGGAAAAAGTGACCGCAACCACACAAGCAATTCAGATCGCAAATATTGCAGCTTCGGCAGCCGCTGATAAGTTGGCCGAGAACCTAGTAGCAATTGATGTAACTGAACCAATGCCCCTCACAGATATCTTTCTTTTGGCCTCAGGCAGAAACGAGCGCCAGGTAGCGTCAATTGCCGATGAGATCGAGTTCAAGCTGCTTGAGGCTGGGGTCAAGTATCTTCGCCGAGAAGGAAAAGAGACAGGACGATGGATTCTGCTGGATTTTGGTGATGTTGTCTGCCACATAATGCACGAGGAAGACCGCATGTATTACTCACTGGAGCGCCTCTGGAAGGATTGTCCGGTGGTAAAGCTGGATGCTGTAACAGCTGCCTAAGTTGTTGTAAACTTGGGGTACTGCTTAGGTAGCAGTCACGGGCCTATGGCGCAGCTGGTAGCGCACCTGCATGGCATGCAGGGGGTCAGGGGTTCAAATCCCCTTAGGTCCACCAATTGAAACACCCTCCCAAATTGGGAGGGTGTTTTTATTTGGCTCGATATTTTGAATCCAGCTCAACAACTTTTTGCACCCTTCGGGCGTATTTTGGCTCCGTGGTACCAAGCCACTGGGTATTCATCCAGACACGAACAATCTCTAGCGCAATGGCTGAGCCTATGAGTTTTCCTCCGAGGCAGAGCACGTTTGTATCAGAGTGTGATCTGGCTAGCTCAGCGCAAAAGGGATCTTGGCAGACCGCAGCGTAAACACCAGGAATTTTGTTTGCAATCATTGCGCTGCTGTACCCCACTCCATCAACGAAGATTCCACGGTCTGCTTTTCCAGAGGAAACGGCTAGCGAAGCCGGAAGAACGTGGTCTGGCAAGTCTGCTGGGTCATCTGAATCTGTGCCGAAGTCTTCAACGGTGTGGCCAGATGCTATTAGCACCGCCTTGATCTCTTCTTTTAGTTGGCGACCGGCGTGGTCGCTAGCCATTGCAATATGCATGATGTTCCTTAGTGATTTTCGATTGATACTCGTTTAATTCTTGAGGTGAATCCTGATTCTATGGTGACCTTCGATTTTGAAACCTTGTAGTGCTTAGCTAAAAGAGCTATTAATCCTTCGTTCGCGGCGCCATCAATAGCGCGTTGCAACAGGTAGACGGTCAGTGAGCCATCGGGTGCGGCTTCAATTAGTGGTCCTTTTTTAGAACCCGGCTTTACCGTAACTACAACTCGCATAAAACAAACTTAGACTGGATACATGAGTAAGACATACCGCGGATACACGCTTGAGCAAGTTGCCAAAACCATTGATCATTCAATTTTAAAGCCAGAATTCACCTATGCCGATGTTACTGCCGGTGCTGAATTGGCCCTAAAGTTCAATACTGCTTCCTATTGCATTCGCCCAATGGACGTAGCCGTTGCTGCAAAAGCGTTATCTGGCAGCACCGTGAATGTCTGCACTGTAATTGGTTTCCCACATGGCTCAACTACATCTGCAACCAAGGTCTTCGAGACCCAAGATGCCATTAAGAATGGAGCAACCGAGATAGACATGGTTTTAAATGTTTCGGCCTTGCTATCGGGTGATTTTGATTATGTAGAGAGCGACATTCGCGGGGTAGTGGAGGCTGCGCATTCCGGTGGGGCATCGGTCAAGGTTATTTTCGAAACCGCCTTTCTCAATGACGAACAAATTATCAAAGCCTGTGGTCTGTCTGAAAGCGCAGGAGCAGACTACGTAAAAACTTCAACCGGATTTGCCAACGAGGGTGCCACCACGCACAACGTTGCACTCATGAAGCACACCGTTGGCGATCGCCTAAAAGTTAAGTCATCTGGTGGCGTTCGCACCCTGGACCAACTAATTGACTACATGGACTTAGGGGTCACCCGTTCGGGTTGTTCAGCAACCGCTCAGGTGCTAGAAGAGTTCGTTAGTAAGGCGCAATAATTTGAATCCTCGCGATCTATCTCGGCCACATGTCTGGGAGCCAAGCCAAGACGTTTCCGGCAATAAGACATTTTTGCTGTTGCATGGTTCTGGTGCTGATGAATTTGATCTTCTTCCTTTAGGTAGGGCCCTAGATCCAAACGCGAATTTGCTATCTCCGAGAGGGCTTAGAAAGAGCGATGGAGCCAATCGTTTTTTTAAACTCATTGAGCAAGATACCTATGATGAAAAGGAGGTAATCGATAATTCGGCTGAACTTGCAGACTTTCTGTGGGCGGCTTCGGGTGAGTACGGATTTAATCCAGACAATGTTTATGCAGTTGGATTCTCAAACGGCGCCAATGCTGCTACGTCGCTTTTACTCCTGGAGCCTGACTCAGTTCAAGGGGTAGTTGCTCTCGGCAACAACAAAGTCTTTGAGGGCACTCCATTTAAGAAGGGGCCCCCAGACCTTAGTAATAAGCGAGTTTGGATAGCAAATGGAGCTGCCGACGCCTATTCGCCACAGTTTCGAGTTGATGCGCTAATCAAGGAATTTCAAGATTTAGGTGCCAAGGTTGAGTTCATGTTGCATCCTGGCGGTCACACGATTTCCAAGGACCACATTCAGCAAATTCGCAGAGAACTTTCTTAACATTCCAATAGATATTCACCAATCGAAAGGTATTAAGTGGCTATTTCGCACAACCCAATCTTCAATCAGGCTATGTCTACCGGTGTTGAGGTTGCTCGCATCGATCAGTCTGCTGTTGACGCAGAGTTTGCAAAAATCACTTCTACTCCAAAGATGACCGTCGAAGGCACCGCTGGCAAGGTGTTTGGTATGTTTCTGGTCTTGCTGGCTACCGCCGGTGTCACTTGGTTCTTTGGCTTAACGGCCCTAATGTTCCCGGCCATGCTGGTTGGTCTAGGCCTTGGTCTTTGGGCAACCTTTGGTAAAAAGGTGCGCCCTGGCGTGATTATTGCCTACGCCGCTGCCGAGGGCGTTTTCCTTGGCGGCATCACTTTGCTTTTTGAAACTATGTACCCTGGTATTGCTCAGCAGGCTGTGCTGGCAACCCTGTGCACCGCCGGTGCCATGTTTGCGGCTTACCGTTTTGGCTGGATCAAGGTTAATGCTCGTTTTACACGAGTAATGACTTTCGCGTTAATTGGCTACATGGCTTTTGGTCTTATTAACCTTGCGGTTGGATTATTCACAAACTCGGCTGGTGCCTATGGCAGCAGCTTTGGATGGTTGATCGCGCTGGTTGGCGTTGGCCTTGCGGCTTTCACCTTGAATCTAGATTTCGAGGCAATCGTGGTTGGTTCTCGCGATGGCCTGCCGGTAGAAAACGAATGGCGTGCAGCCTTTGGTTTAGTTTCGTCGCTGATTTGGCTATACGTAGAGATCTTGCGTTTGCTTGCGATCTTCAACCGCGATTAACCACTGATTCCAAAGTTCCTTCAGGTCCCAGGCGTTCTCGGCCATTATTGAGACTCCTCGTACTCCGGTGCGCCTGGTCTTACCTGAAATAATCACCAGCTTGGTGTTGAACAGTATGTGACTACATCTACTCTGAGCTTCGTCAAAGAAAGTGGCATCACTGCAACCGGTGCCATCGTCAAGGGTGATGAAAACTACTCGCTTACCTGAGCGCATCGGTGGTGTCTGTGTTGCCACACGAACTCCGGCCACTAAGACATCTGACTTATTTCTTAAACCAACCAGCTCATTGCTATTGATAACACCCATTTCGTCTAACATTGGGCGGTACTGTTCGAGCACATGCTGAGTTACATCAAGGTGCAAGATATCTAGTTCGTACTGAACCCTCTCGGTAATGCTCATCTCAGCATGGCCGGTAGGCAGTTGCTCTAAGTTGCCGAAATTCAACCTTGAGAAATCTAGAGTGGGCTGATCTTCTCTTGGCGTTGGTCGTTTCTTGATGGCATTTAGCTGACGCACGCGAGCCATCACATCGCCTCTGGTAAACACTTCACCCGCACTTATTCCAGCAACGGCATCAAGCGCGCCAATTAGCGCAAGCCGCTCCATGGTTCTTCTTGATGGCTTGGCTCTTAGGTAGAAATCCGAAACATCTGTGAACGGTTGCTCGGCGATGATGCGCTCTATTTCTGCTTCGCTGATTCCTTGAACTTCAGTAAGAGACATTCTGACGCCAAGATTTTGATTAGCGTCTTTTTCTACACGGTATTCATTAGTTGAGCAGTTGATGTCAATCGGCAACAGTTTGACGCCAAGCCGGCGAGCTTCACTTAGCAGTAGTCTGCGCGGATACATGCCCGGATCATGAGTGAATAGTCCGGCCATAAATTGGGTGGGGTAGTGAGTCTTGAGCCAGGCACTTTGATATGTGGGTAGTGCAAAAGCGGCACCGTGTGCCTTGCAAAAGCCAAAGCTGCTGAATCCCTCGAGAATTGACCACACTCGATCAATCACCGCTTGTGGGTAATTTCTGGCGGCAGCTTCTTTTCTAAAGAACTGTTGCACTAAATGATTGGCTCTCGGATTTTCTAGGGACCTGCGCATTTCATCGGCTTTGGCTAAGCCGCAGCCGGTCATAACGTTGAGAATGCGAATCACATGCTCGTGGAAAATAACCACGCCCCAGGTTTCTCTGAGTATGGGCTCTAAATCTTTATGAATGAAATCTGGTTTAGCAAAACCGTGACGACCATCAAGGTATGGGGCAATCATGTTGCCCTTCATTGGCCCCGGACGAAATAGAGAAATCTGAATGGTTAGGTCGTTGAACTGGGTTGGTTGATGCTTGCCGGTTAGTTCGCGCTGACCGGGGCTTTCAATCTGAAAAATACCCAGCGTATTGGTTGTGCGAATTGCCTTAAAAGTCTCAGCGTCATCGCGCGGTACCGCATCAAGGTCAAGTGAGTTACCCGATACTCGTTCTACCTCGCGAACCGCATAAGCCATAGCGCTTTGCATTCGCACACCAAGTACATCCAGCTTCAGCATGCCCATTGGGTCCATGTCGTCTTTATCAAACTGACTCATTGGTAGGCCAGCACCCGATGGCTCAACTGGAGTGAGATTCAACAAACTGGAATCACCAAGAATCACACCGCACGGATGCATTGAGATGTATCGGGGTAGCCGGTCTAGGCGTTCGGTGATATCCACCAATAGGTTCATGCGCCGGTCTTCTTCTACTGCCGCCGCAAATTCGGCTAGCTCTGGCTTGCTGCCTAGCGCTCCGCGAAAATTACGGGCACTGAAGCGCCACATATTCTTAGCTATTTGATCAATCTGGTCATCGTCTAGACCAAGTGCCATTCCGGAATCGCGCATTGCTCCGCGGCCTTGATATTTGCTTTGCATTGAAAGCAGGGTGACCCTTTGGCTGCCGTAGCGCTTGAAAATAGCCCGATAGATATCGTGGCGTCTGGCAGATTCAACATCGATGTCGATATCGGGCAAGCTAGATCTTTCTGTGCTGAGGAATCTCTCAAATAAAAGATCGTGCTCAATTGGATCAACACCGCTGATGCCAAGCAGGTAATTCACCAGCGAACCCGCACCGGAACCACGGGCCTGACTTCGTATTTTCATATCGCGAATCATTTGTGCAACATCGGCAACAGTTAGAAAGTAAGTTGCAAAGCCAAGTTTGTTGATGGTGATTAGTTCTTGACCAAGCCGGTGTTGAACTTGCAGCAGCAGCTTGCCATTTGCGTTGGGGTAGTAGTGCTCTATTCCTGCGTGTGCTTTTTGCCACAGCACTTCAAATGGGTTTCCGTCAATGCCAAGTGCAGATTGCTCAGGTGTCTTTGGTTTTCCCCAGCCACAATCATTTGGTGGGTCTAGTCGGCATCGTTCGGCAAGTTTGGCGGTTATTTCAAAAAGCTCTAAAGCTCTACCGCGATCCTCGGTTATTTCAATTGCCAGCGCTAACATTTTTTGAGTAGGTTTCATCCACGCTTGTGCGTTTGGTTGTGATTCAAAAAGACCAAGTGCTTCAAGGTTTCTTGCCGCATCAAGAACATCGGCGGTTAGTGCATCGTCTGGTTCTAGGTAGCGAACCGCATTGGTTAGAACAGCAGGAATATTATTTGCATCGGCAAGTTCAACCATTCGCCTTGCCTGCAGGCTAGAAAAAACCGTTCCCGGCTGGGTGAGGTGACTTACGATTTCTATTCCAAAGCTGCCTGGATACTTAAACAATCCGTGCCAATTTTCTAGTAGTGCACTAGCCATTGTGCGATTACCTGCAACCACCTGGCGGCCAACATCGCTGTCTGGCCCTATTAGCAAAGTGCAATTTCCATTAGCCATTAGCTCAGAAAGCATTCGGCGCCCAATGCCAATATCTTTCTTGCTGCCAGAACTTGAGTTTGAACTAGCCGATTTTCTTCTTTCGTGAGCAACAGAAACTATTTTGCAAAGCGTTGCCCAACCGGCGCCTTGGTTGTTTCCGTGCGCCAAGATTACGCAGCGCCCAAGGCTTGAGCCATCGTCATCAAAAATATTAAGATCAACACCGATGATTGGTGCCAAACCAAGCTGCAGGCAGGCGCCGATATGCTTAACCGCACCGTAGAGTCCGTCACGATCGGTAATGGCCAAGGCGCTGAACCCTGAGGCAACCGCTGCCTCTGCCATTTGCTCTGGACGGGTTACTCCGTAGTGGCCAGAAAATGCCGAGGCAACATGTAGGTGAGTGAAGTCATTCATGGTTTCACTCAGTGGTAGGTGCGCACCAGGCGCCACTCGTTAGGGGCGGGGTGCATAAGCTCAACAAAGCCAGCGTTGGTTTGCAGGCGCCACATTTCAACCTCGAGCACCTCTTTACCTATGCCACGTTGAACTCTTGAGGCTTCTGCCCACCACTGCCTGCGACTAAACCAACGAACCGGTTTTTCTACAACCCGATAGCTGGCGCCCTGCCAGTTGAATTCCACCGGTTCTCCGGTTTGGTTGAGCGAAACCACGATATTGCCGCCCATTGGACCCCTCCAAATGATTATTTATGGTTATACACAGATTCGAACACTTGTTCGAATGTTACGAGTGTATGGGGTAATGCCGACAAAGCAAATTCGAGCGAATTATGAGGGCGAAAATAAGCCCTAGAGAGGCAAAATTAGGCTGGCTGAGTTATTGCTTACCTTGCCAACCTCGGCGCCAACCTTAAAGAACTCAGCCTCGCCAGCGACTATATCTGAGTCAATGCTGACCGCCTCTAATAACCCCTGATCACCTTCGATGTGCGGGTCTAGCCAGGCCTCAAAAGTGTCAGGAGACAGCAGCACGGGGTTCCGGTCGTGAATGTGTGCCAGTTCGGGTGCGGTGTGCTTAGTCAGCGTGGTTGCCGACAGCAGCCAGCGGGAAGGGTCTTTGGCATCTTTAGCAGGATCAGCCCACCACTCGTAAAGGCCAGCCAAAGCAAACATGCCATCGGTGCCGGCAGTTATGTAAAACGGTTGCTTAGTGCCATCGGCCGCTACGTGCCATTCGTAATAGCCAGAGGCCGGAATAACGCAACGGCGACGAATCACCGAATCTTTGAATGACGGCTTTTCTAGGATGCTTTCTATGCGCCCATTGATCAAAGGCGCGTGCTCGGTAGGGCTCTTAGCCCACCTAGGCACCAGGCCCCACCTAGCCGAGTGAATCTCTCTACTTAGCTCGCCAAGCGGGGAGCCATCGGGTGCCTTTTCAAAAGCGCGATCCACAATGATTGCAATTGGCTGAGTAGGGGCAACGTTATAACTAATGCCAGGTAAGTCACCGATAATCTCATCGGCCTCAAAGATGGTCTGAATCTCACCTACGGCGCGAGCAACAACGAAACGTCCGCACATACACTAACCCTCTAGATCCTTGAACTGAGACGCTTTATCTTCTTCAACCATCTTCACCGCGGTCTTTTCAAGACGCTTCTTAGCAAAGTGAACAATGGTCACGAAAACCAAAATAATGGCCACGAATATGAGGCCGCCGAATTTGAGGCTGCTACCAATTTGCTCATAGCTAGATTTGGCCAGGTAGCCAACGCCTACGTAAGCAGAGGCCCAAACGGCGCAGGCCGCGAAAGTCCAGCGAATAAACACTCGATAACGCATCTTGGTGGCACCCGATACCACCGGCACCAAAGAATGCAGAACGGGTAAGAACCTAGAGATTGCCACCGCTAGACCGCCGCGAGATTCAATAAAAGCATCGGCCATGCGCCAATTTTTCTCACCAATTTTCTGACCAAGTTTGCTGGCCCTAATGCGCTCGCCGAAGAGACGGCCAATCCAAAATCCAAAAGACTCACCAAGTAAAGAGCCAAACAGCACGCTGCCAAGCAGCCAGAAAAAATCGGAAAGTTCTGTGACGCCGGTGGAAGCAACCAGAACAACGGTGTCACCCGGCATGACCAAACCAACAAAAAGAGATGTCTCGAGCATGATGGCCAAACCGGCAAGAATATTGCGGGTTGCCGGGTCAACACTTTGGACAGTGGTCAGTAGCCAGTCGAGGATGTCATTCACGCCTCAATCTTTGCATCACTTGCCCTGTTTGGGCTGTGAATTTAGAGGTCAATGCTGGTGGAAAGCATGCGCATTCTTTTATTGAATGCATCTAGGTGCCTTGCAGCGCCAACTGGCCCGCCAAGATCAACCCATTCATCAACTGCGCGAATTCCGTGCAACGAGCTAAGTGCCCAAATTTCCAGATCAACCAGATCTGCCGGCTTCACTTTCTCGTATCTAGTTTGCATTCCCATGGATTCTGCAATTGCAAATACCTCCTGGCGGGTAATGCTTGGAATCCAGTCGAAATCATCTCCTGGGGCGCAAAGAACATCATCTCGGAACCACACAATTGAACTTAGGGCGCCTTCAATAATGAATCCTTCTGCCGATAGTAAAACTGCCTCGTCAGCGCCGTGCATTTGCGCCGCTCTGCGCATTTGTAGACCAAGGCTCAGGTCAGGGCCTTTTACAAGTGGAGAAACTCGTGGGTCGGCTTCGTTGAAGCTCCAGAGTGAGATAGTGCCTTCGAGTTCAGGTGCCTTTCGCATTTTTAGCAACAGCTGACTCTGGCCTAGGCCTTCGTGAACTATGAACTCAATTCTTGGAAACCACGAGCCCTCGCGAGGTATAAGAGCGGTTACCAATTTGAAAAAATCCCCAAACTCTACGCTTGGGTCTTTTTCAATAACCCACCTGGCAAATCTGGAATAGTGTTCCTGCAAATGCCTAGCTCGGCCATCTTGCACCAGCCAGCTGTCGGCAACTTCAAGTTTGCCCGGAAGCACTTCATCGTCGGTTATTTCGCTCATGGTCGCGCCAAAGAACTCGAAGAGTTTTTCGTCTTCTGTCATTCGGCACCTCCGGTTTATAAGTTGCCTCTAATCTAGATTAAGAATTACTTAGTTCTAAAATCACCTTGGCCCGTGACGGGTGAACATGTCTAGAAAGCAAACGAGGCGCCCTAATGCAACTCTTTGACCTGCAACTGCGCGGCTGGGTGAAACCTGCTGATGCTTTTTTGCAGTTTTTCGCTAGCGAGGCAAATGCTTTCTGGCTAGATAGAGAGAACCATCAGAGCTCAGCTTTTAGTGTGGTGGGTGCCGGCGTACCAACCAGCAATCTGCAAATTCCAAAGTATGAAGACAAACCCCTGCCATTTGAGTGGAGGCCGGGCCTGGTTGGCTATTTTGAATATGAGGGTACCGAGCGCTTTCTGGCAGTAGATAGAGCCATGGTTTTTGATCACCATGAAAAAAAAGTTCATTTGGTGGGTATCTTTGAGAATCAAATTGATTTTCAGCATTGGTGCAATGCCGTATTTCTAAGGCTTGGGCTGACAGGTGGCGAACTTGCCGCTTATCGACTGAAAAACCAATCAGCAGAGTTAGCGACAGCTGTGAAGTTGCGCCACGATTCGCAGAGTTACTTACGGATGATAGAAGCTGCACAAGGGCACATTGAGGCAGGTGATGTTTACCAAATATGCCTTACCAACCAAATTGAAGTAGAGCACAGTCTTGATCCTTTGGCAGTTTTTCTAAATTTAAGAGAAATTAACCCCGCCCCTTATTCAGCTTTCATTCGAATGGGCGAAATCAGCCTGGTTAGCAGCTCACCTGAACAGTTTTTACATGTTTCAGCCAGAGGGTTAGTCAGTACCAAGCCAATAAAAGGCACAAGGCCGAGAAGTTTAGATTTGGAAGTTGATTTAGCAAACGCCGAAGAGTTGCGTACGAACCAAAAAGAGCGCGCCGAAAACTTAATGATCGTAGACCTGATGAGAAACGACATTGGCAAAGTTGCTGTTTCAGATTCCATCAAGGTTTCTAAGCTTTTTGAAATTGAGTCTTATGCAACCGTTCATCAATTAGTTAGCACGGTTGAAGCGCAGCTGGCCGAAGGTGAATCAGCTTTAACCGCGCTAAGCGCTGCGTTTCCGGGTGGCTCAATGACGGGCGCACCAAAAGTTAGGGCTATGGAAATCATTGAGATTCTTGAAAAAGGTGGCAGGGGAGCCTATTCCGGTGCAATCGGCTTCTTTGGCTTCAATGGCGCTGCTGAATTTGGCATGACAATTAGAACGATTGTGTTCGAGCGCGGCAGGGCAAGTATCGGTGTTGGTGGCGGAATAACGAGTGATTCAGACCCAATTGCCGAGCTAGAGGAGACCAAACTAAAGGCTCAGGCCTTATTGCGAGTGCTAAACGCCCCCGACCCTTGGGCCTAGTTGGTAACCTTAGAAGAATGACTGACGCAACAAACGAAAACGAGTACGACGTACTTGCAATCCAGGACAAATGGCTTCCAATTTGGGATGACCTGCGCCCTTTTGCGTCTGGAAAAGAAGGCGACAACCGCCCTAAGAAATACGTCTTGGACATGTTTCCCTATCCTTCAGGTGACTTGCACATGGGTCACGCTGAGGCATACGCACTTGGCGATGTAATTTCTCGCTACTGGGTGCAAAAAGGCTTCAACGTAATGCACCCAATTGGTTGGGACTCATTTGGTCTGCCGGCAGAGAACGCGGCTATCAAACGTGGGCTTGATCCAAAAGGTTGGACTTACGACAACATCGCTCAGCAACGGGCGTCAATGCGCAGATACGCATGTTCTTTTGACTGGGATCGCGTACTAATCACCTCTGACCCTATTTATTACCGTTGGAATCAGTGGCTATTCCTAGAGTTCTACAACAAGGGTTTGGCTTACCGCAAGAATTCAAATGTTAACTGGTGCCCAAGCTGTCAAACGGTTCTTGCCAACGAGCAGGTTGTTCAGGGTTTGTGTGAGCGTTGCGACAGCCTAGTAACCAAAAAGGCGCTGACGCAGTGGTATTTCAAAGTCACCGAATATGCCGACCGACTTCTTGATGATCTAGACACACTTGAGGGCAACTGGCCAGCCAAAGTTCTATCAATGCAGCGCAACTGGATAGGCCGGTCTTATGGTGCCGATGTTGAGTTTGAAATTGAAGGTCGTGATGAACCGGTAACCGTTTTCACCACTCGCTCTGACACTCTATTTGGCGCAACATTCATGGTGGTTGCCGCCGACAGTGCACTTGCTGCCGAATTAGCTGAAGGCACCGATGCTGCAACTCAGCAAAAGTTTGCCGAGTATCTAGAGATGGTGAAGCAATCGAACGACATTGAGCGCTTAGCAACTGACCGACCAAAAACCGGTGTGAATCTTGGGCGCTTCGCAATCAATCCGGTAAACGGTGAGCGAATTCCGATTTTGGTTTCCGATTACGTACTTGCCGACTACGGCCACGGCGCAATTATGGCTGTTCCTGCGCACGACCAGCGTGACTTTGATTTTGCAAAGGCCCTTGGTCTTCCGATTCGCGTGGTGGTAGATACCGGAGAAGAAGATCCAAACGTTTCGGGTGCTGCAACTACCGGAGAAGGCACCATGGTCAACTCTGGGGCTCTCGACGGTCTTGCGAAGAAAGATGCAATCGCCAAGATTGTTGAAATTCTTGAAAAAGACGGCAAGGGTAAAAAGACTAAAAACTTTAGATTGCGCGATTGGTTAATTTCTAGACAGCGCTACTGGGGAACCCCAATTCCAATCATCCACTGTGAGATGTGCGGTGAGGTTCCGGTTCCGCAGGATCAGCTACCGGTTGAGTTGCCTTCTGCTGAAGGCCTAGATCTAAAGCCAAAGGGAACATCGCCATTGGGTGGTGCCGAGAACTGGGTGAACGTAGCCTGCCCAAAGTGCGCAATGCCGGCCAAGCGAGACACAGACACCATGGATACCTTTGTTGATTCATCATGGTACTTCTTGCGGTTTCTATCGCCAAACTCAACAACCGAGGCATTTCCAAAACAGGCTGCCAAAGACTGGGCTCCGGTTGACCAATACGTTGGTGGCGTAACCCACGCAATCTTGCACCTTCTTTATGCGCGTTTCTTCACCAAGGTTCTGCATGATCTTGGGCACGTAGATTTTCAAGAGCCTTTCACTCGTTTGTTGAATCAGGGAATGGTTTTGATGAATGGCAGCGCCATGTCAAAGTCGCGTGGCAACATCGTGGCGCTAAGTGAGCAGCTTGATACCCACGGGGTGGATGCCGTTCGCATAACCATGTCGTTTGCGGGGCCGCCAGAAGAAGACATTGACTGGGCCGACGTGTCACCGGCCGGTTCAGCAAAGTTCTTGGCTCGTGCCTGGAGAACCGCAAATGATGTGACCTGCGAAGTTGACGTCAATTTTGAAACTGGCAACAAAGAACTTAGAAAAGCAACGCACACTTTTTTGCGTGACTTTGGGCCATTGATTGAAGGCTTCAAGTTCAACGTTGGTGTTGCAAAGATTATGGAACTAGTGAATGCGCTTCGTAAGGCAATTGATGGCGATGCAGGTGCTGGTGATCCGGCTGTGCGTGAAGCAGCCGAAACTGTAGCTAAGGCACTTTCTTTGTTTGCGCCTTACACAGCCGAAGACATGTGGCACAAGCTTGGGCACCAACCAGGTGTTGCATTGGCCCAACTTCCAGAGGCGAATCTTTCACTTCTGGTAGAAAGTTCAGTCACGGCAATCGTTCAGGTAGATGGAAAGTTGCGAGACAAGTTTGAAGTAGACATCAATATTTCAGAAGATGCACTTCGTGAACTGGCTTTGAGCTCTGAAACTGTTAGGCGAGCCATTGGCGAAAAGAGCGTTGCTAACGTAATTGTTCGTGCCCCAAAACTTGTGAACATAGCTACTAGTTAGTTTTCCCCAGATTTACCTAAGCCGCCCATGCGATTGCCAGGGCGGCTTAGTTTTGCCTCATGGATTGGATGC
>JBDLUH010000013.1:0-18633 GCA_039805425.1 Actinomycetota bacterium
TTTGGTGAGTGCATTGAAGAGGGTCGACTTACCTACGTTAGGTAGTCCCACGATTCCGATTGTTAGAGCCACGAGGGTCAAGTCTAGACTGGGCCCGTGCCAATTGACTTCACAGCAATCGACTTTGAGACCGCTAATGGCTCGCCAGCAAGCCCATGCGCTGTGGGCTTGGTCAGGGTTCGAGGCGGCAAGATTGTGGACAGCCTAGCCTTTCTAATTCAGCCCCCAGTTCCCCATGACTGGTTCCACGCGGGCAATATCAAGGTGCACGGCATTCGCCCTAGCGATGTAGATGGTGCGGCCACTGCCACCGAGGCTATTGCGCTGATGCTGGCATTTATAGGCACCGATACCTTACTGGCGCACAATGCACCTTTTGACATGGGGGTTCTGCGTTCCACAGCGGCACATATCGGTGTGGAATTGCCACCGCTCACTTATGCGTGCTCTTTGGCGATCTCGCGAAAAACCTACAACTTAGAGTCATACCGTTTGAACGCGGTTGCTTACGCAATAGGCCACGAGGAGTTTGACCATCACGATGCTCTGGCCGACAGCGATGCTTGTGCCCGAATCATCATTCATGCCGCTGACCGCCACGGCGCCGAGAGTTTGGCTGAACTGCTTAGCTCAACCAAGCAAGTGCTAAAGCCGCTGCTGCAATAGAAAGTGGCTTGACTCAAAAAGTCGGTTGCCAATGGGATACTCGGGGCATGGATACTTTTGCTCTGGTTGCCGCCGCACTGGGTGCCGGCCTGTTAATTGGCGCCTTGCTCGGATTCTTTATTGCCGATTCCAGAGCTAGGGCAAGGGCCGCGGTTGAAATGCAAAATTATGTTCAGCAGCAAAATCTGCAAACTGCAACTCAAGCCGGCCAAGAAAATAAATTGCTCGAGGCAATCGCGCCAGTCAAATTTCACCTTGAGCAAATGCAGCAGGTGGTTACCCGCCTAGAGAAAGATCGCACCGAGCAATTTGGAACTATCCAAGAGCAGCTCAAGAACGCTATAGATTCAGATGCCGCTCTTCGTAAGCAAACTCAGGCTTTGTCTCAGGCGCTCTCTTCAAACAACATTCGAGGGGTCTGGGGTGAAACCCAGCTTCGTAAACTTGTTGAACTTGCCGGCTTAATTAAGCACGCCGATTTTGATGAGCAGGCAAGTTTCAGCACAGACACCGGTTCTGGCCGCGCAGATATGGTTATAAATTTGCCGGGTGGTAAATCTCTGGCCATTGATTCAAAGGTGCCATTCAACTCGTATCAAGAGGCATCAACAATCTCTGATCTGGCAAGTGGTGAAGAGTTAGCCAGACGAAACCGACTAATTGAAGAACACGTCAAGGCTGTGAAAGGCCACGTTGACGCTCTTTCTTCTAAAACTTATTGGACTGGCCTAAACGCTTCTCCTGATTTTGTGATTGCCTTCGTTCCTAGCGAGTCACTGCTTTCGGCAGCACTGGATGCCGACCCGGGTTTGCTTGAGTACGCGTTTAAGAAGAATGTGGCGCTAGCCTCGCCGGTTAGTTTGTTTTCAGTGCTAAAAACCATCAACTACATTTGGCGCCAAAACGTTGATGAAACTCAGGTTCGCACCATGATCAAGCTGGGCAAAGAGCTTTATGACCGGGTGGGCAAAGTTGCCGAACATGCCGACAAGCTGGGCCGCTCCATCACAGCCACGGTAAAGGACTACAACGTATTCGTCTCTAGCCTGGAAAGCCGAGTGCTAGTGACCGCCCGAAAACTCAACGATTTAGATGAAAATGCCCTTGGAACCGAGGAAATTAGCACCCCCAAAGAGCTAGATTCCGCGCCACAGAGCCTTACGGCTAGCGAGCTGACTAAGTAGCCATTGGGTATACTTTTTGAAGCGCTCGACAATGAAGTTTGAAGCCTAAATCCGTTCAATTAGGAGTCCTTCATGTCAAGCAAGTCACCGGTAGTCACTCTGACACCTGCACCAACACTTGACCGCACCTACTACGTTCACGACCTTATTGAAGGTGGCGTAAACCGCGCCGATGGCGTAGCCGAAGAACTTGCCGGCAAGGGAATCAACGTAACTAAAGGTTTGAACCTTGTGGGTATGGCTGCACCGGGCGTTGTGCCAATTGGTGATTCAGACCCAGGCGTTCTTCAGCGCACCGGCCACGCAAACTGGCTGCTACCAATTTGGGTTGACGGCACCCTAAGAGTTTCAACCACCATGGTTATCAAAGACGGTGCAACCACCAAGGTTAACGAAGCACCTCGCCCACTTAGCGCAGAAGACTGGCAGTCAGTTATTGACCTAACCATAAAGACCGTTATCGAAAACGAAGCCAAGTGGTTGGTAATGGCTGGTGCTCTGCCAATTGATAAATCAACCGGCACCTATGTTGACCTGCAGCCAATCTTCGACAAGATGAAGCAGCTAGGTGTTCGCGTAGTTCTTGATACCTCAGGTGAGCCACTTCAGTTTTGGGCAAAGCAGGGCGCAGCAAGCGTTATGAAGCCGAACGCAGAAGAACTTGCATCTGCTGTTGGGCGTTCACTGCTAACCAACGGTGACGTCATAGATGCCGCACGTGAACTAATTGCAGGTGGCGTTGAGTGTGTTCTTGCCAGCCTTGGATCAGACGGCATGATTGCCGTAACCAAGAACAACTCATGGCACGCAAAGACCCCACCCATCAAGGTGATCAACACTGTTGGTGCGGGTGACTCAACTATCGCCGGTTTTCTGTCTGCAGTTGCTTCATCTACAAATGGACCAACCGAAGAAAACTACTTTGTTGGTTTTGATGTACCAGCCGGACTAAAAATGGCTGTGCAGTGGGGTGCGGTCAAAGTTCAGCAGCCAACTTCAGGTTTGCAGAACCTAGACGGCATGCCAGAGGCTACCGTGATTGAAAACCCTTCACGCGAATTGCCGCTAAAAGAACCAGCCCACGTTTAATTAGGTTTAGCTAGTTTTTAGGCACTCGCACATCTACCACTAGGCCCTCGCCTATTTTGCTGTCCAATATAAAACTTTGAATTTCTAAATGGTCGTCGTGTTCCCGAACACCATTGGCCAAAATGCCATCGGTTATTCCCGTGAGTACAAAAATAAATTCGTCTCCAGAGGCAAGCTCTTCTAATTCAAACTTGTGCTCTATGTCGTAGTTTGCTGCAAGAGCACGTTCAATTTGATCAGGGTCTTGTGGCGCGAATCTTGTTTGCATGAAGCCGCCAAGAATTTGAATAGCAACTGCAGTAGCCACGCCCTCGGGCGAGCCACCCAACCCAAGCAGCAGGTCTACGCCTGTACCAGGCACCGCTGCAGCAACTGCCATTGCTATGTCTCCCTCATCAAAGCGAACCCAGGTGGCGCCGGTGGATTCAACCTCTTGGATAAGCTCGTAATTGCGCGGCTTATTTATAACGGCAACACGCATATCGGTGATTGGTTTATCAAGCGCCTCAGCGAGTTGTGTGATGTTCCAAGTGGCACTGGCATCTAAATCTAAAACGCCCTTACCCGCAGGCCCGCTGACAATCTTTTGCATGAAGTAAACCTCTTTAGCCTCAAGCATTGCCCCGCGCTGAGCGGCTGCCATTACTGCCACGGCTCCCATGGTTCCCGCTGCTGCCAAGGCGGTGCCATCTACCGGGTCTACCGCGATGTCCCATTCAACGGGCTGGCCACCGCCAATAATTTCTCCGTTGAATAGCATTGGGGCTTCGTCTTTTTCACCTTCACCAATTACAACTATTCCGCCGAACTCGGCCCCGCGAAGGGCAGCACGCATGGCATCAACCGCCGCTCCGTCAACTGCAAGCTTGTCTTCGGATCCCACCAGATGCCAACAGCCTGCGGTAGCTGCCACCGTTGCCGCCAAAATATCCATGGTGGGCTGGTTTGCATTGTGTAAACCGGCGCTCTCTTTAGGCATTGGGGCCTTTCGCTAAAGCGGAGGAACCCGCATCCTTGCTAACATCATAGGTAATCCACCGTCGGCCTTAGGAGTAAAGCCATGCCTGTAGCAACCCCAGACCAATACCTTGAAATGCTTGACCGTGCTAAGCAGCACGGATTTGCCTACCCGGCAATCAACGTTTCAAGCTCACAGACATTGAATGCAGCTCTTGCAGGTCTTGCTGAGGCAGGTTCCGACGGCATCATCCAGGTAACCACCGGTGGTGGCGACTACTGGTCTGGCCCAACCATCAAGAACATGGCTTCTGGCGCCGCTGCCATGGCTGCATTCGCTCGCGAAGTTGCAAAAAACTATGGAATCACCATTGCGCTGCACACTGACCACTGCGCGAAAGACCAACTAGACAAGTTGGTTCGCCCACTTATTGCAATTTCACAAGATCGCGTAAAGCGCGGCGAAGACCCGCTATTCAACTCACACATGTGGGACGGCTCAGCAGTGCCAATGGCCGAGAACCTACAGATTGCTCAAGAAATGCTAAAGCTAACCAGTGGCATTGGTGCAGTTCTTGAAATTGAAGTAGGTGTAGTTGGTGGCGAAGAAGACGGCGTTGAAGGTGGAATGGGTGAACACCTTTACACCACTCCTCAAGACGGTCTTCAGACCGCTGAAGCACTTGGCCTTGGTGAAAACGGTCGCTACATGGTTGCCCTAACATTTGGAAACGTACACGGTGTTTATAAGCCAGGCAACGTAAAGCTTCGCCCAGAACTTCTTGGTGAAATCCAGAAGGCAGTTGGCGATAAGTACGGCAAAGACAAGCCTTTTGATTTGGTATTCCACGGTGGTTCAGGTTCAACACCAGAAGAAATTTCTGAGGCCGTAAGCCACGGTGTAATCAAGATGAACATTGACACTGATCTGCAGTACGCATTCACCCGCCCTATCGCCGACCACATGTTGAAAAACTACGATGGTGTGCTAAAGGTAGATGGCGAAGTTGGAAACAAGAAGGCTTACGACCCACGTGCATGGGGCAAGTCAGCCGAGGCCGGCATGTCTGCTCGCGTTATTGAAGCTGCCAAAGAACTTGGTTCAGCTGGAAAGTCAATGTCGCTATAGTTTTCACATGATTGAGCGAAGCCCGTTGTATGACAACGGGCTTCCTCGTTTTAAGGGCGAATACCTAAATGGGGAAATGCACGGCTACTGGGAGTTTTTCAGAAAAGATGGAAGCCTGATGAGGTCAGGAAATTTTGATTTGGGTCGCCAAGTAGGAATTTGGACCACCTACACTCGCGACGGTCACCCTCACAAGCAAACAGACTTCGGAAGCTAAACGCGTTTTATTTTGTTGCTGGTTTCCTCACCAGCGGCTTTTAGTTCTTTTCGTAGCTCTGCCGGAAGTGAAAACTGAATGTCTTCTTCAGCAGTTTGCACGGTACGCACATCACCGAAACCTTTATTGGCTAGATAAACCAGTACCTCATCAACCAGTTCTTCTGGAACTGATGCACCTGAAGACACACCCACGGTTTCAACATCTGTAAACCAGTTATCGTCTATTTCACTAGCGAAGTCCACTCGATAAGCAGCCTTTGCACCGGCTTCAAGGGCAACCTCAACTAGGCGAACCGTGTTAGAAGAGTTGGCCGAACCAACCACGATTACTAGGTCTGACCCAGCGCCAACTTTCTTTATTGCAACTTGCCTATTTTGGGTTGCATAACAAATATCATCACTTGGTGGGTTCTGCAAAGTTGGGTGCTTCTCTCGAAGCTTCAAAACGGTCTCCATGGTTTCGTCAACCGATAGCGTGGTTTGTGAAAGCCAAATCAGTTTCTTTGGGTCGCGCACTTTGGCCGCGGCAATGCTTTCATCTTTGTCAATAATCTGAACCACGTGTGGCGCTTCGCCTGCCGTGCCCTCGACTTCTTCGTGACCCTCGTGGCCAATTAACAGAATGTCGTAATCTTCGGCTGCAAAGCGTTGAACTTCACGGTGCACTTTGGTAACCAGTGGGCAGGTTGCGTCAATTGTATTTAGCCCCCTGGCCTCGGCTGCCGCCACTACTGCCGGTGAAACTCCGTGTGCCGAGAAAACCAGCACAGAGCCCTCTGGCACTTCGTCAACCTCTTCAACAAAGATGGCACCCCGGGTTTCCAAAGATGAAACAACATGCTTGTTGTGCACAATCTGCTTGCGCACATAAACCGGCGATCCATAGTGATCTAGAGCCTTTTCGACTGCAATAACGGCGCGGTCAACACCAGCGCAGTAGCCTCGCGGCGAGGCCAACAGAACCTTCTTGCCAACGGTATTCTTGATGTCAGTCACCCCTCAATGATAAGCGTGTCATCGGTGGATTGTGGTGGCTTAAGCAGGAGGACCATGAGCCAAGACGAACTCGGCGCCCCATCCAAGGTCAGCTCTGAGCTTTCACCGTGGCCGGTTTCCAGGCTTTCACTAACCCTCAAAGAGTGGATTGATCGCCTTGGGGTTCTGTGGATTGAAGGTGAGCTTGCCTCGATAAAAATTGGCCCATCAAATATGTTTGGTGAACTGCGCGATTTGCAAATTGAAAACAGCGTCTCAATACACTCTTGGAGCGTTGCGAAGATTCCTAATGATCTAAAACAAGGCGATCGAGTACTTGCACTTATCAAGCCTGCGTTTTGGCCAAAGGGCGGCAAACTAACCATGCAGGTAATAGAGATGCGCAAGGTTGGCCTTGGCGAACTGCTGGAGCGCATAGAGCGTCTGCGAGCTCAACTAACTGTGGAGGGGCTCACCTCTCTTGATAAAAAACAGCCGCTACCGTTTCTGCCAAACAAAATCGGCTTAATCACCGGCAAAGATTCTGATGCCGAAAAAGACGTGCTGCAAAATGCAAAACTGCGCTGGCCTGATGTTGAGTTTCGTGTAATTCACACTTTGGTTCAGGGTGAAAAAGCTGCTCCTGAGGTTATCGCAGCAATCAAGGAGTTAGAAAGTGACCCCGAGGTTGATGTAATCATCATTGCTCGTGGTGGTGGGTCTTTCTTAGATCTCATGGTTTTTAGCGACGAAGCACTGGTGCGCGCGGCCGCGGCCGCCAAGACTCCAATCGTTTCGGCAATTGGTCACGAAAATGACAGGCCCGTTCTTGATGATGTAGCCGACCTTAGGGCCTCTACCCCAACTGATGCGGCAAAGCGCGTGGTGCCCGACGTAGTTGAAGAGAAACACAAGTTAGAGCAACTTAGGCAGCGATTGTTTCTTCGGGTTGATACCTTTGTGGCCAATCAAGTGGCGATGATTGAACAAATCAGAACCCGCCCAATACTGGCTAACCCTTACACGTTTATCGAAGTTCATGAATCTGATATTTCGCGACTGGTAGATCAAATGCGAGTGAGGCTAGATCACGCCCTGAGCCGAGAAGACATGCATATTAGCTACCTAAAGCAACAGGTGCGCAGTTTGTCGCCGCAATCAACTTTGGACCGTGGCTATTCGGTGGTTAGAGACGCAGCTGGCCACGTAATTTCAGATGCCGGTTCAGTGAAACCAGGCCAAAAACTTAGAGTTCGCCTAGCCAAGGGTGAGCTTGGCGCGGTAGCCGAATAGCCAAATAGACTGGAGAAATCATGACCGAAAAAACCAACGCTGACGTGGCCAAAATGAGCTACGAAGAAGCTCGAGATGAGCTGGTTAAGGTTGTTGCCGAGCTGGAACAAGGCTCAGTCACCTTGGAGGCCTCACTTGCCCTGTGGGAGCGCGGCGAGGCTCTGGCCAGCCAATGTGAGACTTGGCTGAATGGTGCCCGTAAGCGCCTAAATGAGGCCGTGGCAAAGAAGAAAGCCAACTAATGGCTGCCAGAGTGAAACAAGGCTCGGTAGGCCAATACGATCCTGATTCGGCCGCTAAGCACCGCGCCAAACAGACCGTAATCAACCTTGTTTTGGCACTGGTAGCCACTCTTGGCATTGTGCTGGTAACAGTGCTGATCGTTCCAAGAGATGATTCCAACCGCATCAAGCCGGTTGATTACATGGCCGCGGCAGCTTCTGCAGAGGCATCCAGCAATTTGAACATCGCGGCCCCTTCCGCATTGCCTCAGGGCTGGTGGGCAAACCAGGCCAAGTGGTCTTCTGCCGCCGCCGATGGCGTGAAGGTTTGGAAGGTTGGTTTTGTGGGCCCAAAGAATCAATACGTTGGGGTCACCCAGGCATTCGACGTGAACCCAACCTGGGTTGCTCAGCAGCTAAGTGGTTTTGAAAAGTATGAGTATTCGTTTGGCGCCCAAGAAAAGTGGAGCTTCTATCAGCCAGGTAAAAACACCGATGCGGATCCGTATCTGTGGGTGCTTGAAAAAGATGGCATGTTTATTTCGCTTAAATCAACTGCCTTACCAATTGAGCTTGAAGAGTTTGCCCAGTTGATTGAACAGGAGCTTGCCGAATGACAACCTCAATGAGACACGAAAACCCTCAGGCAGCCTGGGACGCATTGGTTAGAGGAAACCAACGCTTCGTTGGTGGCTCACCCGCGCACCCAAGACAAGACATTGAACGTCGCGAGGCGCTAGCTGAAAAACAGCGCCCATTCGCGGCACTTTTTGGTTGTGCCGATTCAAGGCTGTCTGCCGAAATAATTTTTGACGTTGGCCTAGGTGACCTTTTTGTTGTTAGAAACGCTGGTCAAGTAATTGCTGAAACAATTCTTGGTTCATTGGAATTCTCGGTTGAAGTTCTAGGTGTGCCACTAATTTTGGTTCTTGGCCATGATGAGTGCGGTGCTATTCGAGCAACCATTGATGCAACTGAAGGCAATCTTAAGTCTGAAGGCGAGTTCATTCACAACCTTGTGGAACGCATTCGCCCCACAGTTCTAGCAGCAAATGCTGCCGGTAAGCACGACATCGAAGATGTAACTGAACTGCACGTCCAAGACACCATTAATGAAATGTTAACCAGAAGCACTCTTATCGCAGACGCAGTCAAAGCGGGCAAGCTTGCCGTAGTGGGGGCTAACTACAAGCTCTCGCTAGGTGAGATTCACCCAATTGTCATCGTGGGCGACATTAAGTAAAACGGCAACGAAAGGCCAAACAGTGGAATACCGCATTGAACACGACACCATGGGTGAAGTACAAGTTCCAATCAACGCCCTATACCGCGCACAGACCCAGCGCGCAGTCGAGAACTTTCCAATATCTGGCACAACCCTAGAGCGTGCCCACATTGCCGCTCTGGCTCAGATTAAAAAAGCGGCGGCACTGGCAAACGCCAAGCTAGGCGTTCTAGACGGTGAAATTGCCAAAGCAATCGCATCGGCTGCCGACGAGGTTATCTCAGGAAAATTTGACGGCGAATTTCCGGTAGACATTTTTCAGACAGGTTCGGGAACTTCATCGAACATGAATATGAATGAGGTGCTTGCTACCCTGGCAACCAGAGGGCTCGGCAAAGACGTACACCCAAACGATCACGTGAATGCATCGCAGTCATCCAACGATGTATTTCCAACTTCAGTTCACGTTGCAGTTACTGCAGCTCTAATCAACGACCTTCTTCCGTCGCTTGATTACCTAGCAAAATCGCTGGAAGAAAAACGTGACCTTTGGAAAAACGTTGTTAAGGCTGGGCGCACCCACCTTATGGATGCAACCCCGGTTACGCTTGGCCAAGAATTTGGCGGCTACGCTGCACAGATTCGATACGCAATTGAGCGAGTTGAATCAACCATTGGCCGTACCGCCGAGGTTCCGCTTGGCGGAACAGCGGTTGGTACCGGAATCAATACCCCAAAAGGTTTCCCTCAAGAGGTAATTCGCCTACTAGCCGAAGAAACCAAACTGCCAATCACCGAAGCGCGCGACCACTTTGAGGCGCAGGGTGCGCGTGACGCATTGGTTGAGGCATCGGGTGCTCTGCGCGTACTTGCCGTATCACTAACCAAAATCAATAACGACCTTCGCTGGATGGGCTCAGGCCCTAATGCTGGTCTTGGCGAGTTAGCAATTCCAGATCTTCAGCCAGGGTCCTCAATCATGCCGGGCAAGGTGAACCCCGTTATTCCAGAGGCTGTCATGATGGTTTGCGCTCGTGTAATTGGCAACGACGCAACTACAGCATGGGCCGGCGCCACCGGAAACTTTGAGTTGAATGTTGCAATTCCGGTTATGGGAAATGCCCTGCTTGAATCTATTCGACTTCTTTCTAATTCACTACGCTTACTTGCCGACAAGACCATCAAAGGCCTTGAGGCAAACGAAGAGCGGGCACGTGCTTTAGCAGAGTCAAGCCCATCAATTGTTACTCCGTTGAATAAATACATTGGCTATGAAGCCGCTGCAAAAATTGCCAAGCACTCGGTAGCTAAGAGCATTACTGTTCGCGAGGCAACAATTGAGCTTGGCTATGTTGACGGCGAGAAACTAACCATGGAACAACTGGATAAGGCTCTAGATGTTCTTTCAATGACGAGTCCGGGGCTGTAAAACTAGTTTTTCGGCAGGTTCACAATTATTAATTTAATTACTGTAAAGATCGGCGGGCGCTACAGAGAGGTTCCTCTTTGGGCGACCCGCCTTTCTTTTGAGGTGCGGCCGGTGCCTGGATTTCAAACGGAAGCTTGGCCGCTGTGGAAACCAACATTGCTGCTACTAGATAAAGTTCTTCGTGAGAAAAAATGGAAACTCAATTGGGTTCGAATTCACTCACATCTAGGTGTCACACGCTCCCCTCGTCACTCAATGGCCTGGGTCGACAAAGATACTGACACCATGTTGCTTTGTCACTTTGATAGAGACACCATGCTGCACGAGCTTGCCCACCTTCCAAAAGATGACGCCCATTCAGATGCCTGGGCCAAGCGCCTTTGGGAACTTCAAGATACCTACTTGGGTAAAAAAGATGCAGCTGTTGCGCACTTAGAACTAACCCGATACCTTTCGGGACGTAGGCTCTACATCAAGAAGTTTGGCGTTAAGCCACCAAAGTATGAAGACCAGGTAAGTATCTGGGTCACAACGAAGCCAAACAGTAAATAGGGTCCCAATGCAATGGATTCTTTGAGGTTTGATCTACCTCTAATCAGTTGAATAAAAATAAATATTGCAGCCACAACAAAACCCAAAACCAAAGCAACTAGAGGTGAAGCCAAGTTGAACCAAGCAAGAGACATGGTCGTGGCCGCAATGAGCTTTACATCGCCCATGCCCAAAGAACCATAGCGATTCAACAAAAACCCAATCATAAAAGCCACCAGTGCCGCGCAGATAGCCAATGAAAATCTAATCCAGCCCTGGTTAAACATTGCTGCAGGCAGAAAGCCAACCAGGGTGATTGGGTAGGCGGGTAAAACAAATTTATTTGGTAAACGATGTTCCCTAATGTCAATGCGGCTTAGTGGCCACGTAACGGCAAAAAGGTAAAGGCTACCCAAGGCAGCTAAGTAATCTAGCGCGATCATCCATTGAGATTAGGAATGATTCAAATATCAAGCCAGGGTTATCAACAACCTGACTAACGGTACTTAGGCTACGTCGCCAACCTTTTCCCACATTTTTGCCATGACCCACCACTGGCCATCAAGAAACACAATGTTTAGATAGTCCTGCATGATGCCACCAAACATTTGTAGCTGAGGCTTCACCAATGCAAGGGTTGGCGAAACCTGATCAAACATCAGCACCTGATCATTTCGTGCATTGCCAAGCTCTGCCGGTGACTGGCGGTTGGCTACAGCATCGCGGTAAATTGCGTACGGGCGAATGTTGTTCTCGCCGCTTTGCGCCGAGTACAGAACGCAGTCTTTGTGAAATACTTTGTCGAACAGTTGCATGTTTTGAAAATGCATGACATCAAAGTAGTCGGCAATAAGTTTTTTGATAGCTGGATCAGCCTGTTCGAAATTCATTTCTACAGGCTATACCGTGGAAGGTTTTGAGGCTAGTTGTCGAGCAGGTCAGTCACCAGAGCCGCAATGGCTGAACGCTCAGAGCGCTGCAGGGTCATGTGGGCAAATAATTCATGGTTTTTTAGCGACTCAATTACCGCGGCGATTCCGTCGTGTCTTCCAACCCGCAGATTGTCTCGCTGAGCAACATCGTGAGTTAGCACCACTTTTGCATTCTGACCAATGCGGGAAAGTACGGTAAGTAGGGTGTTGCGCTCTAGAGACTGAGCTTCATCAACAATTACGAATGCATCGTGAAGCGAACGGCCGCGAATGTGAGTTAGTGGCAAAATTTCTAGCAGCCCACGATCAACAATGTGATCAATAACCTCTTTGGAAACCAGAGGGCCAAGTGTGTCAAAAATTGCCTGACCCCAAGGGTTCATCTTTTCGCTCTCGCTGCCAGGTAGGTAGCCAAGCTCTTGCCCTCCAACTGCAAAAATAGGGCGGAAGACAATAATCTTTTTGTGCTGACGACGCTCAAGAACCATCTCTAGCGCTGCAAGCAAAGCCATGGCTGACTTTCCGGTACCCGCGCGGCCACCCAGAGACACAATGCCCACCTCTGGGTCTAGCAATACATCTATCGCCAAGCGTTGCTCAGCTGAACGACCATGCACACCAAATACATCGCGATCGCCGCGCACCAGTTTGATTTTGCCACCTTTCTCAACGCGGCCAAGAGCGTGACCGCGTTCAGATGTGATCACCAGACCGGTGTTGATTGGCAAGTTTGCGGCGTCTTTGTGTTTAATTACCTCTGTTTCATAGAGGTCAGAAATTTCATCGGCAGACATGGCCAGCTCTGCAATTCCAGTCCAGCCAGAATCAACCGCATTGTCATTTCGGTATTCGTCGGCACTCATACCCAGTGCTGAAGCCTTTACGCGTAGGGGCAAGTCTTTGGTAACCAGAGTTACGTCACGGCCCTCGCTTGCAAGGTTAAACGCCACTGCAAGTATTCGGCTGTCGTTATCTCCAAGCTGGAAGCCTTTTGGCAAAGTAGTTTGGTCTATGTGGTTTAGCTCAACGCGAAGCATTCCCCCATCGCCAACTTCCATTGGAAAATCAAGGCGTTCATGTTCGACGCGTAGGTCATCTAAGTGACGCAGGGCCTGTCTTGCGTAGTAGCCAATTTCCGGATCGTGACGCTTCTTCTCGAGCTCATTGATCACAATGATTGGAATCACAACTTCTTGTTCTTTGAACTTGAAGATTGCCCTTGGATCTGAAAGTAAAACCGATGTATCTAGGACATAGGTCTTGGTTCCGATAGATAATTTGGGCTTTTTAGCTGCCGAAGTCTTTGTGGTTGAAGCGGACACAGATGATGTTGACTTAGGCACCTAGGCTCCTTTGTTTCAGCTTGTGCCAAAACTACGCCTGCTAATTCTCAACTTGAGGTTTAGACACGCCCGAATTCAGGTTCGTTATCTGTTGTTAACTTAGGCGCCGAATCTGCCGCGCCGCTAGGCGCCGAATCTGCCGCGCCGCTAGGCGCCAAATCTACGATGCCTAGATTCGAAGGCGCGAATGGCGCGCAGGAAATCCACCTTACGAAAGTCTGGCCAGAGGGCTTCCTCGAAATAGAGTTCAGAGTTTGAACTTTGCCAAAGCAGGAACCCCGATAACCGCTGCTCGCCAGAGGTTCTAATAATCAAATCAGGGTCAGGTTGGCCACCGGTATAAAGATGTTCCGTAATTAGGTCCGGGTCAAGCAATTCGGCAAGCTGCTCAATAGTGGTGCCCTCTGTTGCATGCTTCTTCAAAATTGAGCGCATTGCGTCTGCAATTTCTTTTCGACCCCCGTACCCTACGGCAAGGTTGACTTCTGGTTTATTTAGTTTTCCAGTAGCTAGCTCTGCAGCTTCCAGTTCGGCGAGCAATTCCGCAGGAAGCGAATCGCGATCCCCCACAATGCGAATTTTCCAGCGCTTACGTTTTGCCATCTCAGTGGCAACACTGCCAATAATTTTCAGAAGATCTGCCAGCTCAGCCGATTCGCGCTTCACGAGGTTATCGGTGCTTAGCATGTAGAGCGTCACAACCTTGATACCGATTTCGTCGCACCAGCCAAGAAAATCAAAAATCTTATTGGCTCCAGCTGCATGCCCATGTGCCGCTTTTGCCCCGGGGCGACGCTCGGCCCAGCGACGGTTACCGTCAAGCATTACCGCAACGTGTTTTGGCAGGTCAGCCGGGGCTAGGCCGCGCTCAAGTGAGCTCTCGTATAGGCGGTAAATCAGGTTTCGCACATGGATAAGGCTACTTCAGGTTGAGGTTATAGAGTGGCCTTGTGAGCATGCCGATCAGCGAAGGATTCAGGGAAACCCCTGCCGAGGTGAAGCCAACTTGGCGAGGATGGATTCACACTGGCGTTTTACCCCTTGTGATTGCCGGTGGCATCGTGCTGGTTGTCTTAGCAAATGGCCTTCCAGCAAAAATTGCTACGGCGGTATTCTTTGCCAGCTCTTTTTTGCTCTTTGGGAACTCGGCGTTGTATCACCGATTCAACTGGAGCCCAAAAGTAAAAGTCACCCTGAAGCGAATTGATCATGCAAATATTTTTCTGTTGATTGCCGGTAGCTACACGCCAATCACTTGGTTAGCCCTGCCTCAGCAAAAGGCAATTCTGTTGATGTCAATCATCTGGGGCTCGGCACTGTTGGGCATTTGCTTTAGGGTCTTTTGGTTGCATGCCCCTAGGTGGCTTTATGTTGCCATCTACATTGCCATGGGCTGGGGGGCCTTTGTGTACGTAGTTGACTTCATGAACGCCAATGCACCCATGATGATTTTGATTTTGGTTGGCGGCCTCTGCTACACGCTAGGTGCGGTGGTTTACGCTCTAAAGAAACCAAATCCGGTTCCCGGTGTATTTGGTTTTCATGAGATCTTTCACAGTTTCACGGTCTTGGCTTTTATGTGCCACTGGACCGCAGCATTACTTATTGCGCTTAGCCCCGCTGCCGGAAGCTTCGGCGTCTAGCTTGGACTGAATCTCGGCGCGGTATCTAACTCGGCGCACACGGCGAACTAGATCAAAAATCAGCAAGGTTGCACCCAGCGCCATACCAAAGGTGGCAATAAACCCAATAGTGCCCGGGCTGTAGAAAGTGTTGGCTGGATCAACCGAAGGGGTTGGACTTGGTGAGGCGGCCAGAAGTGCTGAAATCAAAGTTTGCATGAGTTAAGTATGTAGCCTTAAAGCAATGAGTTCTGTATCTGACCTAATGGCCGAGCGGTATGGCAAAAACCCCGGTAAAAAACCCAACCGTAGGGTTGTCATTACCCTGGCCGCCCTGCTTTTGGCTGCCTTTTTGGGTTGGGCCATTTGGGTGACCGTTGATAATGCTGACCAGATAAAGACCCAAGACCGTGGCTACGAGATTCTGAGTGAGGATCAAGCTGTGGTTAGATTTGCTATCCAGAGCCCCGCAGGGCCTGCCATTTGCGCCGTTCAGGTGCTGAACCAGGGTTATGCCGTGGTTGGCTATAAAGAGGTGCCTGTGGCGGCATCGGGTGAATACGAAACCTTCGTAAATACCACCCAATTGGGCGTATCTGGGCTGGTCGATAAGTGCTGGCTGAAATAAACTAAAGAGATTATGTCTGAAACTCCTGAAGCAACCTGGCTTACGCAAGAAGCCTACGACCGTCTTGCGAGCGAACTGGAATACCTACTTACCGTAGCTCGCCAGGATATTGCTAAAAAAATTCAAGAGGCCCGCGAAGAAGGTGACCTCAAAGAAAATGGTGGTTACCACGCAGCCAAAGAAGAACAGGGCAAAATTGAGGCCCGTGCCGCCCGCCTAGAAAACATCTTGGCAAATGCTGTAGTTGGCGAAGCTCGAGAATCACACGGTGTGGTTGAACAAGGTACCGTTATCAAGCTCACCATGAATGGTAGCGAGATGGAATTTCTGCTTGGCAGCGCCGAGATTGCCGAAGGCAGCGAAATTGAGGTTTACAGCCCAGACTCCCCTATTGGCACCGCAATTATGGGTGCAAAAATAGGTGACACTGTTTCATTTTTTGCACCAAACGGAAAAGAACGTGAAATAAAAATTCTTGAAGTTAAAAACTTCTTAGGTTAGTAAAAATCCCCGGTCACCGACCGGGGATTTTTACTTAGAGCTATTCTGCGTCTATTCGCGCTTTAAGGCCGGCATCTTGCAAGGCCTTCAAAACTCGCTGGCGATGATCGTGACCGGTGGTTTCTACCGACATCTTTAGCTCAACCTCAGAAATCTCAAGGCCTTTGCCGTGGCGTGTGTGCAAAACCTCAACCACGTTGCCATGGGCCGAGGCAATTGCCTCTGCGGTCTTTACCAACATACCTGGGCGATCCGGAAGCATCACAGAGATTGATGTGTAGCGTTCGGCTGCCGCAAGACCGTGACCAACAACCTTTTGCAGTAGCAGTGGGTCTATGTTGCCACCAGAAAGAATTACAACCGTCTTGCCCTTGAGCTTCAGTGCGCCTGACATTATTGCAGCAACTCCCACTGCACCTGCCGGCTCAACTACCATCTTTGAGCGTTCTAGCAACACAACAATTGCCTGGGCGATTTCGTCGTCAGTTACGGTGACTACTTTGTCGATGTTCTTCTTGATTAGGGCAAAAGGAATAGCGCCGGGTTTACCCACGGCAATTCCATCGGCAATTGTGCGGCTAATAGTTTGCTCAATTGGACGACCAAGCTTCAGTGACTGCACATAAGGTGAGGCATTCTTTGCCTGCACGCCGTAGACCTTAATTTTGCGCCCGTTGGCAGCAGCCTTCAGCTTGGCTGCAGTGGCTACACCGGCAGCTAAACCGCCACCACCAATGGCAACGATGATGTTGTCTACGTCTTGTAATTCATTGATTATTTCAAGGCCAACGGTTCCCTGGCCGGCAATCACATCAAGGTGATCAAATGGCGGAATAAAGATTGCACCCTTTTTAGCAGAATAGGCTTGAGCTGCCTTCAAGGTTTCACCAAACACAGCACCGGTAAGAACCACCTCGGCACCGTAGTTTTCTGTTGCCTGAAGCTTAGGCAGCGATGCCCCCACCGGCATGAAGATTGTTGCCTTAATGCCTAGCTTCTTGGCAGCTAGCGCCACACCCTGCGCGTGGTTTCCAGCACTCGCGGCAACTACTCCCTTGCGGCGTTCGGCCGGGGTAAGTTTGCTCATGCGGTTGTAGGCACCGCGCAACTTATAGGCACCGGTGCGCTGAAGGTTTTCGCACTTTAGGTAAACATCTGAGCCAACAAACTTAGTTAGATAGTTGCTCTTTAGAATTGGGGTTTCAATGGCAACCTGAAGCACGTTCTCATGAGCGAGTTCAAACTCGGCAAGAGTTGGCGCAATTACTTTGGTTGACATTTTGGACCTCACTAGATTCTGTGCTTCTAGCAAGTCTAGTTTGTTAGCAGATTGCCTTGGTTAGAACTTACTGCCGATTTCACGCAGTCTTGCAATTCGCTCTGGAATTGGTGGGTGGGTAGAGAAAACTCGCTCCACCAGACCAGGCTTGACGGGATCATTGATATACATGTGAGCCATTGATGAACTTGCGCGGCGCATTGGGCGGCCATACTTTCCAAGTTTTTCAAGTGCACTAGCCAGCCCTTCTGGGTACCTAGTTGTCTTGACACCGGTGGCATCAGCCAAGTACTCACGTTGGCGAGACACCGCGGCCGAAACAATTGGGCCAATTAGCCAGGCAATAATGCTGGCCACAACACCGATGAGTATGAGTGCTATACCCAGGCCGTTGTCATTTGAATCTCGGCGACCTCCGCCGTGGTTTGAGAAAAAAGCCATGCGAATTGCAAAGTCAGCGAGTACGCCAACGGCGCTGACCAAACCAAAAACGATTGTAGAAACGCGAATGTCATAGTTTTTGACGTGGCCTAGCTCGTGAGCCATTACGCCTTCTAGCTCTTTGTCATCCATGATGGCCAGTAATCCTGTTGTTGCGGCAACCACTGCATGCTTTGGGTCGCGGCCGGTGGCAAAAGCGTTGGGCGCTTCATCGGGAATGACATAAACCTTTGGCATAGGCATGCCCTCGGTAATGCTTAGGTTCTCAACAATTCGCCACAGCCTTGGGTTGTCTGACTTTTCAATCGGTACTGCGCCGCTCATGGCGATGGCAAGCGAACTTGCCACAAAATATTGAAACAATGCGTAAACCGCAACGAAGCCAATAATCATAAATGCGCTAGAACCATTGCCGCTTGCCTGTCCCCACCAATAGGCAAGGCCACCTAGTAGCGCAACGAAACCAAACACGATAAAAAACGTGTTTCGTTTATTAGCTGCAATAGCTGAGTACATTTACGCCCGAGTTTTTGTTTAGAACTTAACGCTTGGTGGTTCTTGGATTGCTGCCGAGTCGGCCACGTCAAAGAATTCGCGCTCTTTGAATCCAAGTGAACGAACAAACAAAGTTTGTGGAAACTGCTTGATCTTGGTGTTTAGTTCGCGAACACCACCGTTATAGAAACGGCGCGCTGCCATGATCTTGTCTTCTGTGTCAGTAAGTTCTTGCTGAAGACTAAGGAAGTTCTGGTTTGCCTGTAACTGAGGGTAAGCCTCGGCTACTGCAAAAAGGCTCTTCATGGCGGCACCGAACGAATCTTCAGCCGCTGCTGCTTGGGCCGGGTGCGCAAGCACCTGTGGTGAAACTGTGGCAGCACGAGCTGCAGTCACATTTTCAAAGACCTCTTTTTCGTGAGTTGCATATCCCTTCACGGTCTCAATAAGGTTTGGAATCAAGTCGGCACGGCG
>JBDLUH010000014.1:0-18607 GCA_039805425.1 Actinomycetota bacterium
CACCCGTGAAGTACATGGTGATGCCTGCAGCTTCTGCTGCCGCAATTACCTCTTCGTCTCGCACCGAACCACCAGGCTGAACTACAGCACACACTCCAGCATCAATCAAAATCTGTAAACCATCGGCAAAAGGAAAAAACGCATCGGATGCCGCAACGGCACCCTTTGCTCGTGACTCGGCGCGCTCAACAGCAAGCTTGCAAGAGTCAACGCGGTTTACCTGCCCCATTCCAACGCCAACCGATGCGCCGTCGCGAGATAACAAAATACCGTTCGACTTCACGGCACGGCAGGCGCGCCAGGCAAACTCAAGTTCTTGCATAGTTTCGGCATCGGCTTTCTTACCGGTAACCAGCTTCCATCCTTGGGAACTGAATTGCGAAAATTCATCGGGTTGTTGCACCAAAAGGCCGCCAGAAATTTGCTTGTACTCAAGTGCCTCACGCGAGTAGTTAGCTGGCAACTCAAGAACGCGTAGGTTCTTCTTCTCTAGCAAAATACTCAATGCCTCAATCTCATACGAAGGAGCAATGATTACCTCGGTGAAAATGCTGGCAACCTGCTTTGCCATGGTTACTGTAACCGGGCGGTTAGTAGCGATTACACCACCGAATGCAGATACCGGATCGCACATGTGCGCTTTAGCGTGGGCATCGGCAATTACATCGGGAGTACTTGGGTCACCGATTGCAATGCCGCAAGGGTTTGCGTGTTTGATGATTGCCACGGCCGGCTCATTGAAATCGTAAGCGGCGCGAAGAGCAGCATCTGCATCAACGTAGTTGTTATAAGACATCTCTTTGCCGCCAAACTGACGGGCCTGGGCAATTCCAGCAACAGCCCCTTCACCGGTAGTGCGATACAAGGCCGCTGCCTGGTGTGAGTTTTCACCGTAACGCAAAACATTGGCAAGTGAACCGGAAACTTTGAATTCTGGAGCGAAGCCCGGGTTAGCGTTTTCAACATCACCTTTTTGTCCGGCTGCGCGCTTCCAGTCACCTTCGAGCTCAGCCGCAAACCAGTTGGCAACTGCCGAGTCGTAGCGAGCGGTGTGTGAAAAAGCGGCGTAGGCAAGCTCACGGCGCTGAGCCAAAGTTGTGCCGCCGTTTCGTACAGCCCCGATAATTTCTGAGTACTTTGCTGGGTCAACCACAATGGCAACGTTGGCGTGATTTTTGGCAGATGCTCGAACCATTGCCGGGCCGCCGATGTCAATTTGCTCAACAACGGCATCGCCCTTGGCTCCAGACTGAACGGTCTGCACGAAAGGGTAAAGATTCACTACAACCAGCTGGAATGCCTCGATGCCCAGTTCATCAAGTTGTTGCTCATGCGCAATTAGGCGCATGTCGGCAAGCAGACCACCGTGAACCTTTGGGTGCAGGGTCTTTACTCGGCCATCAAGTGATTCAGGGAATCCGGTAATTTGTGAGACCTCGGTTACCGCAATTCCGGCTGCCTGCAGGGCGGCAAAAGTGCCTCCGGTAGAAACGATGTCTACTCCGGCTGCGGCAAGTTCTTGAGCCAGCTCTAGCAGGCCGGTTTTATCTGAAACTGAAAGCAGTGCGCGCTTGATTTCAACGCGATCGCGGTGACGGTAGTCGGCTGGCTTGTGGTCGTTATGTGCGGCCATTGTGAAGCCCCTTTTTATTTGACTAGAGACGGAAGGTGGATTTTCTTTGCAGCGATATCTTTTACGGTTGCTATCAATAATTCGCGCTCAACAACTTTGATGCGCTCATGTAGCTCGTATTCGCTATCTTCTGCCAAGACCGGCACGGTTGCCTGAGCAATGTGCGGCCCGGTGTCAACACCTTCGTCGACAACGTGAATGGTCACACCTGTCACCGATGCGCCCGCTGCAAGTGCATCGCGAACCGCGTGTGCACCTGGAAAAGCTGGCAACAGTGAAGGGTGAGTGTTAATTAGGTTTGGGGTAAGCGCTGCAACAAAGTTGGCTGGCAATATTTTCATGAACCCGGCAAGCACTACAAGATCTGGCTTGAAGTGATTGATATTTGCCAGCAAGATGTTGGCCCAGTTTTCACGGTTATCAAAAGAAGCCGGTGAAACTACAAAGGTAGGAACCCCAAAGCGCTCGGCATGGGCCAGGCCATCGGCTGCATTGTCTGAACCAACCGCAACGATTTTTGCCCCGAATAGAGGGTTCTCTGTTGCCTCAAGCAGAGCCTTCAGGTTTGAACCTGAACCTGAGATAAGAACAACGATTGAAAGCATTTGCCTAGTTTATCGGGGTGGTAATTAGCGCTGCGCCAGCGGGTGATCGGCCTTGTCTGGTCGCGCACTGAAGAACGCGGCAAGAATTGAAACCGCCGCAACTTCAACAAAGAGCACACCGGCAACCAGCAGAGGACTAACGCCAATTTCTTGCAGGCGCTCAGGGCCAATGCCACCAGAGGCAAGCAAAGCCAAAAGCCCCATTTCAACTGAGGCCACCAAAGCAATAGAAAGCCCAAGAGTTATTGCGGCGCTCCAGGCCGAGGCAAATTCAAAGCGAATGGCATCGGCGTGACGACGAATCATTATTGTGGCCACGAATGCGCCAACCAATGGCACCATAATCGCAATCATGCCAAAGCTAAGCTCGCCTATCGGTAGCGCCGAGGTAACAGGCAACGCAGGAAGCGGGCCAACCACAGTTGCCACCGGCGAAATAAGAGAACCGGCCCCAAATTGAAAACCAACTCCGGTGAGCCAACTTGCACCCAGCACCACAAGATTTGGCAGCACCGCAATTTGACCAGCGGTAACCATGAACCCGCCAAGGAAACTAACCTGAAGACCCTCGTATAAACGAATTACTTGAATCCAATTAATTGCCAACATTCCAGCAATAAATATTGAAGAGACCCCTAGCAAGATTGCCACCACACCGGTACCCGCTCTTAGTGCAGGTGCGCTAACCGCGCGAATTGCCCAGTGTAAATTATTGAATTTTCGCTGCGCCCAATTGCGAAGCCAGACTCTTTCGGCAGAATCCGGAATGTCTGCGGCTTCGCCAAATGCTTGACGCTTGCCAAACAGTGAACCCAAAACCACAAAAAACAAAAAGAACGACGGCGGAAAAAACGTGCCCTGCCAGGTAACCGGATAAGCAAACTCGTTATATGCAGCCGTGCTTAGAAACAATGAGACCGCACCGTAAACCAACGTGCCGGCAACCCAAGCCGGCCAAAGTTCTAGTGCGGTGGTTAGTTTTTTGCCAAGCCGAACTGAAAGAAAAGCAATCAATGCGCTAAGGCCCAACGGAATCATGCTGATCACGAAAGCTGGCACCTCGGAAGAGCCAAACATGCCTGCAGGCACAACCAGCCTGGTTCCGTGTGCCATCAGCCAGACATCGGCAGATGCGCGAAAAGGCACTAGCCAATCAATGGTTGGTTCATTTTCAAAAAGCCAGACCACGGTCAGTGGTGCAAGCAATATTCCAATGCCAATGCCAGCGACAACTAGTGCCTCAAACGCAGCGATAAGAAAAGTGAGTCGACGATTCAAGACGAAACACTCCCCCTAGCGCGATGCAAAAACGGTTTACAGGCTCTTGATAACTTCGCGCATTAGCGCTGCAGTTTCAGAAGGAGTCTTGCCAACCTTTACGCCTGCAGCTTCGAATGCTTCCTTCTTTGCCTGAGCAGTACCTGCCGAGCCAGAAACAATTGCACCCGCGTGACCCATGGTCTTACCTTCAGGTGCGGTGAAGCCCGCAACATAAGCTACAACTGGCTTAGTCACGTTTGCCTTGATATAGGCCGCAGCTTTCTCCTCAGAGTCACCACCAATTTCACCAATCAAAACAATTGCCTTGGTTTCAGGGTCAGCCTGGAAAGCAGCAAGTGCATCGATGTGGGTTGTACCAATAACTGGGTCTCCACCAATACCAATTGCAGTAGACATACCAATGTCACGAAGCTCAAACATCATTTGGTAGGTCAGGGTACCTGACTTTGAAACTAGACCGATTGGACCAGGGCCAGTGATATCAGACGGAGTAATACCCGCGTTTGATTTTCCTGGAGAGATGATGCCCGGGCAGTTTGGGCCAATCAGGCGGGTCTTTTGCCCCTTGTTGACGTTGTACGCCCAAGCCTCGGCTGAGTCATGAATTGGAATTCCCTCAGTAATTGCAACTGCAAGCTCAATCTCGGCATCAATTGCTTCGATCATGGCGGCCTTTGCAAAGGCAGGTGGCACAAAGATTACGGTTACGTTTGCACCGGTTTCTTTCATTGCGTCAGCAACGGTTCCAAAAACTGGAAGCTGCTTGCCTTCAACGTCTACGGTCTCGCCAGCTTTGCGCGGGTTAACACCACCAACGATGTTTGATCCGCCAAGTAGCATGCGGCGGGTGTGCTTCATGCCCTCTGAACCAGTCATACCCTGAACGATGATTCGCGAGTTTTCGTTTAGAAAAATAGCCATTTCTTTATTCCTTCTCGCGCTTAGCGGTTCGCGAATTCAGCAGCCTTGTCGGCAGCTTCATCCATGGTCTCAACGACGGTTACTAGTGGGTGAGCGGCGTCGGCAAGAATGCGACGACCCTCAAGAACGTTGTTTCCATCTAGGCGAACAACTAGTGGCTTGGTTGCCTTGTCACCAAGGGTCTTTAGCGCACCAACGATTCCATTTGCAACGGCGTCACAGGCGGTGATTCCACCGAATACGTTTACGAAAACGCTCTTTACCTGTGGGTCGTTCAAGATAACGTCAAGACCAGCGGCCATAACTTCTGCTGAAGCACCGCCACCAATGTCAAGGAAGTTTGCTGGGCGTACCTTGCCGTGCTTCTCACCGGCGTAAGCCACAACGTCAAGAGTTGACATCACTAGACCAGCACCGTTTCCGATGATGCCTACTTCGCCATCAAGCTTCACGTAGTTCAAGTCCATTGCTTTTGCCTTGGCCTCAAGTGGGTCTAGTTCGTCGCGCTCCATCGCTTCGCGCTCGTGACGGAACTCTGCGTTGTCATCTAGTGAGACCTTGCCATCAAGGGCAATTACATCACCGGCAGAGCTAAGAATTAGCGGGTTAACTTCAACCAGGGTTGCGTCTTCTTTTACGAACACTTCGTAAAGCTTTACAAACACCGGAGCAACCTTGGCGGCGATTTCATCATTGAAACCACCCTGCTTAGCGATGCTCAATGCAGTTGCAAGATCAATACCCTTGGTTGCATCTACTGGCACCTTTGCCAATGCTTCTGGGCGCTCTTCTGCAAGCTGCTCAATTTCCATACCACCCTCAACGCTGCAAAGCGAAAGGAAAGTGCGGTTTGATCTGTCAAGCAAAACTGAGAAGTAGAACTCTTTATCAATTGACGCACCCTGAGCAACCATTACGCGCTTTACGATGTGGCCCTTGATGTCTAAGCCAAAGATGTTCTTTGAAAGTTCTTTTGCTTCTTCTGGAGACTTGGCAACCTTCACGCCACCAGCTTTTCCACGGCCACCAGCTTTAACCTGAGCCTTTACAACTACAACTCCACCGATCTTGGCAGCTGCTGCCTCAACCTCTTCTGGGGTGTCTGCGGTAATTCCCTGCAGTACTGGTACACCGTAGGCCTCGAACATGTCTCGGGCCTGGTACTCAAATAAATCCACTTTGATTCCATTCAGTTATCGGACAACCGTCCAATTCTAAACCTTCTGGATAGGGGCCACTTTCACCAGTAATCGCTTCACTCCAACGCTGCCGAAGTGGATTTCGGCGGTTTGGCGGGCTCCTTCGCCCGCTGTGGCAACAACCTTGCCTCGGCCAAAATCTGCGTGCTCAATCATGTCGCCAACCAGTAGTTGCAGGTCACCGTTGTTGCGCACCGATGAAATTGCCCCGTTCCAGACCTTCTTCTCTTTGGTTGAAGGCGTTCCTCCGTATCCAGCTGAGCTGCCGGCCGAAGACTCGGCCGAGCCGTAGCCTTGGGTCTCGGCTATCGATGAGCGGTATCGAGTGCTTGGTAGCCCACGGCCAGAACCAGATTCACGCCAGTCAATGAGATCGCCAGGAATCTCTTGCAGGTAACGAGACGGGGTGGCCGACTCAGATTCACCAAAGGTGGTTCTGGTCATGGCAAGAGAAATGTGCAATTTTTTGCGAGCACGGGTAATGCCCACGTAGAAAAGCCGGCGCTCTTCGGCCATGCCGCCAGGGGTGATAAAACTCATGCGGTGCGGAAGCAGGCCCTCTTCTATACCGGTTAGAAATACTGCTTCGTACTCAAGACCTTTGGCCGTGTGCAGGGTCATCAGTGAAACCGTTCCGGACTCATCATCAAGCTCGTCAGCGGCGGCAACCAGGGCAACTTCGTTCAAGAAATCTGGTAGGCGGCCCTCTGGGTTGTTGCGCTGAAACTCACGAGCCACAGAAACAAGTTCTTCTAGGTTTTCAACGCGCGCTTCATCTTGCGGGTCTTTGCTGTTGCGCAGCGATTCCAGCAGCCCTGTTCTGTCAAGCACTGCACGAAGAATTACATCAACCTGCTCGTTTGGAATCATGGCTTCAAGGTTGTCCATTAGTTCAGCAAGCTGATTTATTGCCCCGGTTATCTTTGGGCCAAAACCAAGGTCGCTAACGTGTGACAAAACTTGACGCACCGATAAGCCGTTCTTTTCGGCATAGCTTGCTATTTGCGTTTCAGAAGCATCACCAATACCGCGCTTTGGCACGTTCAGAATTCGGCGAGTGGCAAGATCGTCTCGGGTGTTGGCAATAGCAACCAGGTAGGCCATAGCATCTTTAATTTCTTGACGCTCGTAGAACTTAGTGCCGCCTACGACGCGATACGGAATTCCCGAGCGCATGAAAATGTCTTCAAGTGCGCGAGTCTGCGAGTTAGTGCGATAGAAAACTGCAATGTCTCTAAAGGCAAGTGCGTCTTCACCTTCTGACTTGCTGTGCAGCTTGGTTATTTCATCTGCAATGAACTGTGCTTCGTCGTGCGCTGAATACCCGGTGTACCCAACAATCTTGTCACCATCGCCAGATGCAGTCCAAAGATTTTTAGATGGGCGATCAAAATTATTTGAGATAACCGCGTTTGCAGCCGAAAGAATGTTTTGGGTTGAACGATAGTTTTGCTCAAGCAAAATAGTCTTGGCGCCAACGAAGTCTTTTTCAAATTCGGTGATGTTACGAATGTCTGCGCCACGAAAAGCATAGATGGACTGGTCTGAGTCACCAACCACAGTTAGCGATGCGGTCTTAGCTAGTTCACGAATCAAGGCGTACTGTGCGTGATTCGTATCTTGGTACTCATCAACCAGAATGTGCTTAAACTTTTGCTGATAGGTAGCCAAAACCTCTGGAAAAGCGCGAAACAGATGAACGGTTTCACCAATCAGGTCATCAAAGTCAAAAGCGTTATTCTTGCGAAGCTCGTGTTGGTATCGGGTGAAGATTTCTGAAATTATGCGAGCTACCGGATCATTTTGATCAACGTTGCGCGCATAAGACTCGGCGTCGGCCAATTCGTTCTTGGCATTTGAAATTACCGCGCCAACGCCGGCCGGGGTGAGCTTATGAACGTCGGCACCCAGCTCTTTGATTAGGCGCTTAAGAATTGCGCGGGTGTCTCCGCTGTCGTAAATGGTGAAGTTTGAATCATGGCCAAGGCGTTCACTTTCGCGGCGAAGAATAAGCACACAAGCCGAGTGGAAAGTTTTTAGCCACATGCCGTCGGCAGCTTCACCAAGCAGGTGGCGCACGCGCTCGCGCATTTCGGCCGCAGCTTTATTGGTGAAGGTAATTGCCAAAATTTGTGAAGGCCAGGAATCTTTGGTGGCCAAAAGGTGGGCAATTCGGTGAGTTAGCACACGGGTTTTGCCAGAACCGGCGCCGGCAACAATAAGCAGTGCCTGACCGCGATATTCAACAGCCTCGCGCTGTTGCGGGTTTAGCCCATCAACCAGTGCGGCCGTTTTATCTTGGGCGAAAAAGCTCAACTCATTCATAACTAGGCAATCTTAGGCGCACGTGGCGACTTTGAGTTTGGCAGACTCAACAGCTCTAGTGTTCTAGGCCCTTGGCAACCTCAACCAAGAGGTCTGGCTGATCGGCAAATACCCCATCGGCGCCGCTAAGAATGAACTTTGAGTAGTACTCCTCAATTGAGGCTTCGGCTTCCTCGGCCTTGGCTGTCCAAATGAATACTTTCAGCCCACGAGCCTTGGCCTGTTGAATCCAATCACTGTTCATCGTTAGTCGATAGTTAAAGCTAATGCCATCGAAAATCTTGGCGGTCTCATCGAAGCGCGGTTCACCCCAGGTATCAACCAAGAATACGTATTCACCAACATCGCCGCAAACCCGTTGCATCTGCTCAAGAACTTTGAAGTCAAAACTTTCCAAAGTCAAAGTAACACCCCGGTGCTTCCAGTTGCTCTCACGAAGCTTGCGCGCCAAAATTGCCGATACCGGAAAACCCTGGGTGGCAAAGTACGCCCCGTGCTTTACCTCAAGAATCAGGTGCTTGCTGGAAACAAAATCTGCTGCTAAAAGTTCATCAAGTGTTGGAATCTCAAATTGGCCATCAAACTTAGCACTGCCTGGGCGCTCTTCGGGCACTCGCTCAATAGCACGCAGTTGTTTTATTTCGGCAAGCGTGAAGTCTTCGCAAAACCAGTCTTCTCGATAGTCTTGCCAGCCCACCAAACCTTCACGCTTTAAGTGAGCGAATTCTGGGCGGGTGGCAACATCGGTAGTGGTTGAAAGATAGTTGTCGTGACGAATAATTAGATCGCCATCTTTGGTGGGCAGCAGATCGCATTCGATTGCGTCGGCACCCATCTCAAAGGCCAGCTTGAAGGCCTCAAGAGTATTTTCTGGGCGATACCCCGATGCACCTCGGTGCCCAAAGACTTTTATCAATTAAAGGTCATTCCCATTCACAGAGTAGATCGCTTGCGATCTACTCCCATTCGATTGTGCCTGGTGGTTTTGAGGTCACGTCAAGCACAACGCGGTTTACGCCTTCTACCTCGTTGGTGATGCGGTTAGAAATCTTGGCAAGCAAGTCATAAGGCAAGCGAGTCCAGTCGGCGGTCATTGCGTCTTCTGAAGAAACCGGGCGCAGCACAATTGGGTGACCGTAGGTTCGGCCGTCTCCCTGCACGCCAACTGATCTAACATCGGCGAGCAAGACAACCGGGCATTGCCAGATTTCGCCATCAAGGCCAGCGGCAGATAGTTCGGCACGCACGATTGCATCTGCTTTGCGCAATAGGTCTAGACGCTCTTTGGTGATTTCCCCAACGATGCGAATACCAAGGCCGGGGCCTGGGAAAGGCTGGCGACCAACAATCTCGGCAGGCAAGCCAAGCTCGGCGCCAATTGCTCGAACCTCATCCTTAAATAAGGTACGTAGCGGTTCTACCAACTCAAACTCAATGTCATCTGGCAAGCCACCAACGTTGTGGTGGCTCTTGATGCCAGCGGTTACGCCGCCACCAGACTCAACCACATCTGGGTAGAGGGTTCCCTGCACCAAGAATTTGATTGGGCGGTTGTCGGCTTTTGACTCTTCATAAAGAGCAGCCTGGGCTTCTTCAAAGGTGCGAATAAATTCACGGCCAATAATTTTGCGCTTGGTTTCTGGGTCGCTAACCCCGGCAAGTGCGCTTAGGAATTTGTCTTCAACGTTTACGGTCACGAGGCGAATACCGGTTGCTGCAACGTAGTCGCGCTCAACTTGCTCGGCTTCATCTTGACGCAGCAATCCATGGTTTACGAAAACACAAACCAACTGGTCACCAACCGCCTTGTGCACCAGTGCAGCAGCAACTGCAGAGTCCACGCCACCTGAGAGTCCACAAATAACACGTGCATCGCCAACCTGTGCGCGAATCTTTTCAACCTGCTCGGCAATTACGTTGCCCGAGTTCCAAGTTGCTGGAATGCCTGCTGCGTTGTGCAAAAAGTTGGTCAAAACATTTTGACCAAACTCAGAGTGCTTAACCTCTGGGTGCCACTGCACGCCGTAAATCTTTTTCTCACTGTTGGCAAATGCCGCTACCGGAGTGATATCGGTTGATGCCAACACCTCAAAACCGGCTGGTGCTTCCATTACCTGGTCACCGTGGCTCATCCAGCAAATCTGCTCTGCAGGTTGACCGGCAAGAATCTCACCGCCAGCCTTTACATTCAGCTCTGTTGCGCCGTATTCGCGCTTTCCGCTGCGATCAACCCGGCCACCAAGTGCGTTTGCCAAAGTTTGGAAACCGTAGCAAATACCAAGCACCGGAATACCAAGTTCCAGAATGCCTTTGTCTAGCTGCGGTGAGCCCTCTTCATAAACCGATGACGGGCCGCCAGAAAGAATGATGGCCAAAGGATTCTTAGCGGAAACTTCGGCAGCGGTTACGTTGTGGTGAACGATTTCTGAGTACACGTTTGCTTCACGCACTCGGCGCGCAATTAGCTGGGCGTACTGTGCACCAAAATCAACTACTAGTACTGGGCGATTAGCGGTCATTTTGACAGCTGCCTTTCTGCAACCTTGCTGTAGTGGCGTTCGGTGAAGAATGAAAGCAAAGGCACAACCCCGCCAAGCGCAATTACCAAGAACCGCATGAAGTTCCAGCGGTATAGAGTCCACATTCTGAAATCACCAAACAGGTAAGCCACATAGAGCCAGCCGTGAATAATCAAAGACACCGATGTCAAAGAGAATCCGGCTTCAGGAAAACCAACCTTTTCGCCGGCTGAATCTAGCGAGTAATAAGCCAAGTAAAGGAACCCATCTGGGCCGGCTAGCCAAACATCGGCCTGCCAAGCAAGACGAATGCCCCACAAAATCATGATCAAAATTAAGAAAATGCCCGTGATATAAGAGGTGACCTTGAAATACTTCAAAACCCCGCGAAGGGTGGCTTCTTGTGGATTCATTGGTCTAGTTTACCTTTTCACTAAATGGGTCATTAGCCAGCTGCAGTTGCTCATCCTTTACTAGGCGCCACCAAAGGAACACCGCAAAGCCCGCAAATACCAGCCACTCTAAGAAATAAAAGGCGCTTAGCCAGTTGATGTTTTGGCCCGGGGCGTAGGCAATTTTGATTGCCTGCAGCGGGGGCCAAGCCGAAGCCTGGCTGGTGCCGGTAAGCGCCAAAATTTCTGGCTGGGACTTAATTGGCTTCTCTGGTGAATAAACATTTACCAACTGGGCCAATGAGAGCGAATCAAAGACATAAGGCAAATCGTTGCTTTGTGGCAAGGGTGCCTCTGTGGGTATAAACACGCCTTCTAATTTGGTCTCATACTTGTGCAAGTCAGACTCAATTAGAGCCAGACGCTCTTGCTTCAAAAGATTTAGATCCGCCGACCAACCCAATGCAATGGTCAAAGATTTATTTTGTGAGTCTTTGGAATTTACCACCAACCAGTAGCCGCGCTCCCCTTCCGAGAGACGGTTAGCAATTAGGTAAACATTTTTTGTATCAATTTTGACTGCAACTGATTCCAAGTTGTATGCAATAACTTGTGGCTGATCTTTGGTAAATGTTCTGTCTAACTGCCACTGGCCTAGAGAAGCGAAAATCGCGGCCACTGCAAGAGCTAAAAATAAAGCGCCAATCCACTTTGGCTGTCTTGCAACAGCAAAGAAGCTTGGCGCTTTATTTGGCATGAATCTTTAAGCGTGGTACGGGGCAACTACAACGTCAACGCGCTGGAACTCTTTAACATCGGAGTAACCGGTGGTGGCCATTGATCGGCGTAGCGCACCCATAAGGTTTGTTGTGCCCGAAGCAGAAGATGATGGACCAAGCAAAATTTCTTCTAGAGTTCCGCTGGTGCCAACCTCAACTTTGTTGCCACGTGGCAACTCTTGGTTGAAAGCTTCTTGACCCCAGTGCGAACCTTGACCAGGCGCTTCTTTGGCGCGAGCCAAAACAGACCCAAGCATTACCGCATCGGCACCAACTGCAATTGCCTTTACGATGTCGCCAGAGGTGCCAAGACCACCATCGGCGATTACCTGAACATAGCGGCCGCCAGATTCATCCATGTAGTCACGACGTGCGCCGGCAACATCGGCAACCGCTGTTGCCATTGGTGCGTGAATTCCAAGAACGCGGCGAGTGGTTGAAGCAGCACCGCCACCAAATCCAACCAGCACACCGGCAGCACCGGTGCGCATTAGGTGAAGTGCAGAAGTGTAAGTTGCAGCACCACCAACAATTACCGGAACATCAAGTTTGTAAATGAATTCTTTTAGGTTTAGTGGTTCAACATTTTTTGAAACGTGTTCCGCCGAAACGGTTGTTCCGCGAATTACAAAAAGATCTACGCCGGCCTTTACCACCGTGTCTGAAAATTCTGCGGCACGCTGCGGAGACAAAGCACCGGCAACGGTTACCCCAGCAGCGCGAATCTGCGCGATGCGGTCACGAATAAGCTCTGGCTTGATTGGCGCCGAGTAGATCTCTTGCATGCGCTTGGTTGCTTTTGCGGCATCAAGCTTTGAGATCTCATTTAGCTGTTGGGTTGGGTCTTCGTATCTGGTCCATAGGCCCTCTAGGTCAAGCACACCAAGGCCACCAAGCTTGCCAATGGCAATTGCTGTCTCTGGTGAAATTACAGAGTCCATTGGCGCACCCAGCACTGGCAGGCCAAATTCGTAGGCGTCAATCTTCCATGATGTTGATACGTCACGCGGGTCGCGGGTGCGGCGACTAGGCACGATGGCAATATCGTCAAAGGCCCATGCACGAGTGCCGCGCTTACCGCGGCCGATTTCCATTTCGGTCATTATTTCCTAAATCGCTTTTAGCGAGTTCCGTAGTTTGGAGCTTCTACGGTCATTTGAATATCGTGTGGGTGAGATTCTTTTAGACCTGCAGCTGTGATGCGCACAAATTTTCCGCGGTTCTGAAGTTCTGGAATTGTCTCGCCGCCAACGTAACCCATAGATGCACGTAGGCCACCAATAAGTTGGTGAACTACCGATGCAACTGTGCCGCGGTAGGGAACTCGGCCTTCAATGCCCTCTGGCACCAGCTTGTCTTCGCGCAGAACATCATCTTGGAAGTAGCGGTCTTTAGAGTAAGACTTTGCTTCACCGCGTGATTGCATTGCGCCAAGTGAACCCATGCCGCGGTAAGTCTTAAATTGTTTGCCACCAACAAAAGTAATTTCTCCCGGCGCTTCATCGGTTCCGGCAAGAAGCGATCCAAGCATTACGGCGTTGGCACCAGCAACAAGAGCCTTTGGAATATCACCGGAGTACTGCAAACCGCCGTCGGCAATTACTGGAACACCAGCGGGCTTGCAAGCAAGCGATGCCTGGTAAACAGCAGTGACCTGCGGCACACCAACACCGGCAACAACGCGAGTGGTACAAATTGAACCTGGGCCTACGCCAACCTTTACGCCGTCGGCACCGGCATCAACCAGTGCTTGTGCACCCTCGCGGGTTGCAACGTTGCCGCCAATGATGTCTACATTTTTGGCAAATGGTTCAGCCTTAAGTTTTGCAATCATTTCTAGAACTGCATTGTTGTGACCGTGCGCGGTGTCAACAACAAGAATGTCAACGCCGGCATCAATCAATGCCATAGAACGTTCCCAAGCATCTTGACCAACACCAACTGCGGCCGCAACAAGCAAACGACCGTTGGCGTCTTTCGAAGCAAGCGGGTACTTCTCTGACTTATCGAAGTCTTTTACGGTAATCAAACCGCGAAGCTTTCCGTTGCCATCAATAAGAGGTAACTTTTCGATGCGGTGCTGTGCAAAGATGCCGATTGCGTCATCGGGGTTGATATCGTGCGGAGCTGTAATAAGAGGCATAGGGGTCATTACGTCTTTGACCAAAGTTGTGGTGCGCTGAACATCAAGCACAAAACGCATATCGCGGTTGGTAACAATGCCAACCAGGCGGTCGTCTTCGTCAACCACAGGCAACCCCGATACTCGGTAGCGGCCGCAAAGATCGTCAACCTCTTGAATGGTGGCAAACGGGGTGGTGGTTACCGGGTGGGTGATCATTCCGGCTTCAGAACGCTTGACCAGGTCTACCTCGCTGGCCTGGCGATCTAGCGAAAGATTACGGTGCAATACCCCGATACCGCCCTGGCGGGCCATGGCGATTGCCATTCTGGCCTCAGTTACGGTGTCCATTGCTGAAGAAAGCAACGGAACGTTGATCTCGATGCGCTTGGTAATGCGGGTTTTGGTGTTTACGCCCGAAGGAACGATGTTTGACTCGCCAGGAAGCAGCAGTACATCGTCATATGTGAGGCCAACAAAGCCAAACGGGTCATTTTGAGTCATCGAGGGTCCTAGCTGAGGGAGGGCACTTTTACCAATTCTAGCCTTTGGAATGCGCCCGTAATAAAGGCATAACAATTGGGCTTTAGATTGGCTTTCAGAGCAAAATGCCATCATTTTGTGGCGTAATGTAAGTAAACGAAAATGCGACGGGGCAAGACGCCTCGTTTATATGACGGAGGCTGGATTTTGAACCCCCTTACACTCAGCACACGCGGCAAAAAGGGCAGCATTCGCCCCGTTGCCATGTGGCTAGGTGCCCTTGCCGTTTTGTTCGGAATGCTGTTTTCAGCGGCTCCGGCGAGCGCGGCCGATGAGGCATCTAACCCAGACAGCACCACCTTTTCTATCGGTGGCATCATCAAAGACGGCGAGACCCTGCTAGAGGGTGTTCAGATCTTGGTTACTGGCGAAGCTTTTGAAGAAACCGGTACCACCGGTGCCGATGGTCGCTGGTCTGTTGTGGTTCCTAATAAAGGTGAATACTCTGTTGCCCTGCAGCTAGAGACTCTGCCTGAAGGAGCAAGCCTTCGCGATGAGAAAAAGGCCACCAAGACAGTAACCGTTGACCTGGTTAACACCGTGAATGTGCTTTTTGCCCTTAATGACACCACATCAACCGGCGAAGCTGCCGGCGAAGGTTCTGGTGCCCCGCAGGCTAATGTTTTTCTGGGCCGACTAATTGCGGGTCTGAATCTAGGCATTCTGCTGGCTATGGCTGCCATTGGCTTGAGCTTGATCTACGGAACCACCGCACTAAACAACTTTGCCCACGGTGAAATGGTTACCCTTGGAGCACTTCTTGCTTTCACCTTGAACCGCATTCTAGGAATTGACCTGATTATTTCAGCGGTTATCACAATGGTGCTAGTTGCCGGTTCTGGCTGGTTGCAGGATGCGGCCATTTGGCGCCCTCTTCGTAAGCGCCGCGTGGGTCTAACCCAAATGATGATCGTGAGCATTGGTTTCTCACTTGTGGTTCGCTACGTTTTCCAAATCATTTACGGTGGTGACACCAAGGTTCTAAGCCAAGGTGAAATCTGGGATATATTTGGAGTACCAACCCAGGCTGTAAACGTAATCAGCGCCGGAATCGCTGTTGTGATTCTGCTCTTAGTTGCCCTGTTCCTAACCCGCACTCGTCTAGGTAAGGCAACCCGCGCGGTTGCCGACAACCCATCGCTTGCTGCCGCAACCGGTATCGATGTTGAATCAATCATTCGAATCGTTTGGGTGGTTGCCGGTGCACTTACTGGAATCTCGGGTGTGATGCTTGGTCTATTTGTTCAAGCCTCATGGGACATGGGCTTCTCAATCTTGCTACTGCTATTTGCTGCGGTAACCCTGGGTGGTCTTGGTACCGCTTTTGGTGCAGCAGTAGGAGCCATGGTGGTTGGTTTGTTCGTGGAACTTTCAACACTGGTAATTCCTTCAGACCTTAAGTTTGCGGGTGCGCTAATTGTTTTGATTTTGGTACTGCTTGTTAGACCTCAGGGAATCCTGGGTAAAGCGCAGAGAATCGGCTAAGGGAAAATCATGGATTGGTCACTCGTAATCGGAAACGCGGCTGCTGAACTCATCAGCCCAACCACCGCGGCCTACGCTCTTGCAGCAGTTGGCCTAGCGGTTCACTTTGGCTACACCGGTCTTTTGAACTTTGGTCAGGCAGCCTTCATGGCTATCGGTGCCTATGGTTTTGCGGTATCGGTGTTGTATTTTGGCCTGCCATTCTGGGGCGCGGTTCTTGTCTCGCTTCTTGCCTCTGTTGCGTTCGCCTTGATTCTTGGAATTCCAACGCTTCGTTTGCGTTCCGATTATCTGGCGATCGTCACAATTGCCTCGGCTGAAATTTTGCGATACATAGTTTCAACCACATCGCTTGCATCAGTAACCGGTGGAGCTGGTGGTCTTTCAGCTTTCGCTGGCGAGTTCTACGCAATGAACCCGTTCCCTGAAGGCAACTACCTGTTCTGGCCATTCGACGTGACCGCTAAAGACCTTTGGGTTCGCGTGGTTGGCTGGTCAATCGTTGCTCTAGCAACCCTGTTGGTGTTTGCATTGATGCGCAGCCCTTGGGGTCGTGTGGTCAAAGGTATTCGCGAAGACGAAGACGCTGTTCGAAGCCTTGGTAAGAATGTTTACTCCTACAAGATGCAGTCACTGGTATTTGGTGGTGCACTTGGAACACTGGCTGGAATTATCTTCATTCTTCCTAGATCAGTTCAGCCTGGAAACTACGGAACCGGTTTGACCTTCTTTATCTGGACAGTCATGTTGCTTGGTGGAGCGGCAACAATTCTTGGTCCGGTAGTTGGCTCTATGGTTTTCTGGGTTCTGCTCTCTCTAACCGATGGTCTACTACAGGGTCTGGTTAATCAGGGAGTAATTACTTTCCTAACCACCGATCAAATTGGCCCTGTGCGATTCATCTTGATTGGACTTGGTTTGATGGCACTGGTTGTCTTTAGACCTCAAGGTATTTTTGGTAACAAGAAGGAGTTGCAGTTCAATGTCTAATGACATCTCAGTTGGCAAGGCTGCACCGGGTTGCAAAAAAGTTGACCCAATTCTGGTTGCAGATAACGTGACCCGTCAGTTCGGCGGTCTAACCGCAGTGAACGTAGATCACCTAGAGATTCCTCGCGGAATGATTACAGCACTTATTGGCCCTAACGGTGCAGGTAAGACCACACTGTTTAACCTTCTTACCGGTTTCGATAAGCCAACTACTGGCTCATGGAACTTTGAAGGAAAAGACCTTGCCGGTGTTCCTTCTTATAAGGTTGCTCGTCTTGGAATGGTTCGAACCTTTCAGCTCACCAAGGCGCTAAGCATGTTGACCGTAATGGAAAACATGCGTTTGGGTGCGCAAAACCAGCCCGGCGAAAGTTTCTTCGCTGCGCTAATCAGACCACTGTGGAGCTCATTCGAGGCCAAAATCACCGCCCGCGCCGAAGACCTACTTAAGCGCTTCAAGTTAGACGCTAAGCAAGAAGATTTTGCTGCTGCTCTTTCGGGTGGTCAGCGCAAGTTGCTAGAGATGGCCCGTGCACTGATGAGTGAGCCAAAGCTTGTGATGCTTGATGAGCCAATGGCCGGTGTGAACCCGGCGCTTACCCAAAGCTTGCTTGAGCACATCAAAGACCTGAAGAAGAACGGCACCACCGTGCTGTTCGTGGAACACGATATGCACATGGTTCGCCACATCAGTGACTGGGTTGTGGTTATGGCCGAAGGCAAGATTGTTGCCGAGGGTCCTCCCGCAATCGTTATGAAGGATCAGGCGGTTATCGATGCTTACCTAGGTGCTCACGCAGATACAGATCTGGGTACCGTGGCAATCAAAGTTGTGAAGGAAAAGAAGTAATGGCTGCCAAGACTCCAGTAGTACACGCAAAGGATTTGCACGCGGGTTACCTGCCTGGCATCAACATTCTTAACGGCTGTTCCCTAACCGCCTTCGAGGGTGACCTGATTGGCATCATTGGCCCTAACGGTGCCGGTAAGTCAACTTTGCTAAAGGCAATCTTCGGTCAGGTAAACGTTCGTGAAGGCCAGGTGCTTCTAAAGGGCGAAGACATCACAAACCTGAAGGCTAATAAGTTGGTTACCAAGGGTGTTGCCTTTGTGCCACAGACCAACAACGTGTTCCCAAGCTTGACCATTGAAGAAAACCTAGAGATGGGTGTGTTCCAAACCCCTAAGCGATTCAACGAGCGCTTTGAATTTGTGACCAGCATTTTTCCTGATTTAGGCAAACGCCGCAGTCAGCGTGCCGGTTCGCTTTCAGGTGGAGAGCGACAGATGGTTGCCATGGGTCGCGCTCTAATGATTGATCCATCGGTGTTGCTCCTTGATGAGCCATCGGCTGGTCTGTCACCGGTTCGTCAAGACGAAGCGTTCTTGCGTGTGAAAGAAGTTAACCAGGCTGGTGTAACCGTGATTATGGTTGAGCAAAACGCACGCCGCTGTCTGCAGATTTGTGATCGCGCCTACGTGCTTGATCAGGGTAAAGACGCTCACACCGGAACCGGTCGTGAACTTCTAAACGACCCAAAGATGATTGAGCTCTACCTGGGCAACCTAGCTGACCTGAAGTAATCCAATGCACCACTTAGGTGACTCTTCAGAAAAACTGCGCGAAGAAGTATTTGCTTACGCTCGCACGCGTCTTGAATACAACCCGCCGCCGCTCGATGGCCCGCAATCCCCCGAGTTTTTGCTTGCCGCTGCCGGAAAGACAATCACAGAAGAGGGCATCGGCGGAACCGCGGCCCTAAGCGTGTTTGCCGAAGTGCTTGCACCGGCAACCATCTCTACCGATCATCCA
>JBDLUH010000015.1:0-18596 GCA_039805425.1 Actinomycetota bacterium
GGCAGCGGCGATCCGAAGTTCTTCAATATGGGTTAGACGATTGGCTTTTTCAGTTAACTCAAGGTCTTCACCGGGTTTTGGGTCTGCCTTCTCAAGTTCTTCTACCGATTCGCGTAGCTGCCGAGCCTCTAACGCCCTGGACTCAAGGTTCTGCTGTATCTCAACAAGCTTTGCGGTTGCTGATCGCCATAAATTGAAATGCGACTGATATTCAACCAAAGCCCCAGAGCTGCCGGCAAATTGGTCTAGCGCCTCACGTTGAGCAGCGGCGCTCTTTAATCGAATCTGATCAGACTGACCATGAACTACCACAAGTTGCTCACCCAGTTCACTTAAGACATTAATGGGGGTGGCTTTGCCAGACACCGATGCCCGGCCGCGACCCTCGCTAGAAACTGAGCGATTCATGATGAGCTCGCCATCAACGAGATCTATTCCGGCTTCGGCAAGACGTTTAGAAACGTTTTCGCTGACTGGGTTATTTGACTTTAAATACCACCGGCCTTCGACAAAAGCTTGGTCTTGACCGCGGCGGATAGTTGAACTGTCTGAACGTTCACCCAGCAAAAGCCCAAGCGCAGACAGCACCATGGTTTTTCCGGCACCGGTTTCACCGGTGATAACAGTAAGGCCACTGCCAAGTGGCAATCTTGCCTCTTGGATTACACCCAAATCGCGAATGTAAATTTCTTCGATCATGATGTACCCGCCGCGACTATCGCTTGGTCTCGTCTGGCCCACGCCAGCCGTCAACCGGTAGAGAGAATTTTTTTACAAGCCTGTTTGTAAAAGTACTCTTGCGAAGCCTGGCTAGCCGAACCGGTGTTGCAGACTTAGTAACCTCGACTCGGGCCCCCGGTGGCAGCTGCCAGCTGCGGCGGCCATCACACCAAAGCACTCCGTGGCCTGAACTTCGCTGCAGAACCTCAACGGCAACCATTGCATCTGGCTTGATTACCAAAGGTCTTGCAAATAGAGCGTGAGCACTTAGTGGCACAACCAGTAGCGCATCAACCGAAGGCCAAACCACGGGTCCACCTGCAGAAAACGCATAAGCGGTGGATCCGGTTGGAGTTGAAATAACTATGCCATCGCAGCCAAAACTTGAAAGCGGGTTGCCTTCAACTTCTAAAACAACCTCAAGCATGCGTTCGCGAGCACTTTTTTCAACCGTTGCCTCATTTAATGCCCAGGTTCGAAAAACTTCTTGACCATCAACGATTACAGCAACATCAAGGGTTAGGCGTTCACGAATTTCGTAGTCGCGATCAAGAACTCGATGAACGGCTTCAGCAAATTCTTCACGCTCAGATTCAGCAAGAAAACCAACGTGACCAAGATTAATTCCCATAAGGGGAATCGAGTGCTCTCGCACGATCTCGGCAGCTTTCAAAATAGTTCCGTCGCCGCCCAACACAACAACCAACTCAAGCTCTGCCATTTTGCAGTCAAGGTCAAGGGTCTTTACATGTTCGATCACATTTGCTGAAAAAACTTGATCAGCAACGTGCTTTTTAAAGTCGTCAAGATCTGAAGCGGTGAGAACTGGAACAATTCCAGCAGCATGCAATTGCTCAATGGCTACCTGGGCTGCTGCCACAGCATCTTTGCGGGCAGTGTGAGCGACAACTAAAACAAAGCGCGAAGCAACCTGCTGAGCAGTCTGGCTCATTTGGTCTCCTTTGCTACCGTTTCAATCCTGTCTGTCCATTTTGACTTATTTGGAAGCTCTTTGGGACTAATCCACAAAACATACTCAACGTTTCCGTGCGTGCCAGGCAATTCAGAGCGCTCTAACCCGCGAATTCCCAGCCCAAGCGATTCTGCCTCGGTAACTACCTGCTTGATTGCCCCTGCGCGAAGGTTGTGATCGTTAACTAGGCCATGAGCGCTAAGGGATTGTTTTCCAACTTCAAACTGAGGCTTCACCAAGAGCACAAATTCAGCATTCGGGGCTACAGATAGCATCTGTTTCAAGACCAAAGTCAATGAGATGAATGACAGGTCGGCCACCACAACATCAATGTTGATTAGCGACTGAGGAATGCCAGTTTTTTCAGAAAGGGTTTCTGGGCTCAACTCGCGTGCGTTGAAGCCCTCAACTGAAATAACCTTTGGGTGTTCAAATAGCTGCTCCACCATTTGTTCGTGACCAACATCGATAGCAAAGACCTTGGCTACTCCCCTGCGCAAAAGCACATCGGTGAATCCGCCAGTTGAGGCACCAACATCTAGCGCGGTTTTTCCAACCAGGTCAATCTCTGCAAAAACATCTAGCGCTTTAGCTAATTTATGGCCCGCGCGCGAAACGTAATCTACGGCGTCAAGTACAGAAATTTTGTCAGTCTCTTCGACGTTTTGCGAAGACTTTCGGGCAGCCTTGCCGTTAACAAGCACTCGATCAGATTCCACCAAAGAAGATGCGTGATTTCTTGATCTTGCCAGGCCACGTTCTACCAGTGCTAGATCGATTCGCATTATTATTCCTCAGTCAGTTCTTCGAAGAGCCCACCCGGAGGTGTGACAGTGATTTCACCCTTTGCGATATCAACTGTTGGTGCAAAAGCTTTGATGAAAGGCATTAGCACTTCGCCGGCAGCCGTTTCAATTGCCAGGCAGTCTTGGGCAGGTAAGTGTTCTACGCGAACTACTTTTCCGATTTCTAGACCATCACGAATAATTCTTAGGCCAACTAGTTGGTGGTCGTACCAGGCATCTGGCTCTTCTGGCAAAACTTCAAGGTCTGCATCCACAAGAAGAATTGCTTTTACCAAGGTGTCTGCGGCGCTTCGGTCTTCTACTTCGTTAAGAAATAAAACTGGGGATGCGTTGTAATAACGAAGTTCTTTTACCGAAACGGTTTTTCCAAACCACGGTGAGGTTTCTGGAACCTGAAGATCTAGAACTGCACCAACCTTGAAACGAGTTTCAGGGCTGTCTGTGTATAGCTCTAATTTGAACGCTCCCTTGAGGCCATGGGCCTTGACCAACCGGCCAACTCGGAGCGTGGTCTTACTAGAAATCTGTATCCACCACGTCTACGCGTACCTTCTTGCCATCGGCAAGAGCATTCACGACAGTACGCAGTGATTTGGCAGTGCGGCCGTTGCGCCCAATCACACGACCCAGGTCATCTGGGTGCACGTGAACCTCAAGCAAGTCTCCTCGCGAGGTTGTGCGTGCAGTCACGGTAGCGTCTTCAGGATTGTCGACGATGCCTTTGACTAGGTGCTCGAGCGCAGCGGCTAACACTTCTTAAGCCTCTTTTGTTTCTTCTGCTGCAGGAGCCTCTTCAACAACAGCTGCTTCTTCAGCGGCTGGAGCCTCAGGAGTTTCATCTGCTGCTTCTGCTACTGCGTCTTCAACTGATGCCACTGCCTCAACAGCTGCATCTGCAGCCTCAGCGATTACGTCTTCTGCAGGAGTATTAACTTCTGCTTCAGCAGCAGGAGCTTCCTTCTTTGCAGCAACCTGCTCTTTAGGAACAAGTACGGTCTTCTTCTTGGTGTCGATTACGAATTCTGCCTTAGGCTCTGCAAGCTTTACGGTGTTCTTCGCGTTCTTGTCACCCTTTGATGCCTGGTAGTCACCAGTCAGCTTTAGAAGAACTGCTACCTGCTCGGTTGGCTGTGCGCCAACGCCAAGCCAGTACTGAGCACGCTCAGAGTTAACTTCAATGATTGATGGGTTGTTGGTTGGTACGTAACGACCAATTTCTTCGATTACGCGTCCATCACGGTGTGTACGTGAGTCAGCCACAACGATGCGGTAGTGCGGGGTACGGATTTTTCCGTGACGTGCTAGGCGGATTTTTACAGCCAAGGTTTTGCTCCTGATATTCGTATTGAGGCGAACGATCTACCGTGAGCGTGGGGGCACACTCGGAAGAAAAAGCTCTGTGGGTTGTCGTAATCGTTTGGTTAGAGGGTCAAACGGCGACAACCGCTCTATTCTGCCAGAAAATATGGCCTGACGCTAGTCGGTTGGGCTTTACTTACCCAAACCAAAGGCCGAACCGGACCCCGATGGAGCCTCACCCGGCTTTTGCCCTAGAGAACGAGCTGCCTCTTCGGCAGCTCGCTTGGCTGGATTGCCCGATTTAGAGCCTTTTTTATCTTTGTTCTTGGCTTTGGATTTGCCACCCATGAAGCCGCCGCCCATACCCGGCATGCCCGGCATTCCAGGCATCTGCGGCACGCCGCCCTTGGCCACTGTCTTCATCATCTTTGCAGCTTGCTCAAAACGGTTGACCAACGAGTTCACATCGGTCACTGTCATTCCTGATCCCTTAGCGATTCTGGAACGGCGAGACCCATTCAAAAGTTTTGGCTGGCGGCGCTCCGCTGGGGTCATTGAGCGAATGATTGCCTCGGTGCGCACAATCTCACGTTCATCAAAATTATCTAGCTGGTTTCGCATTTGGGCTGCCCCGGGCATCATGGCCAACATGCTCTTTAGCGAGCCCATTTTCTTGAGCTGCTGCATCTGATCAAGAAAATCTTCAAGGGTGAAGGTGTCTTTAGCCAGCTTTTCGGCCATGGCTCGAGCTTCAGTTTCATCGAAGTTCTTTTGAGTCTGCTCAATCAGAGTCAGCACGTCACCCATGTCAAGAATTCTGCTGGCCATGCGATCTGGATAGAACGGCTCAAAGGCATCCATGCCTTCACCGTTTGACGCAAACAGAATAGGCTTGCCGGTTACTGAAGCAACCGATAGCGCGGCACCGCCACGGGCGTCTCCATCAAGTTTGGTAAGCACAACACCGGTAATGCCGACACCCTCATCAAATGCTTTAGCAACATTGACCGCGTCTTGACCAATCATGGAATCAATAACGAAAAGGACTTCGTCCGGATCCACAGCCTTGCGAATATCAGTGGCTTGAGTCATCAATTCTTCATCGATGCCCAAACGGCCAGCGGTATCCACAATCACAACGCTGAACATTTTTTGCTTGGCGTGCTTGATGGAATCTTTGGCTACACTTACCGGATTACCCACGCCATTACCGGGCTCTGGTGCAAACACCGGAACACCAATACGCTCACCAACTACTTGGAGCTGGTTGACAGCGTTTGGTCGCTGCAAATCTGCAGCAACAAGTATTGGGGTCTGACCTTGGTCTTTCAGCCACTTCGCCAGTTTTCCAGCAAGGGTTGTCTTACCTGAACCCTGAAGACCGGCCAGCATGATTACTGTTGGTGCTGTTTTTGCAAATGCAAGTTTGCGCTGCTCGCCGCCAAGAATCTTGACAAGTTCTTCATTAACAATTTGAACAACCTGCTGAGCAGGATTCAGGGCCTTGGAAACCTCGTCGCCAAGCGCGCGATCACGAACTTCAGTTGTGAAATTCTTTACAACCTCAAGAGCAACATCAGCCTCAAGCAGTGCACGACGAATCTCACGTAGAGTCGCGTCGATATCTGCCGGACTTAGCTTTCCCTTACTGCGAAGGTTCTTGAACGTCTCAATTAGGCGATCAGAAAGATTTCCAAACATCACTATCCCTCTTGCCCAACTAGACCGCTGGCAAATTCTTTTGCGTCAAAAAAGGCAAAGTCATCGATTCCTTCACCAACACCTACAAGTTTTACAGGAATACCCAGTTCTTGCTGAATTGAATAAACGATTCCACCCTTGGCAGTGCCATCTAGTTTGGTAAGGACTACGCCGGTAACTTTGGCAACTTCTGTGAAAGCTTTTGCCTGGGCCAAGCCGTTTTGCCCAGTTGTGGCATCTATGACAAGCAGAACTTCTGCGATCGTGGCTTGCTTTTCGATAACCCGGCGAATTTTGTCTAGCTCGTTCATGAGGTCTGTTTTGTTTTGCAAACGTCCGGCGGTATCAATAATCAAAATGTCACAGCTGGTCTTAAGCGCTTCTTCTGTTGCCTCGAAAGCCACCGATGCTGGATCTTGCCCCTCTTGCTTTGGCCTAACTAATGAGGCGCCGGCGCGCTCAGCCCAAGTTGCCACTTGGTCAACGGCTGCTGCACGAAATGTATCGGCTGCTCCTATCAAAACCTTGAAGCCACCTTGAACAAGCCATTTAGAAAGCTTGCCAATGGTTGTGGTTTTACCTACGCCATTCACACCCACCACAAGTAAGACGTAAGGAGTGTTGCCATCACTTAGATTTAGCGCTTTAGCTGGATTCTCTAAACTTTCAGCAATCACCTCAACCAGAATCTGCTTTAAGTCAGATTCTGTTTTGGCACCTTGCTTCTTTGCGCGTTCTTTCACAGCAGCCACAATTGCCACCGATGCATCCAAACCAAAGTCGGCCTGAATCAACGTATCTTCTAGGTCGTCTAGGTTTTCAACATCAAATTTGATGCGGCTAAAAAGCGAGCGAATTCCCTTCTTTGCCGTGCGCTTTGGAAGCTCAACGGCTTCTAACTGCTCTGGCTTTTCCAGATTCGAAGCAGCTGGCTTTTCTAACGTTGGGGATGACGCAGTTTCAGACTTCTCGACAGCAGATGTAGTTTCTGGCTCAGAAACAATTACCGAAGTTGGCTCTATGACAATGGAAGAATTATTTTGAGCCGATTGCTCAACTGATTCAACTGGCGCTTCAACTTCGGCACCGCGCTTCTTCTTCCAGAACAGGAAAGCCACGGCTTATTCCTTTTCGGCTAGGCGCTGCCCAACCACAGCCGAAACACCGTCTTGGCGCATCGATACACCATAAAGCGCATCCGCGATCTCCATGGTGCGCTTCTGGTGAGTGATGATAATCAACTGCGAGCTAGATCGCAGGTCTTCAAAAATTTGAAGTAGACGACCAAGGTTTGCATCGTCAAGCGCGGCTTCAACCTCATCCATTACGTAGAACGGTGAAGGGCGCGCCTTGAAGATTGCAACCATAAGGGCCACCGCTGCCAACGAACGCTCACCACCCGAAAGCAATGACAGTCTTTCGATGCGCTTACCGGCTGGCTTCACTGTTACTTCGAGACCGGTGGTCAAGAGGTTATCTGGATCTGTCAAGAAGATTGAACCTGAACCGCCTGGGAAGAGAACCGGGAATACTGTCTCAAACGCTTTGCGTGTGTCTTCGAATGCGTCACCAAAAATGGTTTGCATCTTCACATCTAGCTCTTCAATAATCTGAAGCAGGTCCTTGCGAGTTTGTGTGAGGTCGGCAAGCTGTTCGGTTAGGAACTTGTGGCGTTGCTCGAGTGCAGCGAACTCTTCAAGAGCAAGCGGGTTTACTTTGCCAAGCTTTTCAAAAAGTCGCTCTGAATCTTTGAGTCGCTTTTGCTGCTCTTCGCGCACGAATGACTTGAAGCCGCCCTCAGCTTCATCATCAGGAATAGGAATCTCTGGGCCATACTCTTCAAGCAAAACAGTTTGCTCAAGACCAAGTTCTTCGTTAGCACGGGTGACCAGGTTTGCCAAAGTCAAACGCTTTTCGTGGTTTGCCAATTCCATGTCGTGAACGCTTTGCGTCAATCCGGCAAGCTTCATCTGAATCTCTGCGGTTTCGCCGCGAAGTTTCACGAGTTCGCTATTTTGATTCTGGCGCTGAGATTCAAGCTCGTGAAGCTTGAATTTTGCCTGCGAAGCGCTTTCGGCAACTGCATTCATTAGAGAAGGCAAAACATTCAGCACCCGCTTGGCCGAAGCTAGCTGTCTCTGCTGGGCAGCGGCAGCAGCCTTCGAACGTTCAATTGCATCGCGCGCTTCTGAAACCTGGTTTCGCAATGCTTCGGCTCGCTCTTGCTCTACGCGCACACGCTCAATTGCTGCACCCAGTTCAATGCGAAGATCAAGTTCGCGCTGACGCTCTTGCTCAAGATTGTCAGCAAGTGTCTGGCGGTTAGCCAAATCTAGGGCTGGGCGCTCTTGCCCGGCGAATTCGTCGTGAGCTCTAACGGCCTGAGCCAACTCGGCTTCCGCAGATTCAATGCCAGCTTTAGCATTTTCGGCAACCATGGCCAATCGCTCGAGTTCGGCCTCTGATGCTTCAACCGCAACCCTCAGACGGCCAAGCTTTTCTGCGTTTGCGGCCAAGGTAGCGTCTTGTTCGTTTAGCGCGGCAAGCGCTTCTTTTTCAGAGGCCTTAGCTGCCTCCTCCGTTGATCTAGCTTGAGCCAATTCAGACTGAGACTTCTCAATCAGGTCATTTACCTCTGATAAGCGCTTTTCGGCTGCATCGCGCTCGGCTACCAATTCAAGCTTCGAAGGAGCAGAGGATGAACCGCCTCGAATCACTGATTCGCTAAGTACATCTCCATCAAGAGTGATCAAAATAAGCTTCAACGCTGCCTGATCGCGTGAATAAAGTGCGCGGGCTGCATCAAGGTCGTCAACGATGACCACGTTTGCCAGCAATGAAAGAATACCCATTGGTGCATCAACGACATCGGCCGCAGCGCGTGCACCAGCTACATTTGGCAAACTAGACGCCGCACCTTTGACATTGACGTCGGCAACGATTAGCTCAACGCGACCGCCGTCGTTGCGCTTCAAATGTTCAATTGCCGCAAGGCCGGCTTCACGAGAATCTGCAACAAGCGCATCGGCCAAAGGGCCTAGAGCAGCTGCAATCGCAACTTCGAAACCATTTTGAATCTTCATGTGGCTTGCAACAAGACCGCGAATACCGCTGAGTCCTGCGGAACCAAGTTCTGTTGCGCCATCTTTTTGTTCAAGCGTAAGGTTCAGCGCCGAACGCTTGGCAGCCAAAGAGTCACGTTCGCGCTCTGCTTGGTGAAAGCCATCTCGCAAAGACTCAATGCGAGCTGCAACTTCGGAAACAGCTTTTTGCGCCGCTTCGTATCGGTTTTCAAGAGCGCTGTCACTGTTGCTCTGTTGCTGTTGCTGCTGTTGCTCTGCGTCAAACTCGGCCTTACGCGCAGCATGGCGGTCACGCGCCTCACCTAGGGCTCCCTCGTGGCGAACCACCTCACCCCTAAGGCTTATGAGTTTGGATTCAGCAACGGCTGCATCATTTGCCAACCTAGCTTTATCAAGATCAAATTTTGAAATAAGAGCATTTTGCTCAGCGACCTCGTTGTCAAACTTTTCCAAAACATCACGGGCTTCACTTCTTGAAGCCTCTGCTTCGTGAAGAGCAGTTTTTAGTCTCTCAACTGTCTGGGTCAACTGAGTGGCGGCTGCGCTGGCTTGATCTGCCTCTGCATCAAGCGCTGCCGGGTCAAGTTGAGCACCGGCAACTTCGGCCTGTTGACTCAAAAGAGCAACGCGCTGATTCGCGATAGAAAGTAGTGAACGCAATCGTTCAGCTAACGAGTCAAATTGGTATGAAAGGTTTCGAGCTTGATCCAGTTCGCTTGATACTTGCGCTGCCTCCAGCTGACCCAGGCGTGCAGTGTTTTCTGCAAGAAGAGTTTGCAAAATGTTGCGCTCACCGCGACGATCGGCTTCACTCTTTGCGGTTTCCTCTAGCCCTCTGTGCAAATCAGAAATGTCTGCAGCCAGCAAACGCGACTTTGCATCTCGCACCACTGAGGCAATGCCCTGGGCCTCGCGCGCAACTTCTGCCTGCTGACTCAAAGGCTTCAACTGGCGGCGAACTTCCCCAGCTAAATCGTTCAATCGAGTCAAGTTAGCCTGCATCGCGTCAAGCTTGCGTTCAGTCTTTTCTTTTCGGCGGCGGTGCTTCAAAATTCCGGCAGCTTCTTCAATGAAACCGCGGCGTTCTTCTGGAGTAGCACGAAGAACAGAATCAAGTTGGCCCTGACCAACAATTACGTGCATCTCGCGACCAAGACCGGAATCGCTCAAAAGTTCTTGAACATCTAGAAGGCGAACCGGTTCACCATTGATTGCGTACTCGCTACCGCCATTTCGGAACAAGGTTCGCGAAATCGTGACTTCGGCATATTCAATTGGCAAAGCACCATCAGAGTTATCGATGGTCAAAATAACTTCGGCGCGACCTAAAGGACCCTTTGTAGAGGTACCGGCAAAGATGACGTCTTCCATCTTTCCACCGCGAAGGCTCTTTGCCCCCTGCTCACCCATTACCCAGGCCAGGGCGTCAACAACATTTGATTTACCCGAACCATTTGGACCAACGACGGCGGTTACACCTTTTTCAAAAGCAAAAGTTGTTGGTTGGGCGAAGGATTTGAAACCCTTTAGAGTGAGGCTTTTTAGATACAAGCTAGATCCCCACCCCTCGCAAAATTATTAGACGCGCACTATCTGCCGCGACTATCCAAAATACCTTATTTCGAGGGCTACTCTTGCCACTCCCAAGGTCAGGCGTGCTCTAAACCTTGAGTTTCTGGCAATTTGGGCAAAAGTGAGACCCGCGGTTCATCCAGCTATCGCGCTTTATTTGGCGGCCACATCTGGCACAGGGCAACCCAGTCATGCCGTAAGCGTTTAGAGAAACGGCAAAATAGCCGCTCTCGCCGTTTACATTTTTATACTGCTCATCAAAGCTGGTGCCACCCTCTTCAACCGCCTTGGCCAATATTTGGCGAACATGCTCTAGCAGCTCTTTGACCTTGGCCGGCTTTATAGAAGCGGCTGGTTGGTCATAGTGCAATTTGGCTCGCCACAAGGCTTCGTCTGCGTAGATATTGCCAATGCCGCTCAAAGTCTGCTGATCGAGTAACACCCGCTTGATTCCGGAATTCTTTTTTTGAAACTTTGCCAAGACAGCTGACTCATCAAAATCTGCATCTAGCGGATCCCGGCTTATATGTGCGGCTTGAATTGGAATTAGGTTTTGCCAGGCTTTGCCCGTACCCACCCCCGCGCTAAATCCGCCAGGCTTGGAATCGGCTGTGGGTTGAAGTTCATCAATTGCCAGTGATCCAAAGATTCTTTGGTCGATAAATCTAAATTCCACTTGCCGTCCCTTGGCAGTGGTTAGGTGAATCACCACCCTGGTTAACTTGTCTTCTGGGTCGGTAGGTTTGCGCAACAGCATTTGACCGCTCATGCCCAAATGACCAACCATGGCTAACTGCCTTTTTTCGCCAGGTACCTCAAGTGGCAGCCAAAGAAACTTTCCACGACGAACAACTCCCAAGACCTTTGAGCCAACCATTGTTTGAATAAAGTCTTGAACACCGCCTGGGTGGCGCTTCAATGACCGCACATCGTGAACATCTACCGATGTGACGATTGCACTTGTGAGCGCTGGTGCAAGGCCCGCGCGAACAGTTTCAACCTCAGGAAGTTCAGGCATTATTTTTTGTGCAGGTTAGCCAAAGCGTTGATTGCAGCTTCTGTCTCTGCGCCTTTGCGTGACTTTCCATCACCAGCACCGATAGCAAGATCGGCGACCATAACCTTGGCGTGAAATACGCGGTCGTGATCCGGGCCTTCGAAGGTGGTCTCGTAAACTGGCGCAGACTTGCCCTGCTCTTGAATCTTTTCTTGCAGAGTAGTTTTTGGATCGCTATTTTCTCGAAGCGCATCGGTGTCTTCTAAAAGTGGAAAAACGAATCTTTCTACTAAACCGCGCGCCTCACCTAAACCCTTAGAAACATAAACGGCGCCAAGGATTGCTTCAAATGAATCGGCAAGCAAATTTAATTTGGTTCGGCCGCCAGTTTGTTCTTCACCTTTACCTAAGCGCAAGAATTCCCCAAGCCCAAGCTTGGCGGCAACTGCCGCAAGTGCACGAGCCGAGACAACTGCGTTTTTTACTTTGGTTAGTTCACCTTCTGGAAGCTCAACAAGTAAATCGTGAATGTGTGCCGTAACGACAAAACCCAACACCGAGTCACCAAGAAATTCGAGGCGTTCGTTGTTGGGTGTGTTTCCGTTCTCATAAGAATAAGAACGGTGGGTTAGTGCGAGTTCGAGTAATTGAGGCTCGATCTCAACTCCTAAGCGAGTGCATAGAACGTTGAGGTTCATCGCGACTAAAAAGTCTTAAGCGTCAGCGACCTTGCGGCCCTTGTACTCAAGGAACAGCGCGTTGCCGGCTGAGTCTGAAACAAGCTTCGCGCGGTGAGGCATTGAGTAAACGGTCTTACCGTTCTCAATGGTCTTCACCAAAGTTACTTCAGCGGCCTTCCACTGTGAACGACGTGCGTGGGTACGTGCACGAGATAGGCGTCTCTTTGGTACTGGCATGGACTTACTCTTCCTTTTTCGTAAAGCTTTGCAATGCATTCCACCGCGAATCAACCGGAGCTTCGTGCACGTGGTGCGGATTATCAGCCATCTTCACACCGCAATCTGGGCATAGACCTAAACAGTCAGTGCTACAAAGTGGGTGGAACGGAAGATTTAGAACTACCGCGTCACGGATGATTTGTTCAAGATCGATTTGCTCGTCTTGCACAAGATTTTCATCCTCGTTGGTTAAAGAATAGGCGAAAAGTTCCTGAAAATCCACCTCAACAGGGACAGTCAGGGGTTCCAAGCAGCGACTGCACTCGGCATCGGCGTCTACAAATACCTCACCAGTGGCCAAAATGCCCTCGTGAACAGACTCTAGGCGTACATCTAGGTCTAGCTCGGCACCTGCTGGAATAAGGGCTATGCCCTCTCCCATTGGCTCAGGCGTCACAATATCGAGCTTCAATTCACGCATCTGTCCCGGTTTGTGCATTAGGTCATGCACGGCAACGGTGTAATCAGTGTTGTCTGACATTAGCCCTGAGCCTTTCTGTTATTGGCCGAGGTGGCAAGCGCTCGGGCAACTGCTACTGATACGTACTTTGAAACCTGACCATCAAGATCGGCTACCTGCTTGACCAATGAGCTTGAAATATGGCCGTGAACCGGATCGGCTGGAATAAACACGGTCTCTACGCCTGCAAGATCACGATTGACCTGCGCCATTGGCAGCTCGTAATCAAGGTCAACGCTAGTGCGGAAGCCCTTAACCAAGGCCGTGGCGCCTACCATCTTGCAGTAGTTCACCAATAGACCACCGTCTAGGGTATCTATGGTTATTTTTGCCGGCCCGATAATTTTTAGTTCGGCAAGGCTCGTGCGGATAAGTTCGACACGCTCCTCGCTAGAGAATCGTGGAGCTTTAGACGGGTTGTGAACCACAAGTATGTGAAGTTCATCAAAGAGTCTGGCAGCGCGGGAAGCGATATCCAGGTGACCCAAAGTGATTGGATCAAATGATCCTGGGTAAACCGCAATTGAAGGCATTGCTCTAGGTTAGCCGAGCAGATTACCCCTTGGCTAGGTTGGCTTGTCTTTCTTGATCTTGACGTGCCAAAGATTCAGCCAGATTTGGGTGGTTTATGAGCGCCGGGTCTGCAGCCATAAGGTATCCAACCTGGGCACGTGCCGCTTGGATAAGTTTTGAGTCCTGCAAAACACGAAGGAGCTTCAGGCTAGAACGACCGCCTGATTGCGACTGCCCAAGAACATCACCTTCTCGGCGAAGCTCAAGATCAATCTCGCTGAGTTCAAAACCGTCCAGGGTTTTGGCCACGGCATTGACCCTTTCGAGCGCCAACGAACCCTCTTCTGCCGAGGTAAGCAAAAGACAAAGTCCGGCATTTCCGCCTCGACCCACTCGGCCACGCAGCTGATGCAACTGGCTAACCCCAAAGCGGTCGGCATCAAGAATCACCATCACTGTTGCGTTGGGCACATCAACGCCAACTTCGATAACTGTGGTTGAAACAAGAACGTCGATTTCTTGGCCAGCAAATCTAGACATCACATCAGCTTTTTCTTCTGAACTCATACGCCCGTGCAAGGTTTCAATAGTCAATCCAGAAAGCGCCGGTACGCCTCTAAGGGAATCTGTCATGCCAATTGCTGAAGCCAATGGCTGTTTTGGTTTCTTGGCAAAATCTGCAGCTTGCGCATCGGAACCGTCAAGAAAGATTTGATCTTCTTCGGCTGCTCCACCTGATTCAATTAATTCAAGGCCTGGGTCGTCTTCATCGATACGTGGACAAACCACAAATGCCTGTCGACCGTTTTTTACTTCTTCTGCAATGCGCTGCCAGGTTCTTGCCACCAAGGCAGGTTGTGACAACTGCACCACGTGTGTGGTAATTCCTTGACGACCTGCAGGAAGTTCAGTGAGGGTTGAAACATCAAGATCGCCAAAGACAGTTACCGCAAGAGTTCTTGGAATGGGCGTTGCAGTCATAGTCAAAACGTGCGGCGGCTGCTTTCCCTTGAGTCTTAGGGCTTCACGTTGGTCAACGCCAAACCTGTGCTGCTCATCAATGACAATGAAGCCAAGATCTAAAAACTCAACTTTGTCTGCAATAAGCGCATGTGTGCCGACAACGATTTGAGCCTTGCCACTGACCATTTGAAGCAGTGCGCGTTTGCGGTCGGCGGTATTCATTTGGCCGGTTAACAATGTCAACCCAAGTTCTTTGGTTAAATCTTCGCCAAGCGTTTTTTGGATTGACTTGAAATGTTGCGCGGCTAGAACTTCAGTTGGAGCAAGAAGCGCAGACTGCCCTTTGGCATCTGCAACGGTCAACATGGCCCTTAGCGCTACCAATGTTTTTCCTGAACCAACTTCACCCTGCAAAAGACGATTCATTGGGTGTGGTTTTGAAAGATCTTCACTAATTTCATTTCCCACCTGCACCTGACCCTGGGTGAGCGTAAACGGAAGTGACTTATCAAATGCATCAAGCAACTTTGAGGTTTTTGAAATTCTAGGAGTGGCCGAGACCTCGTGATTCTTAGCGCGCCTTTGAAGCAGGGTTGCCTGCAGAGCAAATGCCTCGTGAAATTTCAATGTGTCTCGGGCAGCCTGCCAATCAGACTGCTTTTCTGGGCGATGGATTTTTCGAATGGCATCGTCTAATGAAATCAAATTGTTTTTATTGACTACACCTTCAGGAAGCTCATCTATGACTGGTGCCAAGGTGTCTAGCACCACGCCCAGCGCACGCTGAATTGCCCAGGTAGTTACTGCCGAGGCCGCTGGGTAAATGGGAATCGGAAGATCAGCCCAACGCTTGGCCTCTTCATCAGAGATCTCTTCTGGAAATAGCTCATAATCCGGATGCGCCAATTGCAACTTGCCCTGGTAGCTGCCAACTTTGCCAGCGAACAACCCCCGCGAGCCTGGTCTTAGCTCTTTCTGACGCCAAGCCTGATTGAAGAATGACAAAGTCATGAAGCCATGACCATCGGTGATCTTGACCTCAAGAATGCTGCCGTTTTTGCCTTTCATGCGGCGTTCGCGAACCTCAACGATGTCGGCCACAACCGTTGCCGGTTCACCAAGTGGAATTTCACTGATCGGCGTCAGCTCTCCCCTAGTTGAATATCTTCTAGGAAAGTGGGTTAGTAAGTCAGAAACTGTTCGCAAACCTAGGTGCTTGGCAAACGACTTAGCGGTGCGGTCACCCAGCACGCGGTCTAATTGTTCAAGCGGAAGCAGCATGCTTCTATCTTCGCCGCTGCTTGGGAAAGCGCGCGGTAGGCAGGGCTGAATAGCAGGCGATAGGCTTGCCAAGTTATGACAAGAATTATTGGTGGCATTGCTGGTTCGAGACAACTCACTAGCCCAGCCAAAGCAACCCGCCCAACTAGCGACAGAATTCGCGAATCCATTTTCAATAGATTGGCTTCGCGCGAGCTCATTGAAAACGCAAACGTATTAGACCTTTACGCCGGCACCGGGGCACTTGCCCTAGAAGCAATTAGTCGCGGTGCAAAACTTGCAGTTTTGGTTGAAAAAGACGGCAAGGCGGCCGCAGTTTGCAACACAAACGCCAACTTAATTCAGAAAGCCCTTGAAAAAGAATGTTTCTTCGAGGCGCTAATCAAAGTGGTGCACAAGCCGGTTTCTGCATTCCTAAGCACCGATACTGCCGAGTACGGCTTGGTATTTATAGACCCGCCGTACGAAATTTCAAACGAAGAAGTAATTGCGAACCTAGAAGCACTGCTGCCACGTCTATCCAAAGATGCAGTGGTGATGGTTGAAAGATCAAGCCGATCTGAAGACTTAGCTTTGCCGCCAGGTTTTGAACTCGATGAAGAAAAGTCTTACGGTGACACGAAAGTTTTCTGGCTCCTGAAGAAGTAAAAAAATCCCCCGAGAATTCGGGGGATTTTTTGTTTGGCACTAGCCAAAGAAACCTTTAAGCTGACGCTCTGGCTCACCAACATAGATCTGCTGTGGGCGGCCAATCTTTGTAGCCGGGTCTATGTTCATTTCGCGCCAGTGAGCTATCCAGCCTGGCAGGCGCCCCATTGCAAACAGTGCGGTAAACATGCGCGGCGGGAAGCCAAGTGCCTTGTAGATCACACCGGTGTAGAAGTCAACGTTTGGATATAGCTTTCGCTCTTGAAAATATGAATCTGCAAGCGCAGCTGCCTCAAGCTCTTTGGCGATCTCAAGCAGTGGGTCATTTACGCCAAGTTCTGCAAGCACCTGGTCTGCGGTTGCCTTAACGATTCGAGCACGTGGGTCAAGATTCTTGTAGACGCGGTGGCCGAACCCCATTAGGCGAATGCCATCTTCTTTGTTCTTGACTCGTTGAATGAAAGCTTGAACTCCCTCACCAGAATCTTTGATGTGCTGAAGCATTTCAAGAACGGCCTCATTTGCCCCACCGTGCAGCGGGCCAAATAGTGCGTTGATTCCAGAAGAGATTGAAGCAAATAGGTTTGCCTGACTTGAACCAACCAAGCGAACTGTTGATGTAGAACAGTTCTGTTCGTGGTCAGCGTGCAAAACCAAAAGTGTGTCTAGTGCTCGTGTGACCACAGGGTTCTGCAGGTACTCCTCGGCCATGTTTCCAAAGTTCAAGCGCAAGAAGTTTTCAACATAAGACAAAGAGTTGTCTGGGTAAAGCAAAGCCTGGCCCATGCTGTTTTTATGAGCGTAAGCCGCAAGAACCGGAAGCTTGGCCAAAAGGCGAATTGTTGAAAGCTCAACTTGCTCAGGGTCATGTGGGTCTAGAGAGTCTTGGTAAAAAGTTGACAACGCAGAAACCCCAGCGGCAAGCACGGCCATTGGGTGAGCGTTTTGTGGCATAGCGTGAAAAAGGTTCTTAAGGTCTTCATGCACAAGAGTGTGACGACGAATCTTCTCTTCAAATGCGGTTAGCTGAGCTGCAGTTGGCAGCTCTCCGTAGATAAGTAGCCAGGCAGTTTCTAAGAAAGATTTAGATCCGGCTAGCTGCTCGATTGGGTAACCACGGTGGCGCAAAATTCCTTTTTCACCATCGATAAAGGTAATTGCAGATTTAGTTGATGCAGTGTTTACGAAACCCTGATCGTAGGCGGTTAGGCCAGTTAGCGCTGTGAACTTCGAGATGTCTACTGCATCGTGACCGTCAACGGCAGAGATAACCGGAAGGTCGGCGGTGATTTCACCGTAAGTAACTGTGACTTTATCGCTCGAGGTCATCGAAGCTCCTACTGCCTTGTGTTGTGCTTTCGGCCCTGTTTAGGCCTTTGACAAGCCTATGGCATCGCGCAACCTACGCGCTCCCTCGGCAATTTTGTCATCGGTGGCTGTGATTGAAAAACGCACAAATTGGCTGCTGGACTCCCCGTAGAAGGTGCCTGGAACTACCACGATGCCGAGACCTGCCATGCGATCAACGGTCTTCCAGCAGTCTTCGCCAAGGGTGGCCCATAAGTACAAACCGGCCTGACTATCTGCCAAATGAAAACCATAGGCTCTAACGGCACCCAGAAGCACCTCTCGGCGTTCTCGGTAAATTTCCTTTTCTATGGCTACGTGCTCTTCGTCGCCAAGTGCCACGACCATGGCACGCTGCACCGGGCCAGGTGTGTTTAGCCCCGCGTGCATGCGCAGGTTAACTAGTCCTTTGATGAGCGAAGGCTCCCCTACAGCAAATGCCGCGCGGTAACCTGCCATGTTTGATTGCTTACTTAGCGAATAAACCGCCAAGACACCTTTGTGTGAATCACCGCAAACGCGCGGATCAAGCACGCTTGGAATTAATTTTTCGCTCCACTGGCCCCAGCCAAGTTCGGCATAACATTCATCGCTGGCTAGCAGGGCACCAAGCTCACGTGCACGATCAACCGCTGCTTTCATCTCGGGAACATCAAGGACTCGACCGTCAGGGTTGCCCGGCGAATTTATCCAGATCAACTTGGCATTTGCTGGCCATTTTGCTGGATCGTCTTCTGAAACGATTTGAGCACCGCATAACGCCGCACCAACGACGTATGCCGTGTAGGCAACCTTGGGCTGAACAACCACATCACCTGGGCCAAGCCCAAGCAAAAGCGGAAGCCATGAGATTAGTTCTTTTGAACCTATGGTTGGCATCACCTGATCTGGGTTTAAACCCGAAACCCCGCGGCGCCTTTCGAACCATTCAACTACGGCAGCTTTAAATTCTGGCGAACCGCCAGTTGAAGGATAGCCCGGCGCATTAGATGAGGCGTTTAATGCTTCTTGAATAATTACTGGAGTTGGATCAACCGGTGAACCTACCGAGAGGTCTACAGCACCGCCGTCATGAAGCGCGGCTTTTGCAGAATATGGCTTGAGTTGTTCCCAAGGATATTCCGGCAGGCCATCAAACATTTATTTATTTCTGCAGCTTCTACTGGGCCTGATTTGGAAGCGCAGTGATTACAGCGTGGTCTGAGTTGATTAGACCAACTTTGGCAGCACCGCCCGGTGAACCAATCTCACTGAAGAACTCGACATTGGCCTTG
>JBDLUH010000016.1:0-17782 GCA_039805425.1 Actinomycetota bacterium
CTCGTCAGCGCACTCAGCCAACCGGAAAGACCCGTGCCAAGAAGGGCAAGAAGTAAAAATGACTGAAAACTTGAACGAAACCTCAGCTGTAGAAGAAGTATCAGAAGCCACCGAAGCCCCTGAATCTAGCGCTAAAGCCCTTGAAGAAGAAGGCGATATCGCGGCTGACTACCTAGAAGAACTGTTAGATATCTTTGATCTTGATGGCGATATTGACATCGATGTTCGCCAGGGCCGCGCTTACCTAGAGGTAACCGCAAACGGTGACAGCAACCTGCGTTTGATCTCTGACCCAGAAACAGTTGAGGCACTTCAGGAGCTAACCCGCCTTGCTGTTCAGGTGAAAACCACTAACTTCAGCCGCTTGATTCTTGATGTTGGTGGTTCACGACAGGCTCGCGTTGACGAGTTAACCCGCATCGTAAACAAACTAATTGCCAAGGTAAAAGACACCGGCGAGCAGATTCCAATGAAGCCAATGTCTTCATACGAGCGCAAGATCGTGCACGACGTGATCTCTTCAGCTGGCCTAGTGTCTGAATCTGAGGGCGAAGGCCGCGACCGCCACATTGTGATCAAGCCCGCTTAGTCCAAAATGGATGTTTCACGTGAAACCATTGAATCCGAGCCAGCATCAGCGGCTCGGATTTTTGGCCTAAACATAGATAAAGCGCGAGCATATACCGCTGCCCTAGTGGCCGACGGAGAAACCCTGGGTTTATTGGGTCCTCGTGAATATCCAAGAATTTGGACGCGTCACGTGCTGAATTCTGCCGTTGTGGCCGAATTGGTTCCTGCCGGCAAGACAATAGCCGACGTTGGTTCAGGGGCTGGATTGCCCGGCATTCCTATGGCATTGGCCCAGCCTGAAGCCCATTTCACCTTGATTGAACCAATGGAACGCCGTTCCGACTGGCTAAAGGAACAGGTTGAGAAACTTGGCCTAAGCAATGTTTCAGTGCTTCGCGCTCGTGCCGAAGAGGTTGGCGAGGCTTTCGACATAGTCACCGCCCGAGCGGTAAAGGCACTACCCCAGCTTTTGCAGATGTGTGTTCCTATGACTAAGCACGGCGGGGAAATCATTGCCCTGAAGGGTGAAAAAGCTCAGTTGGAAATCGATGATTCCAAGCGCCTCATGAAGAAATTAGACATCCAAAGCTTTGATATTGTTTTCACAGGCGAACAGTTTCTTGATGAGCCAACTCGCGTGGTTCGAACTAAGTTATTGTAGTTTCACGTGAAACATTTGTTTCTCGCACAAGATTCGGCCAGCCCGTCTCAGCACAGCTTCGATCGTGCTCGGGCCTCGCACGTGAAACATTCAGTCTCTACAAGGGGGTATTCTGCATGAGCATGACCGGCTCTCCCCTTGGCGATGAACTATTTCAGTCTTCTTCGCGCCTGAAGACAATAAACGCCACTACCCTGCCAAAGCCGGCAAGAACCCGAATTATCTCGGTTTCGAACCAAAAAGGCGGCGTGGGCAAAACCACATCAACCGTAAACTTAGCGGCATCCCTGGCAGCTAAAGGCCTAAAAGTACTAGTAATTGACCTGGATCCACAGGGAAACGCTTCAACGGCACTGGGAATTGATCACCAGGAAGGCACCCTTGGTATTTATGAGGTGCTAATTGAAGGTGCAGCAATCAAGGACGCAGTTCAGGTAAGCCCTGAAAACCCAAACCTTAGCTGTCTGCCAGCCACCATTGATCTTGCCGGTGCCGAAATTGAAATAGTTACCGCCTTTGACCGCCAGGACTGGCACGCACTACTAAAGACTGCAATTGACACCTACTTGGCAGCAAACCCAGGCTTGGATTACATATTTATTGACTGCCCACCAAGTTTGGGCCTGCTAACCGTTAACGCATTTGTGGCGGCCACCGAGGTTCTGCTTCCAATTCAATGTGAGTACTACGCTCTTGAGGGTTTAAGTCAGTTGCTTCGCAATATTGAGCGTATCCAACAGGCCCTAAACCCTAGCCTGGTTCTTTCCACCATTCTTTTGACCATGTACGACAGCCGAACCAAATTAGCCTCGGCGGTAGTAGACGATGTTCGTACCCACTTTCCGGTGCAAACCCTCACCACGGTTATCCCAAGAAATGTTCGCGTCTCTGAGGCGCCAAGTTTTGGTCGTACAGTGATCACACACGATAAATCTTCAGTTGGTAGCTTGGCCTACCTAGAGGCAGCAATTGAAATCGCGCAAAAGGGAGCACAGCATGGCAGATAAGAAGAAAGTTGGCCTAGGCCGAGGAATTGGCGCTTTAATTCCAACTTCAGCCGTTCCAAGTGAGCGCCCAATCGACGTATTTTTTGGAAATCAGGCCGAAAATGGCAAAAACGGCAATTCTGCACAAGAACTTGTACAAGTTGATGGAATTCGCTACGGTGAAATTGATCTCAATTTAATTCAGCCGAACGCCAACCAACCTCGCAAAGTTTTTGAGGCAGAGCCATTTGCCGAACTGGTTCACTCAATTAAGAACTTTGGTGTGCTGCAGGCCATCGTTGTTCGACCACTATCGGGTGGAAAATACGAACTCATCATGGGTGAGCGTCGTTTTCGCGCATCTAAGGAAGCCGGGCTTTCTAAAATTCCGGCAATCATCAAAGAAACCGCCGATGAAGACATGCTTCGCGACGCTTTGCTCGAGAACATTCACCGAGCAAACCTAAACCCACTCGAAGAGGCATCTGCGTATCAGCAAATGTTGAGTGACTTTGGTGTTACCCAAGATCAATTGGCTGAGAAGCTGGGCCGATCTCGCCCTCAGATCACCAACACAATTCGTTTGCTGAAGCTACCTATATCTGTGCAGCAAAAAGTGGCCGCCGGAGTTCTTTCCGCTGGTCACGCCAGAGCCATTCTCTCGGCTACTGACGAATCACGCATGGAGTACTTTGCCAACAAGGTAATCAACGAGGGGCTTTCGGTTCGTTCACTTGAAGAGCTAGTAGGCATGGATAAGCCGGCCGGCCCAGGCAAGGCAAAAATTATTGCCGGTGGTCGCCAAGATTCACTCAAGGTGATTGCTGAGCAGCTGGGTGACAAACTAAACACCAAGGTTGCGATTAACCTGGGCAAGAAAAAAGGGCAGCTGGTCATTGATTTTGCAACTATCGCAGACCTAAACCGCATTCTTAAAGAACTTGGCCACGAAGCTAAGTACTAGAACTTGAACAGTAAATCCCCCGCAAATTCTTGCGGGGGATTTCTGGTTTAACTTAAACGTTTCGTTTAGCGGCTTCGGCCAGTGAGTAGTAAACCTCACCCAAAGAATTACCTGAAGCAGCAACTGACTGTGGCAATAGTGATGTCTCGGTTAGTCCCGGTGAAACGTTTGCCTCTAAGAACCAAACCACACCCTTCTTGTCAACAATTACATCAACGCGTGAAAGGTGACGCAGGTTCAAAATTTCATGCACTTGAATAGCAAGCGTAGAAGCCTCTTCTAGCACGGTGCTCTTAATTCGAGCTGGAATATAAAAATTTGTTTCGCCGGCAATGTATCTCTCGTCGTAGCCGTATTTGCCGTCGCGTGGTTCGATCTCTACCGGCGGCAATGCAATAGGACCGGCTCCAAGATCAACAACTGAAATTGCTAGCTCAGTTCCTTCAATGTATTTTTCGATGATTGCGACGTCGCAGTAAACATAGGCGTCAATCATTGCGCGATTTAACTCAGCTTGAGTTTTAACAATTGACACACCTTGAGCAGAACCAGAGCGAGCTGGCTTTACAACAACCGGAAGTGAAATTGAAGACGCAACTAATTTCAAAACTGCGTCGGCGTCTAATTCACGGAAAGTGTCTTTAGGCAAGGTGATTGAGGCGGGGGTTTGAATGCCATCACGTGAAACCAAAATCTTTGCCACGGATTTGTCCCAAGCTAAACGCGCACCCGCAGCGGTGGCACCAACGAACGGAACACCACTGATTGAAAGAATGTCGCGCAGTGCACCGTCTTCGCCTGATGCTCCGTGCAGGCAGGGGAAAATTACATCGGGCTTATCTTTTTTGATGTTGGTCAATAGATTGTGATCTGGTTCGCGAATTACAACCTCGGCACCAAAGTCAGTTAACGCATCGGCCACACGGCGCCCAGACTTAAGTGAGATGTCACGTTCGTGGCTGATGCCACCCGCCAAAATTTGAATCTTGAGCTTATTGCTCTGCTTGCCCTTGGGAATCATTTGTGTCCCTCTTTATAGTTGGGGTTACTTGAAGGTCTCGAGAAGATCTGTTTGTAAGTTGATGACATTGGCTAAACGCTTAATGCCTACCTTGATGTTCTCGGGGGTTGGGAATGAGTAGCAGATACGAAGATTGCGTTGACCAGTGCCGTCGCCAAAGAATGCGGTACCAGGTGTGTAAGCAACCAACTCTTTAACTGCTAGCGGCAGCATTGCCTTTGAGTCAATTCCCTCAGGCAAAGTTAGCCACAGGTAGAACCCACCATCGGGTGTTGTGGTTTGAACATTCGGCAGATACTCGCGCACCGCCGAAAGAGCTGCGTCCTTGCGCTCACGATAAACACCGCGGAAGGTATCAATCTGTTTCTGCCAATCGGCGTGAGCCAAGTATTCGCTAATCATGAACTGAGTGAAAGAGCTTGGGCACAGAAGCGCCGACTCTTGAGCCAAAACTAATTTGTCGCGAATTGCAGGTGGTGCCAGCACGTAACCAACGCGAAACCCCGGCGCCAAAATCTTTGAGAATGAACCCAGGTAAATTACGCCTTCTTCTTCAACAGCGCGAAGTGCATCGGGAACCGGCTTATCAAAATACAAAAGACCGTATGGGTTGTCTTCAAGAATCAAAATGTGCTCGCGCTTACAGATTTCAAGAATCTTTGGGCGGCGATCGGCTGAAAGGGTTACTCCCGATGGATTTGCAAAGTTTGGCACCAAGTAAAGGAACTTGATTTTTTTGCCCTGCTTCTTCATCTCACGGATTGAATCCTCAAGAGCCTCAGGACTCATGCCGTCGTGATCAGTGTAAACGTGTTCAATGTGTGCTTCGTAGTGACGAAAAATTCCAATGGCGCCAACGTAGCTTGGGCCCTCGGCCAAAACAACATCGCCTTCATCAAGGAACAAACCAGCCAACATATCTAGGCCGTGCTGTGAACCGGTGGTGATCACAATGTCTTCCACAGAAGAATGAATTCCTTCAAGCGCCATAAGCTCACGAATTTGATCGCGAAGCTTTAGGTCTCCTTGCCCGCCGGCGTACTGAATAGCAAGGTCGCCTCGGTTTTTCATCATGCTCTCGTAGGCATCGCTAAGTAGGTCTTTTGGAAGAGCAGCCACATAGGGCATTCCGCCGGCAAGAGAAACTACCTCTGGGCGGGAAACTACAGAAAAAAGGGCTCGAACTTCAGAGACAGTTAGTGTTTCCGCTCGCGCAGCGTAAGCATCCAACCAGTGGTCGAGATTATTGCCTGTGCTTGCGGTATTTGTCATTTAGACAGTTTAGCCAAGTAAGTCTTTAGCCAAGGAACTCTTCGAGGTCCTTCACTAAAACAGCCTTTGGCTTTGCACCAACCATTGACTTCACCAACGCACCGTTTTGAAATACCTGAAGAGCAGGAATTCCGGTGATGCCATATTGCTGAGCCAAACCAGGCTCGTTGTCTACGTTTACCTTGACGATGTCAATTTTGTCGCCGTATTCGGCAGCAATCTCATCAAGAATCGGAGACACCATGCGGCAAGGACCACACCACTCTGCCCAGAAATCAACCAAAACTGGCTTTGCACTTGACAGAACATCAGCCTGGAAGCTTGCGGTGGTCACATCTTTTGACATTTGGTACTCCTATTTTTAGATAAATCTGTACAAATTCCCTATTTGGGAGGTTAGTGATTGGCCAAGTAGTGCTCTGCATCAAGTGCAGCAACACAACCAGAACCGGCAGCGGTGATTGCCTGGCGGTAAGTTGGGTCAATTACGTCGCCAGCAGCAAAAACGCCCGGCAAATTGGTTTTGGAACTGCGCCCTTCAACCTGAATGAACTTTTCAGGGGTCAGGGTGACCTGGTTCTCAACAAGCCAAACCCGCGGATCATTTCCAACAGCGATAAATAGGCCGTCTAGAGCCAAATCTTTGGTGGAACCATCAACGGTGCTCTTAAGGGTTACCGCCTCAAGGTTGGTGGCACCCTTTAGTTCGGCGATCTCAGTGTTCCAAATAACCTCAATCTTTTCGTGAGCCAAAGCGCGCTCCTGCATGATTTTTGAGGCCTTAAAGGTGTCGCGACGGTGAATTAGGTAAACCTTGGTCGCAAAGCGGGTTAGGAACAGGGCTTCTTCCATGGCTGAGTCGCCACCGCCAACTACGGCAATGGTCTTTTCACGGAAGAAGAACCCATCGCAAGTGGCACACCATGAAACACCGCGACCTGAAAGATCTTTTTCACGAGGCAAACCAAGCTCACGGTAGGCAGCTCCGGTGGCCAAAATAACCGTCTTGGCCTCAAAAGTCTCGCCAGCACCGGTCTTAACAATCTTTACGTCACCCTTTAGGTCAACCTCAACAACGTCGTCCATCAGAATCTCGGTGCCAAAGCGCTCAGCCTGAGCCTGAAAATGACCCATCAACTCTGGGCCCATTAGTCCTTCGGGAAACCCAGGGAAGTTCTCTACCTCTGTGGTTTTCATTAGCTCGCCGCCGGCTTCAACCGATGAAGCGATTAGCAGGGGCTTTAGACCGGCGCGCGCTGTGTAGATGCCTGCGGTGTAGCCGGCAGGGCCTGAACCAATAATGATGACGTCGCGCATTTGTTTTTCTCCTAGGGGGTGTAAAGCCAATTTTATCGGCGCAAAATTCCCTTTAGACCGGCCAGAGCCGTGTCTATCTCGGGAACTCTAAGTAAACGCAAGGCAACGGTATAAACACCAAACATTAAAAATCCAATTAGCGCAATTGTGAGCGAGGAACTAAGCACAGAATCAACTGCAAATGATTCCGGTTTCACGCCACCCATGATTTCGATTCCGCCGTAGCCGAGTGCTCCGGCGATGACTCCCGCAAGAATAAACTGCGCCAACGCGGTTGCGATTCGGTGATCACCAAGTGGACCAACCCGCTTCACCAAAAGCGTGTAAGCGATGATTGCCTGAATGGTTACAGAGGTAGAGGTGAGCAGTGAAAGAGCAACCACCAACCACTCAGCCGGAACAGACTGTGAAATTACAAAAGCACCAATGATGTAAATCACAATTTGAATTGTGGTGAAGAGAAAAGGTGTGCGGGTATCTTCAAGCGCATAGAACGCACGCTGCATCATGTAAACAAAACTAAACGGCACCAGTCCAACCATTAGTGCAATCAAAACGTTGCCCAGAGAAATTGTTGAATCAAAATCACCGATAAAAACTCGGGACATTGGATACGCCAAAACCATCATGGCCACCGAAAAGAAAACAGCGAAGACGCTGATGGCACGCAGACCGGCTGAAAAATCTTTGCGAAACAAATCCATTCGGCCCTCGTGCGCGTGCTGTGCCATTTTGGTGAAGTATGCGGTTGCCACAGAAACAGTTACCACCGAGTGCGGCACCATGAAGATTAGCCATGCCACGGCGGCTACGGCGACGGAAGCAACGGCAGAATTTGTTGCTCTGGAATTAACCGCACTCGAAGCAACAATGGTTTGCACCACGCCGCCAATTTGGGTGACCACAACCATGCCCAAAGACCAGGTTGCTGCCTTTAGTGCCGGACGCAAACCAAAACCGCGCCACTTAAAATTCAAACTGAATTTAATGTCTGCTCGTTTCCAAGCGAATAACAAAATCAAGGCTTGTGATGCAACACCCAATGTTGCTCCACCCGACAGCAATGCAATTTGGTCGCCGGTCCAGTTTTCAATGGAACGTTCACCGGTTGGGTCAAGGCCAAACAAAACAATAAATGCAACAAGACCAATGGTTGAAACAATGTTGTTAAGCACCGGCGCCCACATGTAAGGGCCAAATACGCTGCGTGAATTCAGCACTTCACCAAAAAGCGAATACAGGCCGTAAAAGAAAAGCTGCGGTAAACACCAGTAGGCAAAGGCGGTGGCAAGCGCTAGCTGCTGGTCGTTCCAGCCGCTGGTATAAAGCGAAACCAAGGCCGGCGCAGCAATGGTGACAGCAAGTGTCACCACAAAGAACACGGTAAGTATCAAAGTTAGTAGGCGATCAACATAACCTTTGCCGCCATCTTTATTGCTTCGCGCTTTAACCAGTTGCGGAATTAGAACCGCATTAAGTAAACCGGTAACGATAATTGCGTAAACATTGTTTGGCAGTTGATTAGCAACACCAAAAGCGTCGGCGGCGTCAGTGGTTACTCCAATTGCTGCGGCCAAAAGAATTGTTCTAACAAAACCAAGCACGCGAGAAAGAATTGTTCCCGAGGCCATCAACATCGATGAACGCGCTACGCTCATGCCGCACGTCTCTTTCGCACTGTGCGCACAATTCCAAAACCTAGAAGTAAGAGCACCGCTCCGCCAAAACCAACCAACATGGTTAGTTCAACATCGGCGTTAACATTCATTGAAAGATAACTGGCCGGGCCAAGTTTGTGGCCAGAAAAAGTAGTGAGCCAAACTTTCAGAATTACGTCGCCGTTGGCGACAGCCTCAACCGGTACTTTTGCAGTCACAGAGGTGTAGCCAGGAATTTTAATTTCAACCGCGGCAGGAATCACAACTCTTGGATTGGTTGGTTGTGCGTGCACGTGCACAACCACATCTGAGCCAAAGTCATTCTTGATCTGCACTGGAACGTTTGAGGTTCTAGCCACCAAATTAATTTCGGAGCCCGGCACAATGTAAACACCTTCACCGGTTTCAGCGTTCATGGCGGTTGCGGGTGCCGCAGAAAGCACACTGCTAATTAGTAAAACAAGTGTGCTTAGCAAAATAGCGATTAGTTTTTTCAAACGTTCCTCGCTATCCACTCTTGAACCCCTCGAGCAATTCGGCGTTCGTTTTCGTGCGCCAAGTTAACGTGCAGGGTGTCAATTTCAAACCACTGAACATCAACAGCTTCTTGCTGGGGGTCATTTTCTACGGTTAGGTAACCGCCGGTTTGACGCATCAAAAAGTGGTGCACGGTTTTCGTAATAAGTTTGTTGCCGGCCGAGAACTCGTATTTAATTTCGCCGAGGGCCTCAACAATTTCAACCTCAAGGCCGGTTTCTTCGAAAAGTTCTCGAATGGCGGCTTGTTCCAGATTTTCTTGACCCTCAGGGTGCCCCTTTGGTACACACCAATCGATTCGCCCGTTCCGGGTTTGGCGGCCAATTAGTGCCACTCTTAGGGTTCCGTCTTGAGCCAAAACGAATCCGCCAGCCGAAGTCTCTTCAACGCGGGTAAGGCGACGCCCATGGTTTTTGCTGCCGCCCTGCGAATTCATAACCCAACTCTAAACCAGCCAACTAGGCCAGCCGGCTGGGACAACAAGCCCTGCCTGTGGCACGATTGGAGGATGCTCGACGTGAAAGAGGCGCTAGCCAATCTGGAGCGGACTACCGATAGTCCGCTATTTGTCACGCTTGGACGCATCTTTCAAGAAGCCGGCCACGAGCTTTCCCTGGTTGGCGGCCCGGTTCGCGACGCATTTTTGGGGCGCAAAGCACCAGACCTAGATTTCACCACTTCGGCTAACCCCGATGAAACCCTGGCCATCTTGAAGCCACACGTTGATGCCCACTGGGATATCGGCCGAGCATTTGGCACTATCGGTGCTCGAATGGGCGATGACACTATTGAAATCACCACCTACCGCGCCGACCAGTACCAACAGGATTCACGAAATCCACAGGTTACCTTTGGAAAATCACTTGAAGATGACCTATTTAGGCGGGACTTCACCGTAAATTCAATGGCGCTGCGTTTAACTTCGGAACGAGGGGCAGCATCCGCGGGCGAAGCAGCGGCAGTAAAGGTGTTTGTAGACCCATATAAAGGACTGCAGGATCTGCTTGATGGGGTACTTCGCACCCCCGGCAAGCCAGAAGACAGTTTTTCTGATGACCCGCTGCGTATGCTGAGGGCCGCCAGATTCGCCAGCCAGCTTGGATTTGAGATAGAACCGGCTACTTTTGAGGCCATGCAGGCCATGGCTGGGCGCATTGAGATCATCTCGGCTGAGCGAATTCAGGTGGAGTTAACCAAGTTAATGCTGGGCAAGCACCCCCGTGCCGGGCTGGAAGCCCTGGTAGACAGCGGATTAGCAGCCCAGATTCTGCCCGAATTGCCGGCTTTGAAGCTTGAGACAGACGAACACCACCACCATAAAGATGTCTACGAGCACACCCTGACGGTAGTTGAGCAGGCAATTGACTATGAAAAGGACTACAACCTAGAGGGTGACTTCATTCTGCGTTTCGCCGCTCTAATGCACGACACCGGCAAGCCGGCCACCCGCAAACTAGAGCCTGGCGGCGGGGTTAGCTTCTATCACCACGACATGGTGGGCTCCAAGTTGACCATCAAGCGCATGAAGGCGCTGAAATTCGACAACGACACCATCAAGGCCGTGGCCAGATTGGTTGAGCTGCACCTTAGATTCTTTGGATATTCAGACCAAGCCTGGACCGATAGCGCTATTCGCCGCTACGTTCGAGACGCCGATGACCAGCTGCTGAGACTGCATGCCCTGACCCGTGCCGATGTGACCACCAGAAATAAGCGCAAAGCCGACCGCCTTTCGCATGCCTATGACGATCTTGAGCAGCGCATTGGTGTGATTATGGAGCAAGAAGAGCTCAATGCCCTGCGCCCAGATTTGAGCGGCGAGGACATCATGCGAATTTTGGATTTGAAACCTTCGAAACAGGTGGGCGAGGCCTATAACTTCTTGATGGAACTGCGGCTAGAAGAAGGCCCGATAGGTGCGGAGGAAGCAGAAAAGCGCTTGCTTGCCTGGTGGGCTAGCAGGTAGACTAGCGAGGTTGCCCGGAAGCTCTGCCTTCCATTTGTGGCAATAGAAATATGCAATTTACCCTCCTGTCATGGAAATCCCATGGCCGTTCTAGTCCAAAGGAGGTGGGTTAGTTATGCATAAGTATGAGCTCATGGTAATTCTCGATCCAACCATCGAAGAAAAAACCGTCTCACCATCACTAGACAAGTTCCTAAACGTAATCCGTAATGCCAAGGGCACTATTGACAACGTTGATCTATGGGGCCGTCGTCGTCTTGCTTACGAAATCAAGAAGCACAAAGAAGGTATCTACGCAGTTGTAAACATGACTGCAACTTCAGAGGCAGTTCTTGAGTTGGATCGTCAGCTAAAGATTTCTGAAGCTGTGCTTCGCACCAAGGTGCTGCGCGCAGAAGAGGCAATCGTAAAGATCGTTCCTGTTGAAGTTCCTGACTTCTCAAAGTCTGAAGACTCACCTCGCAAGGGCCCTCGTAAGTCAGCTCCTCGAAAGAGCGAGTAATTACAAATGGCTGGCGAAGTTAACGTCACAATCGTTGGCAATCTTGCCGACGATCCAGAACTGCGTTACACCCAGGGTGGAATTGCTGTTGTAAGTGTTCGTGTTGGTTCAACACCGCGCACTTTTAACCGCACTACCAACGCATGGGAAGACGGCGAAACCGTTTGGGTTCGTTGCACAGCTTGGCGCGAAGTTGCCGAGAACGTTGCACAGTCTCTGACCAAGGGTTCACGTGTAGTTGTTACCGGTCGCCTTAAGGCACCATCTGCTTACCAGTCAGCACAAGGCGAAGCACGCGCTTCACTTGAGCTAGACATCGATGAGATTGGCCCATCATTGCGTTATGCAACTGCTGCGGTTACTCGTCGTGCTCGCGAAGCTGGTTCAAACGCAGGTGCCGGTGCAGTTGCTGGCGACCCATGGGGCGATGCACCTGCCAAGCAGGTTTCATCAAAGCCTGCAGATGACGCATGGGCAAACCCAGGCGCTATGTCAACTGGCGACGACACCCCTTTCTAAATCTTCAAACTTTTAATTTTCTTTAGGAGAAAAACAAATGGCTCTATCAAAGAGTGATCCACGTAACGCTGCGAAGCGTGCTGCACCAAAGCGTGCATCAAAGTTCGCAAAAGAAGCACCTGCAAAATTCCAGAAGGTCGGCATCATTGACTACAAGGACATTGCAACTCTTCGCAAGTTCGTTTCAGACCGCGGCAAGATTCGCGCTCGTCGTATCACCGGTGTTTCTGTTCAGGAGCAGCGCCTAATTTCACGTGCTATCAAGAACGCTCGCGAGATGGCACTTATGCCATACGCAGGCGCTGGCCGTTAAGGAGAAACCCAATGTCAAAGATCATTCTTACTAACGAGGTTTCAGGCCTTGGTTCAGCTGGAGATGTAGTTGAGGTTAAGAACGGGTTCGCTCGTAACTACCTACTACCTCGTGGCTTCGCAGTTCTATGGAGCAAGGGTGGTGAGAAGCAGGTTGAGTCAATCAAGGCTGCTCGCGCTACTCGTGCACTTGCAACAGTTGAAGAAGCAAACACTCTAAAGGCAGCTCTTGAAGGCAAGTCAGTTCGTCTGACTGCAAAGGCTGGCGTTGGCGGTCGTTTGTTTGGTTCAGTAAAGACCGCAGATGTTGCAGCAGCAGTTGCAGCAGCAGGTCTTGGCGAGATCGACAAGCGCAAGATTGCTTTTGTTTCACCTATCCGCACCACCGGTGAGCACCTAGCTACTGTTCGTCTACACGGCGACACCGTTGCTACCATCACCCTTCAGGTAAGCGGCAAGAAGTAATAAAGCTCTAGTTTCACCAAAAGGTGGGTATCTTCGGATGCCCACCTTTTGCTTTAACTTGTGGATAGAACCTGTGGATAACTCGCCGAGAGGCTGTGGATAAGTGCGGTTTCGGGCGAGTTATGCACAACCTTGAGGGTTAGGTTTAGGGTTTAGGAAAAACCTTATCAACAGTCCGATAGCCCAGTGAATACGGGGCCTTCGGGGCAGTTTCCACATATTATCCACAGGGTTTTCCACAACTTATACACACATTGAACGGCGTGTCTACATAGTTATCCCCAGTTTTGTTCACATGCCAGTTTCTCGAAACCGTGTCATTAGTGGATGCTAGACAGGTATCGGTCTGAAATAGGACCAAAGAATAGGTTTGAAATGTCACTTTTAGCTGTTCCACCGGTTGATCCAAGCCGCGGAAACGAGCGCATGCTGCCCAACGATATGTTGGCCGAGCAAAGCGCACTGGGTGGCATGCTGCTTTCTGCTGAGGCAGTTGCCGAGGTTCAAGAAGCAGTGCGCGGTGTTGATTTCTACGCCCCAAAGCACGAGACCATTTTTGATGCAATCCTTACCCTTTTTGCCAAGGGCGAGCCCACAGATGTCATCACCGTCACAGACGAACTAACCAAGCAGGGAAACCTGGTCAAAGCTGGCGGTGTTGATTACTTACACACCCTTACCTCTATCGTGCCTACCGCTGCAAACGCAGCCTTCTACGCGCAGATTGTTGCCGAAAAGGCAACCCTTCGCCGCCTGGTAGAAGTAGGAACCAAGATCGCACAACTTGGTTATGCAAATGAAGGTGAGGTTGACGATCTAGTTAACCAAGCCCAAAACGATGTCTACGGTGTAATGCGCGGTGTCTCTAAAGAAGACATCGTTGACCTAAGCGTTTCGCTTGAGGCGGCCATTACAGAAATCGAACACGCGCAATCGCGCGGCGGCGAAATGACCGGTGTACCAACCGGCTTTGCCGAACTAGATGAAATGACTCACGGTTTGCACGGTGGTCAGTTTGTAATTCTTGCTGCCCGCCCGGCAGTAGGTAAGTCAACACTTGCACTTGATTTTGCTCGCAACGCTGCAATCAAAAACAACAAGGCAACAGTTTTCTTCTCACTTGAAATGGGTCGTGCCGAAATCGCAATGCGAATGCTTTCTGCCGAAACCGGAATCATGCTGCAGAACCTTCGTAAAGGTTCCATCGGCGATGCCGACTGGACTCGCATCGCAGCCGTTCGTGGGCAAATCAACGACGCACCGCTATACATTGACGACTCACCAAACATGACCCTGGTTGAAATTCGCGCAAAGGCACGCCGCCTCATGTCTCGTGTTGATCTAAAGATGATCGTGATCGACTACCTGCAGTTGATGACATCGGGTAAAAAAGTTGAATCACGTCAGCAAGAAGTTTCAGAGTTCTCTCGTGCACTAAAACTTTTGGCAAAAGAACTTAATGTTCCGGTAATTGCAATCTCGCAGCTAAACCGTAACTCTGAGCAAAGCAAAGACAAGAAGCCAGAAATTTCGCAGCTTCGCGAATCAGGCTCGCTTGAGCAAGACGCCGACGTTGTTATTCTTTTGCACCGCGAGGCGCAGTACGAAAAAGATCACCCGCGTGCAGCCGAGGCAGATCTAATTCTTGCCAAGCAAAGAAACGGACCAACCGGAACAATTGCAATTGCTTTCCAAGGTCAGTACTCACGCTTCATGAACCTAAAGCAGTAACTTGCGTTCATCACTAATCATTAAGGCTGCCGCGGCATTTACTGCCGGCATCTACATCACGTTTTCTCAAGCGCACGATGCCAGCGTTGCAATGCTTGGGTTGCTAATTATTTCTGCCGGCTGGTTTTTGGCGTCAATAATTTTGGTTTTGAAAAATTCAAATCCAATTCTCAATGGGGTGCTAATTCTTGCTACCGCTGCAATGGCTTGGCTCACGGTTTCTTTTGAAGCAAACAACGCCACCACCATGGCTTGGATCCTGCTAGAGGCGTGGGGTTTGTTCGGGGCAATCTTCGAATTAATTTTTGCGCTGCGCGCACAGAAAAAGTCTTCAGCTCGCCGCGATCACCTAATCAGCGCGGGTCTTGCAGCCGGGCTTGTGGTTTCGCAGGTTTCAATCACCGCCGCAAGTGATTCAGTTAGTCACGTTGGTTTCTTTGGGGCGTACGCAAGTATTCTTGCCGTGCACCTAGCGCTTTCTGCGTTCTCACCTTCAACCGCTCAATCAAAGGCTTAGGCTAGATACATGGCAAACACTCCAAAGAAAAAAGCTGATGCGCGAAGCATTCGCACCTATCTAACCCTTTCTGCCGTAGCGGCTGCCTTTGTTGGCGCATTGGTTTACGGCGGAACCCGCAGCATAGAGCGCACATCTATTTGGGTAGCGCTTACCTTCATCATCTCTTTGGTGGGAATCGCAACCTTGGCGCTGTCTGTGAAAGACGAAGACCACGATCCGAATCAGCCAAGACTTAAGTAAGTAAAAAGCCCCAGCCAATGGCCGGGGCTTTACTTTTAGATTTACTGTTTTTGAATGCGCTTGGCCAGCTGCTCGGCTAATCCAACATACGCGTGTGGCTTTAGCAACAACAGACGCTCTTTGGCTTCGGCTCCAATTTCAAGCCCGTTCACAAACGCCACCATGTCTTCTGAGTTCAAACGCTTTCCGCGAGTTAGATCTTTTAGTAGCGCATAAGGGTCTTTGATGCTTGAACGACCAGCCGCAACCTCGGCACGAATAACGGTTTGAATTGCTTCGCCAAGGATCTCCCAGTTATCGCTTAGGTCTGAATCAAGCGCAACCTTTGAAAGGTCAATCTCGTGCAGGCCGCGAGTTACGTTATCGATGGCCAGTACCGAGTGACCAAGGCCAAGACCAATGTTGCGCTGTGATGATGAGTCAGTTAGATCGCGCTGCAAACGTGAAGTCACGAGTGTTGCTGCAAGTGATTCAAGAATTGCGTTTGAAAGTTCAAGGTTTGACTCTGCGTTTTCAAAACGAATTGGGTTGATCTTGTGCGGCATTGTTGAAGAACCGGTGGCACCGGCAACGGGAATCTGCTTGAAGTAACCCATAGAAATGTATGACCAGATATCGGTGCATAGATTGTGAAGAATGCGATTGAAAAGTGCAACCGCAGAGTAAAGCTCTGCCTGCCAGTCGTGCGATTCAATTTGTGTGGTCAGGGGGTTCCAGGTAAGACCCAGGTGGCGAACAAAATCTTCAGACTCTTTCAACCAATCAACTTTTGGAGCGGCAACAACGTGGGCGCTGAAAGTTCCGGTAGCACCACTGAACTTGCCAAGGTAGTCGGCGTTTTCAATGCGGCGAACCTGGCGCTCAAGACGGTGAACAAAAACTGCAAGTTCTTTACCCATGGTTGACGGCGTTGCCGGCTGACCGTGAGTGTGCGACAACATTGCATCGGCGGCATAACGTGCAGAAAGCTCGTGCAACTTGGTAAGCAGTAGTTGCACCTTTGGCAGCCACACCTCGTTGATTGCATCGCGCACGGTGATTGCGTATGACAAATTGTTGATGTCTTCAGAGGTGCAGGCAAAGTGAGTGAGCTCTGCCAGGTTGGAAAGGCCAAGCTCATCCAACTTGCCACGAATGAAGTACTCAACAGCCTTCACATCGTGCTTGGTGGTTGCCTCTGTTGCTGCCAAGGTGGCCACATCTTCGTCAGAAAAATTGCGAACAATATTGCGAAGCGCGTTCTGTTGGTCTTCGCTAATTGCGGTGTTGGTCTCTAGCAAGTTGCGGTTAGCCAACTGAATGAGCCACTCAATTTCAACCGCAATTCTTGCGCGGTTAAGACCAGCTTCTGAAAGGTGGAATCCCAATTCTGAAACGGCGGCACGGTAGCGGCCATCTAGCGGGGAAATTGGTTGGATTGATAGTTTGCTCACCTTTCTATATTGCCCGAACTTCTACACAGATTTGTTCGTCCACCTCAATTACGTCCACGATTGTTGAAGCATCAATGCATGGATTCGATAGATCACGCAATTAATCAGGCCATCATTTCTTTGCACTACTGCCAGCCAAATTCCAATTTATGGATGGGCCCAGCGGCAACCTCGTGCGCAAATTCAATTGAGGCACTTACGCGCCAGTTGGAAATTCTTAGGGTCCGGCTTAATTCTTGGCAGATGTAGTTAGCTACGGGGGTGACCCAAGGGTTATTGCTACCCGTGCCGAAATTGATCGAATTCAATCTGCCTTGGCTGCGGCGGGCAATCTATTGCAGGGTGAGTTAGAAGTCACCGATTTTTTGACCTTGCCACTCAAGCGCATTGGTCTGGCCATGGAAATGCCCATGCTGCAGGAGCGAATCAACTATCTAATGCAGGCTTTAGAGACCGCTGCCAACGAGTACTTTGACGGCGAAGCCCTGGTGGCTAAACAACTCACCGATATCGGCCTAGTTTCTGCTCCCCTAATTGCCGGCGGCCTGCTAGCCGTTGCCAACGATGCCGGGTTGCTCAGAGAGCATTTAGATCGCATAAGAGTTGTAAAGACAGACACCTTTCTAAGATCGGCACCTAATACTTTGGCCGAACTGGCAATTAGAACCCAGCGCAACTACCAAACTGGGCAAATCAGCATTGAGCGCTACGGCCAGAACTTTGTGGTTTACATTCCGGGCACCCAAAGTTGGAACCCGATTTCAGGGGGCAATCCCCTAGATTTCACCTCGAATATGCAGGCCATGCTTGGCCCAGGGCTTGCTGCCAGCGAGGTTGGGGTGCAAAAAGCGCTCGCCAAAGCCGGGGCCGGCCCAGATTCCCGGCTGGTTCTGGTTGGGCACTCTCAGGGCGGCATGATTGCCGCCAACATTGCCAAACAAGACAAACGGGTAAAGGCTTTAGTCACTTTCGGAGCACCCATTGGCCAGGTGGCAGCTGAACTAAAGATGCCGGTGGTGGCCCTTGAGCATTCAAACGATATTGTTCCCAAATTGGGGCTAAAAGCCAATCCCATGGCCGAAAACATGGTCACAGTGGTGCGCGAGCA
>JBDLUH010000017.1:0-17490 GCA_039805425.1 Actinomycetota bacterium
AAAGAACCGAGATGCTCTTTAGCATCAGAACTTTATCGGTGATGAAAGATTTTGCATCTAGCTGCATTATCGCTGCACGATCAGCGGCATTGTTTTTTAATTCTTTGCGGAACATCAAAACCAAAAGTGGAATTATTACCGCCAATACCAACAAAACCATTGGGGTCATGTGAATCAAAAAAGAATTGAAATCTAGGCCAGCTTTAGAGGCAATGATGATGTTTGGGGGGTCGCCAATCAAAGTTGCCGCACCGCCGATGTTTGAGATAAATACTTCGGCCAAAATGAATGGCACTGCATTCACTTTTAGATACTTGGCCACCATAAATGTCATTGGTACAGCAAGCAAGATTGTTGTCACGTTATCTAGCAAGGCTGAGGCAAAAGCAACCAGGAGCAAAATGTAAACAAAGGCCTGTCGTGGGCGACCCTTTGCCTGCTGAATTGCCTTGACAGCTAAATACTCAAACAACCCGGTCTTGTGAATTACTCCAACGATGATCATCATGCCAAGGAGCAAGAAAATTACGTTCCAGTCAATACCGGTTTCGTGACTGTAGAAAGCTTCATCTGCGCCGGTTGCGCCAATCAAGATCATGGCGGCAGCACCTGCGCTCACCACGGCAACGCGGTTGATTTTTTCAGTGGCTATAAAAACGTAGGCAATTAGAAAAACGGCTACGGCGGCAATGGTTAGCATTCGTGATTCCTATCGGTCGTCGACAATTTCATTTGCCGACCCGTCTTCCCAGCACACCAGATATAAGGATAACCCAGTATTTGCCTGGCCGACAGGTTCCGTTATTTACCCTCTGTTAGCCTTGACCCATGGCAGATCGCAGCAAAATAACCTCTTGGCTCACCGATATGGATGGCGTGCTGGTGCACGAAGGCCATGTACTACCTGGCGCAGCTGAACTGATTGCCAAATGGCAGGCAGATGACACCCCTTTCTTGGTGCTAACCAACAACAGCATCTACACCCCTCGCGATCTTTCGGCCCGGTTGGTATCGGGTGGGTTAAATGTGCCTGAAGAGCGCATCTGGACCTCAGCCCTTGCCACCGCTGCATTTCTAGACAAGCAAATGCCCAAGGGCAAGGCCTACGTGATAGGTGAGAGTGGCCTGACTCAGGCCCTGCACGATATTGGCTATACCCAAACAGACAACAACCCTGACTACGTTGTGCTTGGCGAAACCCGAAACTTCAACTTTGAGAACCTAACCAAGGCCGTTCGTCTAATTAATGCGGGAGCGCGCTTTATTGCCACCAACCCCGATGCCACAGGGCCATCGGCTGAGGGCCCACTACCGGCCACCGGTTCTGTGGCGGCACTGATTACTAAGGCCACCGGCATGGAGCCATACATTGTGGGTAAGCCAAACCCAATGATGTTCCGCAGCGCAATGCGCAAGATTGGCGCCCACTCTGAGACCACCGGAATGATTGGTGACCGCATGGATACCGATGTTGTTGCCGGGATCGAAGCTGGCCTGCACACCGTGCTGGTGCTTACCGGTATTGCTGATGATGCCGAAATTAAGAAGTACCCGTTCCGCCCAACCGAGATTCTTAACTCAGTGCAGGATTTGGTTTAGAAACCTTGTTGTCTGAGAATTCGCTTTTCTCTGAGCATTTAGAACTTAGAAAAGCAGATCACCCAACGCAGTGGTATTTTTGCAAAATTTATCTGCGCGAAGAGCAAATCAAAATTGGTGAAATCAATTTTCACCGTTCACCTGCCGTAGATGAATTCACTCCAGCAGGCACGATTGAAGTGGGTGTTGAGATTCTTGGAATCTATCGTGGCAACAGATTTGCACAAGAAGCACTGCGAACTTTTTGGTTATGGGCTTGCGAACAACCTGAGGTAAAAGTTTTGCGCTACACAGTTTCGGCAACCAATCACCCGTCGATGCGCATTATTCAAAAATTTGGCTTCACCCACGTGGGTCAACAAATCGATGAAGAAGATGGCCCTGAAGAGATTTTTGAAATGACCGCCGATGTATTTAGTGAAAGATTTTCCGAGAAATCTGCGTAAAAACTAAGCTGCATAATCGGCAGTATTGATTTCCTTCATGTACTTACTAAAAGTAATTAGCATTCCGGCAAGAGTAACCACTGCAGCTAAGAACATGTAAACCGGCTGCACACCAAAACTATCTACCGCTACACCGGCGAAGATCATTGAAATCATTGGTCCGCCAGACCAGATCACCATTTCAAGACTGAACACACGCCCGCGCTTTGATGGCGGAATCTTGCGCTGAATCACTGTGTTCAACAGCGGCATCATTGGGCCCCACACCGCACCCAAGATGAAACCAAACATGATCATCACTGCGTAATGCGGCAAGAATGACATTGGAATCATGCAGCCGGCAATGCCAAGAATCGCGATTCTAAAAATGGTGCTGTACTGCAGCTTGCGTGCCAGACGCTCAAATGAGAGCGCGCCAATCACCGAGGCACCAGCCATGCCAGATAGCAACAGCCCCAGACCCTGAGGGTTATTTGTGCTGTTGAAGTAAGCCGGCAACACAATCATTTCTGTTGGCAGGTAAACCATGGCAAGTGTCATCACACCAGCAAGCATGATGAACACCGATGGAGTCTTAAACAAAATTGTGAAACCTTCAAGCGCGTACTTGAATAAGTTCTTTTCTTCTTCGTGATCTTCTTTGTGCTCGTGCGCCTTGATTGGAATCATGAACAAACCAGAAAGAATGCAAACACCAGCCACTACGTAGAAGGTGTTGTAGATGCCCATCCAACCAATGCAGAAAGCTGCCACCGCTGGGCCAATTGCAAAACCAGATGCAAACACAGCTTCTTGAATTGAGTTAGCGCGCTCCAACGGAATTTTTGCAATGCGTGCAACATCTGGCACAAAAGATTTGCGAGCAGTTCCAGAGCCTGAGCCAACAGTAGAACGAATTGTTCCCAACAGAATCAGCATCGGCAAAGTCATGGACCAGGTGTTTGCAACCAAAGGAATAAGAAGTGTGACCACACCGGTAAGAATTTCAATCCAGATTCCGGTGATGCGTCTACCCATTTTGTCGATAATTGAACCCATAACCGGGGCAAGAAGCAAACCGGGTATTGCAGTAACTGAAACAAGAATGCCGGCGCTGGTTGCAGAACCGGTTAACTGAATGGCCAACCAAGGGAATGCCATGAAAACCATGGAGCCAGCCATCACGCTGAGAATAGAAGATATCTGGGTGTAGACAAACGGCCTACGAGTAGTTTTTTCGGCAGCTACTTTTTCGGCGCTGGTTTTTGGGGTTGGGTTTTTAGCGGAGCTCAAGATCGTCAAGACTTACCGCTGACAGATAACGGTAGCCAGCATCCCCGATCACTTTGTCGGCACCGGTGTCGCGATCTACAACGGTTGCAACCGCAACAATAATTGCGCCTGCTTCTTCAAGTGCCTTGGCAGCAGTCAACGGTGACCCGCCAGTTGTTGAGGTGTCCTCAACCACAATTACCTTTTTACCCTTTACATCTGGGCCTTCAACCAAACGGCCCATGCCGTGGGCCTTTGCTGCTTTACGAACCACAAATGCATCAACCGCACGGCCGCGAGCCGCAGCCTGATGCAAAATTGCGGTGGCAACCGGGTCTGCACCCATGGTCAAACCTCCAACAGCGTCAAAATCTGTGATACCAGCTGCATCAAGCATGTCTAGAACAACCTGGCCAATAAGTGGTGCTGCCTCGTGGTGCAGGGTGGCTCGGCGAAGATCAACGTAGTAGTCGGCCTCGATGCCACTTGAAAGCGTTACTTTGCCGTGCACAACGGCAAGTTCCTTAATTAGTTCAACAAGGCGTGGCTTGGCAGCAGAGGTGAAGGTCATAGGCCCAGTTTACCCGCTCGGTTATCGGTGTCTTAGAGGCTGTGATTTAGGCTTTACACATGCGCATCGCCACCCACAACGTAAATTCCATTCGTACCCGCGTAGACCGCGTGGTTTCTTGGCTTGAGCGCACCAACACCGATGTCCTGGCCATGCAAGAAATCAAGTGCAAGCCAGAGCAGTTTCCTTATAAGCAATTTGAGGATGCCGGATATCACGTGACCATGCACGGCCTAAACCAGTGGAATGGTGTGGCCTTTGCCAGCCGAATTCCGGCAGAAGATGTAGAAATTGGCTTTAGCGGCATGCCCCCATTTGGCAAAGAGGGCAAAGAGGCTGTTGAAGAGGCGCGGGCCCTTGGTGCCACCTTTAATGGCGTTCGGCTTTGGAGTCTTTATGTTCCTAATGGCCGCGAGGTTGGCGACCCGCACTTTCACTACAAACTTGAGTGGCTAGACCGGCTGGCCAGCAATGTTGCCGAGTGGGTTGAACACGAACCGGATCAGCCGCTTGCACTCATGGGCGATTTCAACATTGCGCCTTTAGATACCGATGTCTGGGACATCTTGGATTTTGCCGGCTCTACTCACGTCACTCCAGAAGAGCGCCAAGCCTTTGAAGCATTTGAACAAATTGGTTTGCAAGATGTTGTGCGCCCAAGAATTCCTGATGGCTACACCTACTGGGATTACCAGCAGCTGCGATTCCCTCGCAACGAGGGCATGCGCATTGATTTCATTTTGGGTTCAGATGCCTTTGCCGAGCGCGTAACCTCTGCGGTGATTGATCGCGATGAACGCAAGGGTGAAGCGCCAAGTGACCACGTTCCAGTGGTCGTAGACATTTCCGACTAGCGCTTTAGCCACATCTGTCGCTCGCGCTCGCTCATTTTTTCAATTGAGTAACGAAGCATTGTTCGTGGCATCTTGATGACGTTCTCTTCCAGGAATCCGCGCAGCGCGCCTAGGTCTTGCTTGCCTAGCTCGCGCAACATCCAACCACAAGCCTTGTGCATCAAATCGTGCTGGTCACTTAAAAGTAACTTGCAAAGTCGCAAAGTATCTTCAAGTTCAAATTCACGAATGAAAGCAAACGTAAACATCACAGCAGCTCTGCGCTCCCATAGTGAATCGCTCTTTGCAAGTTTGTCTAATAACTTTTTCGTGCCAGCTTTACCAAGCAGGTAGTAACCAAGGTAGGGCGCGGTGGAATCAATTAAGTCCCAATTGTTTACTCGTTGCGCATAGAGATTCTTCATGTAGAAATCAAAGATTTCTTTTTGTGCAGCTGTGTCTTTTGTCTTTGGGTGATTCGCGCCCTTGAAACGATTTGTAATGATTACAAGCCCCACAAATCGCTCTTCGTGAATTTTTGAATTCAAAAGTTTTTGCACTTCACTAAGCGACAAATCTTTGTGAGTTTTAGCAACCTCGCGCGAGTCTGGAACACGCACGCCAATAAACTCATCACCCTCACCATATTCACCGGGGCCGGCTTTGAAAAAACGTAGGTAATCACTAACCCGGTTCAAACGTGCAAAAGCGGCCAGGTCTTTTTTAACACTGGCCGCGTTGCTCATAAAAAATGTTTCCTGGTTCAAGGTTCGCTTAGAGCTCGCCAATTACAACCAATCCGTCACCTTCAGCAGGCTTGAACTTAGTGGTCTTTGCAGGGTTTAGCTTTACACCTGATGCGGCGTCAGACTTGGACCCCTTTAGCGTGCGGTAACCAATTACCGATTCCCCGTGTGAGCGACCAATTGCAACCAGCTCGGCAAATTCAATTGACTTGCCGATGGGTGCGTAGTGCTCAATTGGGTTCACGTTGATTGATGCACCGTCTGCGTCAAACAGGTCGTCGAATACCGGCGCCAGCGCTGGGTTCTCAGATACCTGAGCAATCAACAGCGCAGCTAGGTTGTCGCTAACCACCATGTCGTCGGCAGCTGCCACGCGGGCTAGCTCTGCCTTGCGGCTGTCTAGAATCTCAGCAACTAGGCGGGTTGGCTCAACGCCATTTCCCTTGGCCTCAAACAGCTGATTCATCTGCAACATTGTCAGCATGGTCTGGGCATCTGCCTCAGTCTCACTGATTGCTTCGCGGTAACCCAAGATGATTACCTCGTTGTACTTCTTTGCAGAGGCTGCGGCAATCAATTCATCAATGTCACCAGACACCGATGCATGTGTCACCTTAATATTTGAGCCAAATTTCAGAGCCTTTAGTTCTTCAGGCAGCACGTGCTTCTTTTCAGCAACAATGTGCACTGTTGAACCCTTAGGTAAGAACTGTGAAAGCTCGGCAACAACCGAGCGACCCATTGAAGACCAACCAATGAAAAGAAGGTGCTCAGGTTTGCGAGTTGGAGCTTTGTGCGCGGCTATTTTTTTCTTTGCGATGTCATCTCGCACACCTGTGTAAACAACTTTGTCATCGTCTTCTGCAATTGCAATAATTTTTGCGTCGGCGCCGATCTTTGATGTCTGGGCTGGATTGATGTGAGTCTTGCCTTTTGCGTCAACTACACCAATCACCGATGCGGTGTTAAAAGCTAGCAGTGCATCTGCATAGGTCTTGCCTTCAAGTGCTGGCACACTAGCAAAGTAGATTTCATCGCCGGCGAAGTCAAGTAGGTCAAGAGTTACAGCAGCAAGACCTGGCTGGCGTGAAGCCTGCGCGGTTACTCGTGCAATTACATCGTGTGAGCGAACTGCAATTACCTGACCTTTAGTTGCAGTGGTAATGGCCTCTGCGGTGTTTGCATCATCAAGTTCGGCAATAATGCGTGTGCTTGGGTTTGCGTTTACTGCTTTCACCGCAAGCACGGTTGAAACAACAGTTGCATCTCCAGTCTCGTCGGCATCAAGAATAATGATTGATTTTGCGCTTGAAACATTGGCGCGTTTTAGGTCTTCTGGGTTTGTCACATCACCAGTGCGAGTAATAACCTTTAGCTTGCCAAGGTTTGGCACTCGTGCTGCAATTTCTGCATCCATCACCGCGCGGGCAGTTGCGGCAAAAATAACAACTCTAGGCTTGCGAATATTTTCGTTTGCAATTGCTAGTTCAGAAAGAATTGGGAACACACGGTTTGACCAACCAAGAATAAGAGTGTGACCAGATTCAATAACTGCACTCTTGCCTTCTTTCAGGCGGGCAACCGCGCGCTGAATTGCTGCAGAGATAAAACCGATTACAGCACCGGAGATTGCAATGCCGATTGCCCAGTAGATGAAGTTAGTAATCTGTGCGCCCCAGGCATCGGTTGAACCAATTCCTAGAATTTTGGTGAATGCAGCCCAGTAGCTAAAGAAGTAGCTCGCTGGGTCTAGTGGGGTGTTCAATGGCTGCACTGCAGCTATTGCCGCTTGAATTGCGGTCATTGCAAAAGCTAGAACGATGATGGCAATAAAGACATAACCAACAAACGCACCCGCCTTAGAAAGGGAGTTGTCAAAGTTGTATCGCAGCTTGGTGCGCAGGCTAACTTTGGTAGCTTTTGGGGCATCTGGTTCGCCTTGAGCGCCCTGGCCGTATGATCTAGTTTCTTTGTTTTCAGACATAAACCAAAGTTTATCTAGCCCGATAAACCACAATCTCGGTATGGCGTGATGGCCTCTTACCCCTGGCCAAAGATTCCACTCCCATGTCACCTGCAGCGAATATTCTGGCCCCTGGGCGGTTCATCAACTCGTTGGCTAGGGCCTGTTCTAGGTCTCTAACCCGCTGAGAAAGCTCAGAGTTCTGGTTTTCAAGCTCAAGAATGCGTTTGATGCCCTCAAGGCTTACGCCCTCGGCCGAAAGCCGGGCGATCTCTCTTAGTTGGGCAACATTTCGCATTGTGTATCGGCGGCTTTGGCCCCCGGTTCTGCCAGGAACCACAAGCCCAAGGCGGTCGTAGTCGCGCAGAGTCTGCGGGTGCATCAAGGCAAGTTCTGCGGCAACACCAATCGCAAAGAGCGGGGTATTTTCGTTGAGTTCTTCCATGCTTCACCCTCTATTAGAGGAGCCCGGCCTTACTTAGAAGTTCACTGCGTGGGTCTTCTTCTGGAAGCAGCTCTTCAAAGGCCTCTAGTGCCTTTTTGGCTTTGTCACTTATGTGTGAAGGTACTGCAATTTCTACCGTTGCCAGCAGATCCCCTTCACCCTTTGGCGTGACAACTCCGCGGCCTTTCACTCTCAACACCCGCCCATTTGGTGTGCCCGGCGCAACCTTTAGCTTTACCGGATCACCGCCAAGGGTTGGTACCTGAATGGTTGCACCAATTACAGCTTCGGCAAAAGTTACCGGCACGGTCACGCGCAGGTTCATTCCGTCACGAGCAAACACTGGGTGCGACTTTACAGTTACAGAAATAATTAGGTCACCGGCTGGGCCGCCATTAGGTGATGCCTGGCCCTTGCCTGCAATCTTTATTTTCTGGCCGTCTTGCACACCGGCAGGAATCTTGATTGTGGTTTCACCACTACCAAGGCGCACTTTTAGTTGGGTGCCCTTAACGCCGTCAATGAAATCAAGTGTGGTTGACATCGATAAGTCTGCGCCTCTTTGTGGCCCGCGGTTAAATCCACCGCCACCAAAAAGATTTGCAAACACATCTTCAAAGCCGCCGCCCATGTTCGCTGAACCCTGAAAACCTCCAGGGTATTGCTGACCACCTGCACCAGAATCAAATCTTGGTCCAGGGCCCATTGCGCGCATCTGATCATATTCAGCGCGTTCTTTAGAGTCAGAGAGAACCGAATAGGCCTCGCTTATTTCTTTGAACTTAGCTTCCGCTTTTGCATCACCTGGATTTGTGTCTGGGTGATACTTTCGCGATAGCTTGCGATAGGTCTTTTTCAGTTCTGCCTCTGACACGTCTTTAGCTACGCCAAGGACTTTATAGAAATCCTTGTCGAACCAATCTTGACTTGCCATTTACAAATTACTTTCTTAAGCCGGAATGAATACTGCAACCATTGCAGGGCGTAGCAGTTTGTCGCCAAGCATGAATCCTGGTTCAACTACATCTGCAATTACGTTTTCGGTTACTTCTGCGTTGGGTGTCTGCACGAGCGCGTTGTGAATTTCAGGATCAAACTTGTCACCCTTTTCGGCAAACTGTTTTAATCCAAACTTGTCACCCGCGTTGCGCAACTTGGAAACCACGGCCGCAAAAGGAGAGCCCTCAAGATCTCCGTGTGCTTCGGCACGGGTCAAGTCATCGAGTGCAGGTAGCACCGCGCGCAAAACTTCTGCAATCGCGGCACTACGAGCAACATCACGGTCACGCTCTACGCGTGCTTTGTAATTCACAAACTCCGCCTGCAGCCTCTGCAAATCAGCCAGTAGTTCCGCCTCTTTGCTTTGGGGTCCCATGTCTTCGACTAGATCCGCCAGAGCAGCGTCTATAGGATCAACAAGGTTTTCCGCAGGCGCAGAAGAATCCGTAGAAACGGAAGGCTCCCCGGATTCGAAGGGTTCTTCGGAGCCTACGTTTCCTTTTTGTTCTTCAGTCATTACTTGGTCTCTTCGTCAACAACTTCGGCATCAACAACATCTTCACCAGAGGCTTCAGCTGCTGCTTCCCCTTCGGCTGGCTGAGCTGCGTAGATTGCCTCGCCCAGCTTCTGCTGAGATGCGTTCAAAGTATCGAACGCGCTCTTGATTGCATCAAAGTCTTCACCAGCAAGTGCAGTCTTCAAAGCGTCAACGTCTGCCTGCACTGAAGTCTTTACGTCTTCAGGTAGCTTCTCGTCGTTCTCTTTGATCAACTTCTCGATCTGGTAAACAAGACCTTCTGCCTGGTTGCGAGTATCGGCTTCTTCGCGACGCTTCTTGTCTTCAGCAGCGTGCTCTTCACCTTCGCGAACCATGCGCTCAATGTCTTCCTTTGAAAGTGAAGATCCACCGGTGATGGTTACAGATGCTTCCTTACCGGTTCCCTTGTCTTTCGCAGAAACGTGCACGATTCCATTTGCATCGATGTCGAAAGTAACTTCAATCTGTGGAACTCCGCGTGGTGCCGGAGCAATTCCGCTTAGATCAAAGTTTCCAAGTGACTTGTTGTCGCGAACGAACTCACGCTCACCCTGGTAAACCTGAATAGACACCGATGGCTGGTTGTCATCAGCGGTGGTGAAGGTTTCAGAACGCTTGGTTGGAATCGCGGTGTTGCGCTCGATCAACTTGGTCATGATGCCACCCTTGGTTTCGATACCAAGTGATAGTGGAGTCACGTCAATTAGAAGAACGTCTTTGCGCTCACCCTTTAGAACACCAGCCTGAAGCGATGCGCCAACAGCTACAACCTCATCAGGGTTTACACCCTTGTTTGGTTCGCGGCCACCGGTAAGTGACTTCACTAGTTCGCTAACTGCAGGCATACGAGTTGAACCACCAACAAGAACAACGTGTGCAATGTCGCCAACTTTTACGCCGGCTTCTTTAATTACATCGTTGAATGGCTTGCGAGTGCGCTCAAGCAAATCGTTTGTCATTTGTTCAAACTGTGCGCGAGTCAAAGTCTCATCTAGGTTTGCCGGGCCGTTCTCAGTTAGAGATAGGTAAGGCAACTGAATGTTTGCAGACATTGACTGTGAAAGTTCTTTCTTAGCCTGCTCAGCTGCTTCTTTCAAACGCTGAAGAGCAATCTTGTCTTTTGATACATCTACGCCAGAAGTCTCTTTGAACTTCTTAACTAGGTGATCAACTACACGCTGGTCCCAGTCGTCTCCACCTAGGCGGTTGTCACCAGATGTTGCGCGAACCTGAATGGTTGAGAAGCCTTCATCTTTGCCAACCTCTAGAAGTGAAACGTCAAATGTTCCACCACCAAGGTCGAATACAAGAATTAGCTCGTCTTCTTTACCTTTGTCTAGACCGTATGCAAGTGCTGCAGCGGTTGGCTCGTTGATAATACGAAGAACGTTTAGACCGGCGATCTCACCTGCATCTTTAGTTGCCTGGCGCTCAGCGTCGTTGAAGTAGGCTGGAACGGTGATAACCGCATCGGTTACTGCCTCGCCAAGGTAGGTCTCTGCGTCGCGCTTTAGCTTGGCCAAAATACGAGCTGAGATTTCCTGCGGGGTGTACTTCTTGTCGTCTACTGCAAAAGTCCAATCGGTACCCATGTGACGCTTCACCGATGCGATGGTGCGGTCAACGTTGGTTACGGCCTGACGCTTTGCGGTCTCGCCCACTAGAACTTCGCCATCCTTGGTGAAAGCCACGATAGATGGGGTGGTGCGGAAACCCTCTGCGTTTGCAATCACGGTTGGTTCGCCACCCTCGAGCACTGAAACTGCGCTGTTGGTGGTACCTAGGTCAATACCTACTGCACGTGCCATTTGTATTTCTCCTTCTAATAGGCCTTTTTGGGGCCTTCTTATCCAAATTTGGCTCGAACTTGAGCCGATTTGACTCAAGTTTCACACGGCTCCAAGCCCTTGTCAAGAGAGTTGAGTCAACTTGGCTCAACTTTGAGCAAACTCTCAGATTTGCTTTGGGAATGTAATGTTTACCCATGAGCAAAGAAGCTAAGACTCCCAGGGTAAAGATGCGCGGCACATTCGCTTGGGCCCTATGGGACTGGGCGCAGCAGCCGTATCCAACTCTGATGCAGACCTTCATTTTTCCGGTCTACCTAGCGGGCACAGTAGCCACCGTTGATCAAAACCCCGATGTAGCCCTGGGATGGGCCACCGCCATCGCCGGAGTACTTCTAGCTCTTACCGCTCCGGTTATTGGTCGTCGCTCAGACGAGGCCGGTCGTCGCAAGCTTTGGCTGATGATCAACACCTACGGTTTGGTAATCATCTCGGCTCTAAGTTTCTTTGTTGAACCAAGACCTGAATTCTTTATTTTTGGTTTGATTCTTTATGGGGCCGGCAGCATCGTGCAAGAAACTGCATTCATTAATTACTACGCCATGCTTTCTAGCGTTTCCACACCTAAAACAATTGGCCGAATTTCTGGCTACGCGTGGGGCTTTGGTTATGCCGGCGGAATTATTTTGCTTTTGGTTGCCCTAGTTGGTTTTATTCTTCCCGATGTGCCGTGGTTTGGCCTACCAACCGATAACGCCTTCGCGGTTCGTGCAGTATTTTTGTTCGCAGCAATTTGGATTGCCGTGTTCTCAATTCCACTAATGATTCGGGTGCCAGAAACTCAGCGTAAAGCCAGTTACCAAAAGATGAGTGTGCTGGCGGCATACAAGCAAACTATTCGTGAAATTGGCACACTGCGCAAGCAAGCACCGGAAACATTTAAGTTCCTAATCTCTTCTGCAATTTATCGTGATGGTCTTGCCGGGGTGTTCACGTTTGGTGCAGTGCTTGGCACGCTTGCGTTTGGTTTTGATCAAACCTCAATAATTTTCTTTGGCATCGCCGCAAACGTTGTTGCCGGTATTGGTGCTGCCATTGGTGGCCGACTAGATGACGTAGTGGGTTCACGCGCAATCATCATTGCCTCTTTGATAGGTTTGATAATTTCTGGTACTTGCGTTTTTGTATTCGCCGGTAATGGTGCAAGCGCTTATTGGATCTTTGGCTTGGCGCTTTGTCTTTTTGTTGGCCCGGCACAGGCCTCTTCAAGAACTTTCGTTTCGCGCTTTGCGCCTAAAGGTCGCGAGGGTGAAGTGTTTGGTCTATACCAATTCACCGGCCGTGCAGTTAGTTTCTTATCTGGCTCAATGTGGAGCTTGAGCATTGCCTTTTCAACTTTGGTTGGCGTCACAACTCAGAACACTGTCTGGGGCATCTGGGGAATCATTGTGATTCTTGCAGTTGGCCTGGTGCTGCTTCTGCGTGTTGACCCAAGGCCAAAAGTCGCTGAGGTTCTGTAAGTAGTTATTGCACTTTGTTCTACGTATCGTAGAATAACCCCATGACTAAACGCGCACGCCAACAGGGTGAACTGGAATCATCAATTCTTAATGTCTTGTGGAGCTCTAAAAAGCCTTTGGGCTCGCAAGAGATTCTTGAGCGCGTGGGCGAGGGCGATCTTGCCATCACCACTATTCTCACTGTGCTTTCAAGGCTCACCGATAAAAACCTTGTGGTTAGACAGCCCGGCGAGGGGCGCTCGTTTCTATTCAGCGCCGCACAATCTCGTGAGCAGCACACCGCAGATATAATGCTTAAGTTAGTTGCCGAGCAGTCAAACCCGGCACTTGCGTTCTCGGCTTTTGCCAAAGGGCTAACTGCCTCGCAGCTAAAAGCTCTGCGCAAAACTCTAGGTAACTAAGGTCAGCGGTTAGCTAAGCGTCTTTCTAAAACGACTAGCCTGTTTAGGTGAACGCGCCCCTACTTTTAATTCCACTGTGTATCGAGTGGGTAATTGTGGTCACAACCTTGGCCCCAATATTTCTGCCGGGCAAATTCAAGAAATCACCTCGGCTTGGTTTAGCAATTTGGTTCGCCGGGTTTCTCTCGGCTGGTGTTGCAACTATCGCTGCGGTGGCGATATCTATTTGGGGCTACTTTGAAACTCTCACCGCTTTAAATTCAAATTCCCTGGGTAGCGCCAGTTGGTTTATTGCGCTTATGGTCTCTTTCGCGCCGTGGATTGCGCTTGCCGCTGGAGGAATCACCCTGGCCCTGATTAATAATCGCATCGAGCCGCTGGTGGCAAATTCAAAGGAAATTGCACCGCTTTTAGCTATAACCAAACAACCCCTTATGCACTTCATGGGCGTTCGTGTTTATCAAGTTGAGCTACCGTTTGCTTTTGCGCTTGCTAGCAACCGCGATATTTTGATTTCCAAATTCGCCGTAGATCACCTATCAAAAGATGAACTTGATGCCGTGCTTTGGCACGAGCTAGGTCACGTAAAGCAAAAGCATTTTGCTGTCAAGCGCCTTGCCAGATTCATTCGAGTGCTTTCACCAAAATTAGCTGCCTCACGCGCTCTATTAAACGAAGTTGAACTTCTCTGCGAAGTATCCGCCGATAACTTTGCGCTTAAAAAAGTAAACGCACCAACCCTAAAGTTGGCGCGCTCCCTTTTTGAAAACTAGTTACTGCTCTAGTGGCTCGTTACCAACATCGGTTCGGTGAAAATTCATAAACGAACGTGAAGCAGTTGGGCCACGCTGTCCTTGGTATCGGTTCAAATATTTCTCTGAACCGTAAGGCGTCTCTGAAGGTGATGAAAGTTGGAAGAAGCAAAGCTGACCAATCTTCATGCCCGGCCACAACTTGATTGGCAAAGTTGCCATGTTTGAAAGTTCAAGAGTCACGTGACCGTTGAAGCCTGGGTCAACAAAACCTGCGGTTGAGTGAGTCACCAAACCAAGTCGGCCAAGTGAGCTCTTGCCCTCTAAGCGGGCCGCGATGTTGTCTGGCAGTTTTACAAACTCATATGTTGAACCAAGCACGAATTCACCTGGGTGAAGAATGAATGGCTCATCTGGTGCGCATTCAATAAAGCGAGTTAGCTCAGCTTGGTCTTCGGCCGGGTCAATGTAGGCGTATTTGTGATTATCGAAGAGTCTGAAGAAGCGGTCGATGCGCACATCAAAGGATGACGGCTGCAGCAGGTTCATATCCAGTGGCTCAAGGCCAATCTGGCCGGCTTCAATTGATGCGCGGATATCGCGGTCTGACATAAGCATGCCTCTAGGTTACCTTGCGGCAAAGAGGCATGATTGGCTCATGACTAATAAGCGAGCGCTCTTCTTCTTTGTGTTATCAGCCATTGGCCTGATTACCGCTTGGTATTACAACGGAATTGCCGTAATGAAGGCCCAAGACTACTTGGCCGCCTGGTTTGGCACTGAGGTTGACTTGGTGCTGTCTCTGGATCTAACCATTGTGGCCATTGCCGGCTCTGCATTCATGATCTTTGAGGCCAAGCGCCTGGGCATGAAGCGGGTCTGGCTCTACCTATTGCTTTCCGGCGTCACAGCCATGGCCGCAACCTTTCCGTTCTTCTTGGCGATGCGCGAGCTAAAGCTGGTTAAAACAGCTTCTCGATAGGTGCCTGGCGGTGGCCACCCATAAACCTCAGCACATCGGGGTCAACCATGATGTCGCTCATGCGAATGGCGCGGGTTAGGTAGAGACCCTCAAGTGAGCGCACTCGGCTGAGGGCCACGTAGGTCTGGCCAGGGCTAAACGCCCCGCGACCCATATCGATGACCACCTCGTCGTAGGTCTGCCCCTGCGACTTGTGGATGGTCACGGCCCAGGCCAGGCGCAGCGGAATCTGCTGGAACTCGGCCAGCGGCACGGCAATCAACACTTCTTTGATTTGCTGGGTGGCCTCGTCAAAGACCTCTTCAACCTCGTAGCGCACCTTTTCCCAGGTGCTGCGGCCAACATCAAAGGTTTCACCGTCAACTTCAACGGTCACGGCGCCAGACTTTGGAAAATCAATCACGTGGCCAATGGTTCCGTTTACCCAGCGGCGAATTGAACCGCCATCGCTGCCCTTTTTACCACCATCATCGTTCTTGATGAACATAACCTGGGCGCCAACTTTTAGTTCAAGCACTGGCTCGGCAGGTAGGTTTCGACCAAAAGCTTGCTGATCGGCCGCACTGTAGATGGCATCAAATTTTTTGACCTCGGTGGTTAGCTTCGCCATGCGAGTACGGTTGACCGCATTCACCGATTCATTGATAGTTGCCAAGCGAATTACTTCTTCGTTTTTTGGAAAACGATTACCGGCCTGGTTTATAAAGTCCAACATATCTTGAGTGCAAGAGCCATCGCGAATTGCGTTCAAAATAGTTTTAAAGTGCTCATCGTGTTGTCTAAAAATCTCGTTTAGTTCGTAGCGCTCTAAAGAATCTTCTCGCCACACATGCGCATCAAAGAACCAAGGGCTCTCGTAGTTCTCGGCCATGTAGGCACGTTCTTCGTTATTGCCTGGCACTGGAGCAAGCTGATACGGGTCACCAAACATCACAACCTGCGCACCACCAAATGGCAGCTTGCGTTTTCCGCGCGCAATTCCCATGGCACGTGAGATTGCATCCATCATGTCGGCATTCACCATCGATATTTCATCGATCACTAAAACGTCAAGGGTCTTCAAGACTTCGCGCGTGCGGCGATGCATGTGACGACCTAGGTCTTCGTTACCAAGCAGGCCAAACGGAAAACCAAAAAGCGAGTGAATGGTTTGACCGCCAACATTTAGAGCGGCGACACCGGTTGGCGCACAAACCGCAACATTCTTCTCTGTGTTCTCAATGAAGTAGGTAAGCAGGGTTGACTTGCCGGTGCCGGCACGGCCTGTGACAAAAATATTGTTTTCTGAGTCTTCGATGTAATCAAAAAGATTTTGCTGCTCTGGCGAAAGTTCAACGATTTCCATTATTCGCCTGCCTTATTGCGGCGAGCATCAATGGCGCTATCGCGAGCGGCAAGCTTAGAGAGCATAGCGTTGTAATCTTCTACGTCTTTATTTCCGGTTCTGTCGCTTTGGCGATCAAGGCGTTTTGCATCGCGTGCATCTGATTTGAACCACTGAATTGAAACAATGATGGTCAGTGCTGCAGTTGGCAGCTCGCCAATGCCCCAGGCAATAGCACCACCGGTGTGCTGATCGGCAAGTGGGCTCTCGCCCCAGGTTCTACCCATTGCTCCATACCAATCGGCAAGCAGCAGGCCATCGCCATCCATCAGGCTCAAACCAAAGAAAGCGTGAAACGCCATTGTGGCAATCAGCAGCAACAATCGGGCCGCATAAGGCAACCTAACCGGGCCCGGGTCAATTCCTATCAATGCTTGGGCAAATAGGTAACCGGTGATTAAAAAGTGCACCACCATCCACTGGTGCCCAATGTGCTCTTGAGTGGCCCAACTGAATAATGGTGTGTAGTAAAACGTAACCAGTGAGCTAGCGAACAACACCGCCGCAACTAGTGGGTTGGCAACAAAACGCGCGTACCTGGTGTGCACCGCCCAAAGCACCCACTCGCGAACACCGCGCGAGGCATCGGTGCGTTTTTCAACAGCGCGCATCAATAGGGTTACAGGTGCGCCAGGCACCAACAGCACCGGAATTCCCATGGCCAAAATCATGTGGCCAATCATGTGGGCGCTAAATAGGTACTCTTGGTAGGCATTCAATGCACCCGATGTTGTGTAGAACAGCACCGCCATTCCGGTGACCCAAGAAACGGTTCGCAAAATTGGCCACTTGTCACCGCGCTTGGCAAGCCGGCGAACGCCAACCAGGTAAGCGGCTACTGCGGCCACGCAAATGATGGCCCAAACCAAATCAAGCTTCCACACGGTTAGCCAACGAATTGGGGTTAGCTCTGGCGGCAGAGGCTCACCGGTCAGTAACTGCGCCGGGGTCACATCAATAATTCCGTTGCCGTCAACCGGTGGTGCCGTCTTGGCCAGTGCGGTGGCAAAGCCAATTGCCGTGCCCATGATTACAAATTCAACGGCCACCAAACCAAAGAAAGATTTTGCAACTGCTGCGCCGTCTTGCAATTTTGAAATCAATCGGGTTCGATAAATTGCACCAAGCACAGCAAGCAATACCAGGGCTGAAACTTTAAGTATTAGTAGTACGCCGTAGGAGCTGAAAATATCTTCAAACTTTGTGATTCTGATTAGCGCAGAAGACACACCACTAATGGCAACCAAACCAAAAGCCACCAACGCCAAAGTCG
>JBDLUH010000018.1:0-16977 GCA_039805425.1 Actinomycetota bacterium
GTTTTCCAACCTGTGCTTCAAAACTTTCATAACTTATAACTAATTCGATTTTCCCCTGATCGAATCCAAACAAAGGATCAAATTATGAACATCAAGCGTTCAGCAATCATTGCGGCTTCGGCAGCAACGATTTTCTCAATGGCACTGGCTGCCCCATCTTTCGCAGCAACCTCAGACTCAAACAGCACAAGCACCAGTACCCAATTCAAGGCCGCTCACCTGCACGCATCAGTTGCAGTTTCAATCACCGACATTCCCTCAACCGTTACAAACGTTGGACAGATTGTTCGTGGTGCAAAATTTGTTGCCTATAAGTTGGCCGACGATGCAACAGCAATTCCAGCTACTCAACCAACCACCGGCGGTAAGCCTGCAAAAGTCGAAGCTAATGTGAATTCTTCCAATGTAGTTTCTTACTCTTTGAAGCTAGACGCACCGGCAACTGCTGGCGCAGTTAAGTTGGCTGTCTATAACTCAGCAGGCGTTGGCACGCTAGTTACCGTGACCACAGATTCTGCTGGAGTTGCAACCGCAACTTCTGGAAGCGCACTCACCGCAGCTTATGTTGCACCTACCGCCCCAGCTATGGGTGAAGGCAAGGGCATGAAGGGTGATCGCGGAATGGACCATGGTAAAGATCACGGCAAGCGCATGAAGATGTCTCGCGGCTAAAAACTTAAATATCGCTTGCACTCGAGCCTCCCTCCAATAGATAAAAAGAAAACCCCCACTATGTGTCGGTGGGGGTTTTTCTTTTAACTTCTTTTAGCCGATTTGTTCCGTGATTTGGAGATGCAACAAGTGACTCTCAACCAGTGGTGGCTTCGGCCAGTGGGTCATTAACCCACTGAGGCCTCGCGTTTTCCACGTGTGTGCGTTGCCTTGTGCTCTAAGTGCTTAGGGTCTGCATAGCAAGCGTCGCAAAGCAAAATCAAATCTTTGCAGCCGGCGTGGGAACAATTGCGGAAGGCATTTGTTGCACCACCACAGCCTTCACACTCGCCGATAACTTTTGTGTCATCGCTGAAGTCTTGAACCATGCGATCATCAAAAATATATAGCGAGCCTTCCCATAGCCCCGAGTCTTTGAATTTCTCACCGTAGCGAACAATGCCGCCATCAATTTGGTAGACCTCTTTAAAACCGCGGTTGATCATTACCGCCGAAAGAATTTCGCAACGAATGCCACCGGTGCAGTAGGTGACGATTGGCTTGTCTTTTAGGTGGTCATATTTTCCACTTTCAATCTCAGCCACAAAATCGTGTGAAGTCTGAATGTCTGGAACCACAGCGTTCTTAAACTTTCCGATGCGTGCCTCGAATGCATTTCGACCATCAAAAAACACAACTTCATCGCCGCGCTCTTCAACCAATTTGTTGACTGCCGCAGGCTTTAGGTGCTTACCGCCGTTGGTAATGCCAGACTTTTCCACGGTGATTTCATCGGGGGTGGTAAAGGCCACGAGTTCGCTGCGATTCTTTACTGAAAGGCGAGGAAAATCATTGCCGGTGCCATCTGACCACTTGAAGTCAATCTTGCCGAAACCAGGGAACTCCTTGGTTGCACGAACGTACTTCTTTAGGTCAGACATGTTGCCGCCAAGAGTGCCGTTGATGCCGTGCTTTGAAACAATGATGCGGCCCTTTAGGTTCAAAGACTCACAGAGGGTCTTCTGCCATAGCTTCATAGCAATGGGGTCGGCAACCGGCGCAAAGCCGTAGTACAAGATGATTTTCTGGAGCTCCATAGGGCTAATTCTACGCGCGCCACTTTCTGCTGGCTAGCCTGCAGCTAAGGGCCGCAGAGCTCTTAGGATAAAGGGATGAGCATGAAGCCAGGCATTGAAGAGACCTCTATTGACCACACCATTCGAGTGCAGGATGACCTATTTCGCCATGTAAATGGCAAGTGGTTCGCCGAAACAGAGATTCCAGAAGATAAGAGCATGTACGGCTCTTTTCATATGCTGGCCGATGACGCCGAAGCTGCAGTAAAAGAGATTTTGCTTGCCGCTGCCGAGACCAAGGGTGCGCCGCTGGGCAGCCCAGCCCAGCAAATTGGTGATCTGTATGCCTCATTCATGGATGAGGCACGCGCCAATGAACTAGGTGCGGCCCCGATAGCGGCCGAGCTAAATCTGATTGAGCACCTGACCACACTCGATGAGGCAACCAAGCTGATGGGAGAGTTCTCGAAGCACGGCATTGGCGGCCTGTTTGGTTCATACGTAGACAACGATCCGGGTAACCCGTCCCGCTACATTGTGAATCTCTTCCACGGCGGAATTGGCTTGCCAGATGAGGCCTACTACCGCGAAGAAAAGCACGCCGAAATTCGCGATGCCTACGTGCCGCACATTTCCCAGATGCTGCACCTTGCCGGTTGGTCAAACACCGATGCAGATGCAGCCGCACACCGCATCATGGAGTTTGAAACCGCGCTCGCCGCAGTGCACTGGAACAACGTGGACTCACGCGATGCTGAAAAAACTTATAACCTAACCAGCTTTGCTGATTTACAAAAGGCAACAGCAACTTTTGATTGGTCATTATGGCTTGCGGGCGCAGAGCTTGACAAAAAAGTTCTTGCAGAAACCGTTGTGATGATGCCTAGTTTCTTTTCCGGCCTTGCAAATGTTTATAAGCAAGAAAATCTTGAAGTAATTAAGCTTTGGATGGCCTGGAAGGTTATTGGTTCAGCGGCTTCACTTTTGAGCGATGACTTTGTAAACGAGCGTTTTGCTTTTTACGGCACCAAGCTAACCGGTGCCCCGGTAAACCGCGCCCGTTGGAAGCGCGCTGTTTCTTTGGTTGAGGGCTCACTTGGCGAAGTGATTGGTCAAATTTATGTTGAAAAGCATTTTCCACCGGCTGCAAAAAAGCGCATGGATGAATTGGTTCAGTATTTGATTGGGGCATACCGCGAAAGCATTAAGAACCTTGACTGGATGACCGATGAAACCAAGCAAAAGGCTTTGGTGAAGCTAGACAAGTTCACACCAAAGATTGGTTTCCCAGATAAGTGGAAAGACTACTCATCGCTAGAAATAAAGCGTGATGATTTGGTTGGCAATGTTCGTCGCGCAAATGCATTTGAACACGAACGCGAAGCGGCAAAGATTGGCGCACCACTTGATCGCGATGAATGGTTTATGACACCGCAAACAGTAAACGCTTATTACAACCCTGGCTTCAACGAAATTGTTTTTCCGGCAGCAATTTTGCAACCGCCGTTCTTCTCACTTGAAACTGACGACGCAATTAACTTTGGTGCCATTGGTGCAGTTATTGGTCACGAGATTGGGCATGGTTTTGACGACCAAGGTTCAAAGTATGACGGAGACGGAGCACTGCAGTCTTGGTGGACCAACGAAGACCGTGTAGCTTTCGAAAAGCTAACCGGAAAGTTGATTGAGCAATACAACCAACTTTCACCGGAGCAGCTTGGTGACGAGCACAAGGTGAACGGTGAACTGACCATTGGTGAAAACATTGGCGATCTAAGCGGACTAGAAATTGCCTATAAGGCTTATCTACTTTCACTGCAGGATTCTCTGGGTACCACAGAGGGCCCAGTGATTGACGGAAGAACTGCAGCGCAAAGATTCTTTATTGCTTGGAGCCAGTCTTGGCGTGCAATTGGCCGAGACGAGATGGTCTTGCAACGTTTGGCCACAGACCCGCACTCACCACCGGAATTCCGCTGCAACCAGATTGTTCGAAACATTGGTGCTTTCTATGAGGCCTTTGATGTTCAGCCTGCCGACAAGCTTTGGCTTGACCCGGCCGAGCGAGTGGCTATCTGGTAATGAACCTATGGTTCAGGTTGCTATTTGACCTATTAACTATGCGATTTCGCCCAAAGGTGTCATGGCTAGAGGTTGGTAAGCGCACATTTAGAGTCTGGCCATCAGACCTAGACATCTTTAGGCACATGAATAACGGTATCTTTTTGTCTCTTCTGGACCTTGGAAGATACGACCTAGCCATGCGCGCAGGCATTTGGCAACAGTGGCAGAAATTGGGCTGGTACCCGGTGGTAGTTGCCGAAACCATTACCTTTAGAAAATCGCTAATGCCTTGGCAGAAATTCGTGCTTGAGAGCAAAGTAATCGGCACCGATGACCAGGCCGTTTACTTTGAACAGCGATTTGTGGTTGGTGGCGAGATCTACACCAAGGCCGTTGTTCGCATTCGTTTCTTAAAGCGCTCGCATGGAATTGTGACGCCGGCAGAAGTTCTTGAACAACTGGGTGGCTGGCAAGGAGCTGAACCGGTATTGCCAAAGTGGATTAAGCAGTGGGCAGAGCAAACATCATTGCCAAAGGGCAAAGAAGAAGCTCCAAGCCTCTGGCAGGAATAGTTACTTTTATTTAGCGAACAGCGCCGCAAATCCATCGGTGGCGGCAAGCTCACCACTGGCTGAAACAAACAGTGCTTCAATGCCTTCTATTTTGTTTAGGTGTTCTACTGCGCGAATTCCTTCGGCGAATGCAGCGGTAGCCCAAACATCTGCAGTGACTAAATCATTTGCCACCACACTCACCTGAACCAGTTCGGTTGGTGACGATTTACTGGGTGACTTTGGATCCCAAATGTGGTTACCGCGTTCCGCAGAGCCACTGGTTGCCATTGCTAGGTAATCGGTGTTTTTTAAATCAATCACTGTCAGCACGCCGGCATCTGGTGACGAAATGGATATTGGTTTAGAAATAGCGATTCGCCAATCGATGTCGCTGCTTAATTTATTTGAAAGCCAAACATCACCGCCAGCATTCATGGTGAAGTCTTCAATTCCAGCCTGAAAAATATATTCGGCCGCACGTTTAGCCGCCCAGGTTTTTACAACACCTGACGGATCAAAAGTATTCTGCGGAGTCATGGCACTAAACCAACCATCGGTTGCCTTCTGCCAAGCATCACATTCGTTCCATATTTCATCAACCACCGGAGGCAGTTCACGAACCGATGTCTCGCCTCTAGCTAGGCGTGACAAAGGAGATTCTGGTTTATACAAGCTGAAGGTTCTGTCGGCTTCGTGCAAAATTTCGCAGGCTTGAGCAATCACATTTTGGGTGTCGGCTTCACGAAGTGGGCTTCTGCCGGCAAAGCGAAACGTGGTGCCCATGCAAACCTCAACATGCTCGAAAGTAGTTACCGTATTTGAATTCATTAACCCAACTTATTAAGTGCGCTAGCGAGTGCCTGAGCGTAAGCCTCAGAAGTAAATGTTGCGCCTGATAGGTTTCCAAAATCGGCAGACTGTGCTTTTAGTGCCATCTCGTTTAGGTATGGGAAAGCCTGCATGTAGCCAGATGATGCGGTTGCCTGCACCTCTGCGATTTTTTCAATCTTGCCGTTTGTTGCCGTTACCTCCAATTGCACAACACCGTATCGGTATTCAATTGCATTACCCGATGCCGTTTTGGTTCCGGTGGTGCCATCGGCAGAGCCAGACAAATCAGAAACCGGATTGAGCCACAAATAGTTGATGCCCAAAGCACCGGCAACGCTGGCCAGAACCAGCACTATGGTTGAGGCTACCCAGGGGCGCTTCTTTGTAAACGGGTTAGCCATAAGGTTTTTAGAATTTGGCAAGAGCGGTCTCCAATGCGGTCTTGAAGGCCTCTGTGGTGTGAGTAGCCCTGCTGATGTTGCCAAAGTCTGAGCCCTGGGCGTCAATTGCCGCTTGGGCTAGTAGGTCTGGAACGGTTGCCCACTGACCACCCTCTGTGCCTCCAGAAAGGATGTTGATTGCGGTGATGGTTGAGCCCTGCTTAGTCACAGAGATCTGCATCACGCCCTGACGCTTCTCGGCAACGTAACTGATTGAGTCACTCTTTTTTGTCACCGATTTTGCCGCACTGGTTGCCGTCTTGGTTGGTGTGGGTTTTGCTGATGCGCTTGCACTTGGCTGTGTATTCGACTGTGCATTCGCCTGGGAGCTGGCGCTTGGCTCGGAACTTGCCGAGGCGCTTGGTTCCGGTGTTGCAGCATTGGTCGCAGCGTTGGTGGCACCAACTACCAAACCTGATTCAGCGGCCTGACCAATTGACCATGATGTTGCCAACACACCAAGGCTTAGTACGCCAACAATATTTTTAGTTGCTTTTCTCACCAGGCGTACTCCTCTGCGTGAATGTTGTCTACCGGTGTGCCAGCTTTGCGAATGGACTTCAGCACACTTTCTGTCCAAACCTGTGGGCCACAAACATAAACATCGGCTTCGCTAACGTGCGGTGCCATCATTACTAGTCGCGCTACATCTGGGTTACCAGAGGCATCATCATTTAGCCAAGAATTTTTTGGACCACGAGGCCCTTCGACCACGTGCAACTGGAAACCTCGGCGGCGACAAACCTCTTGCATCTCGCCAAGCAGTGATGCATCTTGAGCATTGCGAACGCGATAAATAACGGTGATGTCACCAGGGCGCGCGGCCATAGATTCTGCCAAAGTGCGAATAGGTGGAATACCAATACCCGATGCAATCAGCACAACTTTTTCTTTGGTGCGGCGTTCCTCAGTAAATAAACCGTAGGGCCCTTCAATTGCAATTGCGGTGCCAGGTTTAATGTTTTGCATTAGCTTGGTGTCGTCACCGCGATCTCCAATGGTGAAACGCAGGTACTTACCATTCGGCGCAGCAGAAATTGAGAATGGATGAGGGCGCCACCATTGACTTGGCGTCATCACGCGCAAGAAGTAGAACTGGCCAGATACCGCTTCAATTTTGTCTAAGTGCTTACCGGTCAGATAAAGCGAAGTGGTGTCAGAAGATTCGCGAACAAGGTGAGAGAGCACCAGGCGTTTGCGAAATGATTTGCGAATCGGAATCCAAACGCGGAACCAAAGAATGTTTAGAAATACAAATAGATACAGCGCAACCCAAATTGTTGTTTGCACGGGCTTGCCGGCAATATCGCTGCCGGCTGTGATGGTGTGCGGAATCGCAGCGGCGACCGAAGCGTAAGAGAGCAGGTGCACAAAGAACCAGGCTTCGTAGCTCATCGCTTTACGCGCAAAATTCAGCGAGGTTACAACAACTGCCACCATAAGAACAAACCCAATTGTGGCCAGCAACATGTCTTGAACATCGGTGATGAACCAAAACAAAGTTGAGACCAGGTCTTCACCATTGGTAATTGAGTACTCAATCAGCGAAGCCAAAAAGTGAGCGGCTATGAAATACATCACAGGTTTGCCAAGTTTTTTATGGGCAACCGTGGCGCCGTCGTGCCCGTAGAACTTGTCTATCCAGGGAACCCTGGCTACCAACAGCATGTGAATCAAAAGCAGAGCAGTACCTAATAAAGAGGTAAGCCGGCTAAGCGCATTTAGGGCCGAAGGCACATCGGTGATGTATTTAAGACCACCATCAATCAAAAACATCACCAGCACGGCCAGCACGATAGACCAGGCAATGGTCTCAATGATGTCTTGGGCTCTTTTGACCCTAACCACCTTGCGTTCACCTATGCGAACCTGTTTATTGGGTTCAACCAGGTGAAGCTGGCTCTGTGGTGAATTGGACATAAGGTCAGTCTGGTTTCCAAGTCTGGGAGTTGTCTGGACTCTGGCTGGGAGCCCCGTGCCAATCGGGGGCTCTCACCAAGCCTAAATATGTTCGTTGCTAGACCCATCTTCGAAACACGGGCGCAATAACCCGGGGCTAACTTGTGAACATGGGAGATCTATTCAAGACCTACCCCGATAAAGCCCCGGGGCTTGCTAGCAACGCCTATGACGAGATGTTCTCGGCCCCCGGCAAGGTCAGACACCTATATAAGAAGATTCACGAGACCCTAGCTGGCATGTCTCAAGCCGAACTTCGAGGCCGAACCGATGCCCTGGCAGACTCTTACCTTGCCCAAGGTGTGACCTTTGACTTTGCCGGAGAAGAGCGCCCGTTCCCACTGGATGCGGTTCCGCGAGTAATCGAAAAGAACGAATGGAATGTTCTTGAAGCCGGCGTAAAGCAACGAGTAAAGGTACTTGAGGCTTTCTTGGCCGACATATACGGCCCGCAGAATTGCATTCGCGACGGAGTGGTGCCCGCAGCCCTGGTTGCCTCATCGGCTCATTTTCACCGAGCTGCCCACGGCATTGACCCAGCTAACGGGGTTCGCATTCAAGTGAGTGGAATCGATTTAATTCGTGACGAACTTGGCGCCTGGAGAGTACTTGAAGACAACGTTCGAGTTCCATCGGGTGTTAGCTACGTAATTTCAAATCGTCGCGTGATGGCTCAGACCCTGCCAGAGCTTTTTCAGCAGATGCGAATTCAACCGGTGGGTGATTATCCAAATAAGTTACTTGCCGCGCTTCGCGCTGCCGCACCAAGTGGAGTGACTGACCCGGTTGTTGTTGTGCTTACCCCGGGTGTTTATAACAGCGCATATTTTGAACACACTTTGCTTGCTCGTCTAATGGGGCTTGAGCTAGTTGAAGGCCGCGATCTTTTTTGCACCGGTGGCAAGGTTTACATGCGAACCACTGCGGGGCCTCGCCGCGTTGATGTTATTTATCGCCGCGTTGATGATGAATTTTTGGATCCACTAGCATTTCGCGCAGACAGCGTGCTGGGCCCACCCGGATTACTAAACGCAGCAAGACTCGGAAACGTGACTCTTGCCAATGCTGTTGGCAATGGAGTTGCCGACGACAAATTGGTTTATACCTACATGCCTGATCTCACTAAATATTTCTTGAGTGAAGAACCGGTAATCGAAAACGTAAAAACTTGGAGACTGGAAGAGAGAGCCAGTCTTGAAGAGGTGCTTGATCGTCTTGACGAATTGGTTGTGAAACCAGTAGACGGCTCTGGCGGTAAGGGTTTGGTTGTAGGGCCACGCGCAGACAAAAAAGAATTAGAAGATTTACGTAAACGATTAATAAAAGATCCGCGTGGTTGGATAGCCCAACCGGTTGTTCAACTCTCAACTATTCCAACACTTGTTGAAGAAGGTCTTCGCCCACGTCACGCTGACCTAAGACCGTTTGCCGTCAATGATGGCAATGATGTTTGGGTGCTACCCGGCGGGCTAACCCGCGTAGCTCTTCCTGAGGGTGAACTTGTTGTCAATTCATCGCAGGGTGGTGGCTCAAAAGATACCTGGGTAATTGGTGTTGATCGAGATAAAACAAAACCAAAAATCTCCACAAACTCAAATGTTTCTTCTGTAGTTGCCTCGCAGTCATCTGCCGATTCAGGTTACACAAGACAGCAAGAGCAACAGCAGCAAACCACTTCAACGCAGGAGGCAACCACAGATGCTTAGCCGAATCGCAGAGTCTCTGTTTTGGATTGGCCGTTATGTAGAACGAGCCGACGGCACCTCGCGCCTATTAGATGTTCACCTGCAGCTTCTTCTTGAAGACCCTTGGGTTGATGAAGATACCGCCTGCCGCTCACTGCTTGAGGTAATTGGTTCAGACCCCCACTACCCGCACCAACTAACCCGCCAAGACCTACTAAACATTTTGTCGGTAGATCGCAACGAGCCAAGCTCTATTGCCAGCTCACTGAATGCAGCCCGTGAAAACGCCCGGCGCGTGCGCGAGATTGTTTCTACTGAGCTTTGGGAATGCCTCAATACCACCAGATCGCGCATGCCGCGCAAAGTATCGATCGAACGCGCCCACGACTTTTTTGGTTGGGTTAGAGAGCGAACCGCTCTTGCCGTTGGAATCGTAGAGAGTTCAACCTCACGCGATGAAGCGTGGACCTTCTTCACTTTAGGGCGCTCCTTGGAGCGGGTTGACATGACTGCACGACTGCTTGCCACCTCAGAGTTGACTGAGGCAAGCGGACCATCGTGGACAACAATCTTGCGCAGCTGCGGTGCCTACGAGGCATACCTGCGCACATATCGTGGCGTTCCTAGCGCTACCAATGCGGCGGAGTTTCTCTTGCTTGACCGCATATTCCCGCGTTCGGTTACATTTGCGCTTAGTCGCGCCGAGCGCTGCTTGAGTGATCTGGCGCCGAGCACCGATCGAGTTGGAACTAGTGACTTGGGGTTACGGCAGTTAACACAACTAAGAACGAATTTGGAATATCGTTCGGCGCCAGACATTCTTGCTAACTTGACTCAAGAAATGAATGTGCTTCAAGAGGGCATCAATGAAATTTCTGAAGCTATTCGCGCAAGATACTTTCCGGTCAATGCGTTGCCACATTGGATTGGCGAGGTTTCATGAGTCGCTACAAAATTGTGCACACCACCGGTTTCAAATATCAGGGTGAGGTGGCAGCTTCATATAACGAGGCCAGACTTCTGCCGGTTCGCGATGAAAGCCAAGTGGTTTTTGCAACCAAGCTAGATGTGCAACCACATGGGTCAGTGCATGAATATTTTGACTACTTTAATACTCGAGCCGTGATGTTTGAAGTTTTAGAACCGCACAGTGAACTAACTATCACCTCAACTTCAACTGTTGAACTGCGCCCGCACATCACCCCAGCACCAGGCCTAGGTTGGGCAGATGTTGCCACTGAAATAGTTAGCTCGCTTGAACTTACCGACGCGGTTGCTCAAACTAAACGAACTCAACCTCCGGCCGAGGTGTCTAAGTTCGCAAAAAAACTTGCCGAAACTCTAACGCCACACGAAACCGCGTTGGCGGTTTGTCAAAAAGTATTTGGGGCCATTACCTATAAGCACGGCGTTACCGGTGTCAACTCATTAGCCTCTGAAGCGTGGAGCAGCAAGATTGGTGTTTGCCAAGATTTTGCACACGTAACTATCGGGGCGCTTCGTGCAGTTGGAATTCCAGCAAGGTATGTAAGCGGGTACCTGCACCCAGACACATCACCAAAGCTTGGCGTCACCGCGGTAGGTGAATCTCACGCCTGGGTTGAGTGGTGGGCGGGTTCTTGGTTTGCGTTTGACCCAACCAATGACTGCGATGTAAACGATCGTCACGTGGTTGTTGGCCGCGGTCGCGACTATGACGACGTGCCCCCGCTTCGCGGCGTTTATGCCGGCCCGTTTGCCAGCGAACTTTTTGTAACGGTAGAGATAACTAAAGAGGCCTAGACCAAACCGGGGCGTAGTCTTTTTATATGACAGCTCTTCCGATTCTGCGAACCTACACCGATGCCCAGGGCATCGACATCACCTTCTACGAATGGCCTGTGGCCCAACCAAAAGGCTGCGTGCAATTGGTGCACGGCTTGGGCGAGCATGCCCGCCGCTACGACCACCTGGCTGCAGCCCTAAACCGCGCCGGTTATAGCGTTTACGCCGACGATCATCGCGGCCACGGCTCAACCGGCTTGCGCATGACCGCCGAGGGCACCACCAAAAAGCAGGGAAATCTTGGCAAGGGCGGCATGGCCGCAGTTTTCGAAGGCGTGCGCCAACTTAGCCACATAATCGTGGGCGAAAACCCAGAGGAACCCTTGGTGCTTATTGGCCACAGCTGGGGCTCAATGATTGCCCAGCGTATTTTCAACAAATACTCCGATGAGTACGACGGCCTGGTGTTATCGGGTTCGTCAATTTTGATTCCGGGGGTTACCCCAAGCTCTGGCTTCAATAAGAAGTGGGCAAAGACCCCAAATGCCTCTGGTTACGAGTGGTTGAGCCGCGACGAAGAGGTTGGCCGAGAGTTTCTGGCTGACCCTAAGAACTTTCCAGAGAATGCAATTCAAGTTTTTGGCATCACCAATGCCGCCAAACTAATGGGCATTCCAAGCAAGCAAATTGATTCCCACGTGCCAATTTTCTTGATGGCTGGCAGCGAAGACCCGCTGGGCGGCGAAAAAGGAAACAAGCGCCTGCTAGACGCCTATCGCAAAGCCGGAGTGCACGATGTGGAGCTAGTGGTTTACCACGATGCTCGTCATGAAATCTTCAATGAGACCAACAAAGATGAGGTTATTGAAGACCTAGTTTCTTGGCTAGATGATCGCTTGGCAGTGCACACATCGCAACAGCCTCTTCAATAGGGTTCAGCAGTAGGTCTTGAGTCTCTGGGTGCTTATCCATGTAGCGCACTGTGTATGAGCAAACCGGCACAACCATGTACTTGCCCTGCTCACGCACGTCATTCAAGGCCCACTTGGTCAAAATTGCGGCCAGGTTTTTTCCCTGGTGCTTTGGGTCAACCCCCGTGTGGGTGAAGTGAATCTCGTTCAGCATCAAGCTGTAGTCAAGATTGCCAACTTTTTCAGCACCGATAAAAATCTCGTAGCTGTGTGCATCGGTGTTGTGAATGACTGTAGGTTCCATACCTCTAATTATGTAGCCACATGATTTTTGAAGCCAGCGTGGTTCGTTTACCAAAACGTTACGAAAAAGCGTGTTCGGCGGGAATTTACCAGAGTAGATTCATAAATTACTGGGGGAGTATCCCAAAGCAAGTGCAACGACATATCCGGCAGAAATGCCCGGGCACTTGGTCACTAGAAATAGTGGTGGAGAGACTCAGTCTTCGGTCAACACAGGGGTTGGCAGGTAAGACTGACACCCCAAACGACCGTCGCGGACTTTCCGCCGGAGAGTCCTCGATCCAATCCATGGAGGACGTATCAAGTGAAGAAATTTACAATCGCAGCAACGGCGCTAGCGTTGGCAGCATCAACGATCAGCTTTGCCCCAGCAGCAAACGCAGCAAACGTGGCAGCTTCGGCAGCTACCTATGGCGCTTCATGTGCCAAAGTTGGCGAAACAGCAGCCAAGAAGGGCGCTGACGGCAGCGACCTAAAGTGCATGAAGGCAACCAAGGGAACCTTCACCGGCAAGACCATCTGGAACTACGCAACCTGGCCAGTTCTTTCTGCAGCCGAAATCGTAATCCCAAACTCATTAACCTCAGGTTTTGGTGGGTTCGGTAAGGCAGTTGCCGATGCACTTAAGGCCGAAGGCCTTTTGAAGTCAGAACCTGTAGTTACCCCAAACAAGCAGGCTACTTATGCCCTAACTCTTGATTACTTCAACAAGACTCTTGCCGGCAAGGCTGGCAAGCTCGGTGTTACCGGTTTTGCTCAGGCATCTGGTGCACTAACTTCAAAGAGCACAACTATGGTGTCTTCTGGTGTACCGGGCGCACGCATGATGGCTGAGTACTCAGCAATTGCTGTAAAGGCAGATTCAAAGTACAAGACTGTTGCGCAACTTATGGCCGATCTAGACAAGGCTCCAAAGTCAATGGCAATCGTTGGTGGAAACATCGGCGGTGTTGACAACTTTGTTGCAGCAAAGATCTTTGAAGACCAGAGCATCTTGGTAAAGGCTATGAACTACGTTCCAACCAAGAGCACAGTTTCTGGTGACCTATTGAGCAATGCAAACTACGCATTTGGAATCTCTGGCTATTCAGAGTTCGCACCGTATGTAAAGGCCGGAACCCTTCGCGTTCTAGCGGTTACTGCACCTAACAAGTTGGCTGGAGTTTCTGCTCCAACTTTGAAGGCAAGTGGTGTGAACGTAGTTGTTGAAAACTGGCGAGGCATCATGCTTCCTCCTCAGACTCCAGCAAAGGCACAGGCACTTGTTATTCGTGCACTTGACGTAGTTTCAAAGTCAACATCATTCAACACTTACCTAACCGGCCAGACCGCATTCGGTGCATTCTTGCCAGGTGCAAAGTGGAAGTCATTCCTTCAGACCACCGAAAAGGGTTTGAAGGGCTTGCTAACTAGCGCTGGGCTTTTGTGAGTCTAGAAAAAAAGCGTTCTGCAAAGGGGGAGCTGGTTTTTACCAGCTTCCTCTTTGTTGCGGGCGTTGTTGTGTTGTGGGACGCCAGTCAGTTACCTGATGCCATGGGCGTTGACTTTGTGGGAACGAAAACATTCCCAAGCATCATCGGAGCAATTCTTGTTGCACTATCGCTAATTCAATTGATCTCGGTCGCTCGCGGAAACGTTGGAGAACCAGAAGGAATTGAAGGCGGCGAGGCAGATTCAAAAGTTCACTTCAAACCGCTTTTGCTAATGCTGGCTGGTTTGTTGGCTTTCGCAATCGGCCTTCAGTACATTGGCTTCTTGCTTTCATCAACGATTCTGTTTTCACTTGTGACATTTGCTTTGAACAGAAAAAAGACAAAATGGTATGTCATTATTCTGATCGCAGCTGGTTTCTCAGTCTTGCTTTACGTTGCGTTTAACTACGGTCTACAAATTAAATTGCCGCTTGGATTTGACTTCAACTTTGGCTCTAGCGAAGTTGTAGTAGAAGAGGAGTGGTAATGGACATCTCAAACTTTATAGAGGGGTTTTCAAACTCACTCTCGCTAGTGAACCTTGGTTTTGGACTTTTGGGCTCACTGCTTGGAACTTTAGTTGGAGTTCTACCTGGCATTGGCCCGGCGCTTGCTATCTCCTTGCTGTTGCCAATCACCTACACGCTTGAACCTCAAAGCGCGCTAATCATGTTTTGTGCAATTTATTACGGTGCAATGTTTGGTGGTTCAACCACTTCAATTCTTTTGAACGCTCCGGGTGAATCTGGCTCAGTAATGACCGCAATTGAGGGCAACAAAATGGCTCGCGCTGGTAAAGCTGGCGCCGCGCTTGCCACCGCCGCAATCGGATCGTTCGTAGCCGGTGCAATTGGAACCGGAATCTTGGCTTTAGCGGCACCAACAATTGCAGACTTTGGTCTAACCATGACTCCACCCGACTTCTTTGCCATGATGGTGCTTGCATTCATCACAGTAAGTTCGTTGATGGGTAAGTCAATCACTCGCGGGCTACTTGCCCTGATGGTGGGTTTGGTAATTGGCTTGGTGGGTGCAGATCCCAACACCGGAGCCCCTCGTCTTACATTCGGTTCAGCTGAAGCCCTAGGCGGCTTCTCTACAGTGGTTGTGATTGTTTCACTTTTTGCAGTAGGTGAAGCGCTGCACATTGCCTTCTCCGGCCACTTAGAAAATGGCACGCTCAATAAATTCAACGGCTCTTCAAGAATGTCACGCAGCGACTGGTCAAGATCTTGGAGGCCATGGCTTCGCGGCACAGCCATTGGGTTCCCTACCGGTGTACTACCGGCCGGTGGTTCTGAGTTGCCAACCTTCTTGAGCTACGCACTTGAAAAGCGCTTGAGCAAAAAGAAAGATGAATTTGGTAAGGGTGCAATTGAAGGCGTTGCCGGCCCAGAGGCTGCGAACAACGCAAATGCCGCTGGTGCGTTGGTGCCTTTGCTAGCCCTTGGTATTCCAACATCAGGTACCGCTGCAGTTATGTTGGCTGCTTTCGGGCAATTCAGGATTGATGCCGGACCAATGCTATTTGCAGAACAACCAGTTTTGGTTTGGACCCTAATTGCATCGCTATTCATAGGCAACTTGCTTCTGCTGGTAATTAACCTTCCATTGATTAAAATTTGGGTTCAGGTGCTTCGCATTCCAGCGCACTACCTGTTTGCCGGAATTCTTGTTTTTGCAATGGTGGGGGCTTTTGCTCTAAAGAATTCCACATTTGATTTGCTTGTTGCAATTGCAATTGGTCTTCTAGGTATGTTGCTTCGTCGATTTGGTTATCCAATTACACCGCTTATTCTGGGTGCAATTCTTGGCCCAATGGCAGAAACTGAATTCCGCAGAACCATGCAACTAAGTCAGGGTGATGCAAGTGCGCTACTAGGCACACCTTTCACTTGGGTCACATACTCACTGATGGCAATTGCGTTGCTGTGGCCATTGATGTGGAAGCTGCTAAAGCCAAAAGTTATTAAGCAGTAACCTCAACCCATGAGCAAAATACAAACGAGTGGTAGCCGATGGCTGCCACTCGTTGTATTTAACACTCTTATGATTCAGGGCGGCATCTATGTGGTTCGCCCAATAATTTCCTATAAATCTCTTGAGCTTGGTGCAGATGCTGCACTGGTTGGTTTAATCGGTGCAACTTTTGCTCTTGCACCACTGATTTTTGCAATTCGCATTGGGCAATCGGTAGACAAGGGCAAGTCTGGATACGCAATGCTGTGGGGTTCAATTATTTTGACCCTAACAACAATTGGTCTGCTCTTTGTAGATTCCATCGCGCTACTAATGGTTGCCATGCCAATGCTTGGAATTGGTCATTTACTTTGCATGGTTGGCGGCCAAACCATGATTGCCAATCGCTCGCAGTCTGTGCAGTACGAACGCAACTTTGGCCTCTTTACCTTTTACGCATCGCTTGGTCACGCTTTTGGCCCGCTAATTGGTGGTTGGCTTGCAGACTCTGGCGAAGTGAGGGTTGACGCAAACGCAGCCTTTACCTTTGCCATTTTTCTGTTCGTGTTGGCAATAGTCAGTGTTTTTACCCTGTCAACCAAGAAAGAGAACCAACCGGTCGCAGAAAAAACGAACTCAAAGATAAGCGCGCGAGAGGTATTGGCAGTTCCAACTTTCAAGTCAGCAATCTTTGTGGCAAGCGCAACTACATCGGTGGTTGATGTTGTTCTTATTTTCTTGCCATTATTTGGAAGAGACCTTGGCATTAGCGTTGCCGAAATTGGTGTGCTGCTGGCCATTAGATCTGTGGCGTCAATGGGGGTGCGCGTAATTCTTGGTCAGATCACCAGGTGGCTTGGCCTCAAAAATATTTTGGTTTGGGGCGCCGTGGTCACTTTGGTTTGCATGGTTGCCCTTGCTTTGGTGCAAGACTTCTGGTCTATTGCCGTGATCATGCTGGTTTCAGGCTTTGCCATGGGCATTGGCCAGCCGGCAACAATGGCCTGGGTTTCACGCATTTCAAACGCCGACAGCCGCGGGCTTGCTATTGCCATTCGCCTAACCGCCAACCGCTTTGGTCAGGTTGCCATGCCCGCTGTTGCTGGTTTGATTGCCGGTGGCGGGGTGGCAGCGGTTTTCTATCTGTTGGCCGTTTTGCAGGCGGCATCTGTGTTGGCCACCTCCCGCGCGTTAAAACAAACTGATTAACAACTGCGATTAAGATTGGGCTCATGTCTAACCAGCCAAGTGAGCAGCCTCTAAATCACCAGCTGTACTTTGGCGACAACCTAGGCATTCTAAAAACTT
>JBDLUH010000019.1:0-16965 GCA_039805425.1 Actinomycetota bacterium
GCTTCGCATCTTCACTGTCTGGAACACCAGCCAATATTGTTTCGTAGCCGGCCGAAACTAAGGACTCTCTAAGCGACTCCGCTGAGGTGGTGAGTGCTACGGGGTGCACAATAAGTACTTTAGAAACCTTTGAGCCAAGACCTTTTGCTACTTCATCAATAAGAGCGCGCCCAATTACGATCTCGTATTGTGATTCACCACTTACCTGAATTACAGTTGGCGCTGTCATTAGATTCCTAGTCTTTCTCTAATCTCAGAGATTGTTTGAGCAAGAGGATGCCCAGAAGTATTGATTTCTATGTCAGCTACTTCTTCGTATGTCTTCTTGCGAGATTCGTAAATTCTTTTCCAGTCATCTAGGCCGTTCTTGATTAGTGGCCTTGAACTTTTGCGAAGCCTTGAACCCATGTGTTTTCCATCTGTAGATAGGTACACAACTGTTGCGGCTTTCAAAGCCAATCTAGACTCTGGTAGTAATACTGCACCACCACCGGTAGCAACAATTCCTGGTGTGCTTAGCGCTTCAGTGAGTGCTTCGTGCTCTACCGCTCTAAACGCAGTCTCACCTTTTGATTTAAAAAAGTCCTCGATTGGTCCGAATTTTTCAATCAACAGTGAATCGGTGTCACAAAATGGCACCTTAAGAGACTTTGCTAATTTCTTGCCAACCGTGCTTTTGCCAACCCCCATAGGGCCAACAAGCACGATTACTTCTTCTTTATTAGGCATTCCAGTTGCTTGAATCTGAGGAAGCTAAAACGCTTGGAATATTTGCAATGTAACTTTCTAGGTTTCTCTTTGTTTCGGCTAGGGAATCTCCACCGAATTTCTCAAGAACTGAATTAGCCAATACAAGTGCAACCATTGCCTCGGCTACAACACCGGCCGCTGGAACAGCACACACATCGGAACGCTGATGATGTGCCTTCGCTGTTTCACCAGTGGCAACGTCAATAGTTGCAAGTGCCTTTGGAATTGTTGAAATAGGCTTCATGGCTGCACGCACGCGAAGTATCTCGCCGTTGCTCATTCCACCCTCAATGCCTCCGGCGCGGTCTGTTAGCCTGTGCACAATGCCCTGAGAGTCTCTTTGAATTTCGTCGTGTGCCACCGATCCGCGGCGCCTTGCAGTCTCGAAACCATCGCCTACTTCTACGCCCTTAATTGCTTGAATGCCCATCAATGCACCGGCAAGTTGCGAATCTAGTCGGCGATCCCAGTGCACAAAACTTCCGAGACCAGGGGGAAGCCCATAAACCAACGTTTCAACAACTCCGCCTAGGGTGTCTCCATCTTTGTGACACTCGTCGACTTCGGCAATCATGGCCGCAGATAATTCCTGATTGAAACATCTCATCGGATCTTCATCTAGCCTGTCTACATCACTTGGAGTTGGAAGATCTAAATCTGCTGTTGCAAGCACAGGACCAATTCCAACCGTGTGCGTTACCAGTTGAATACCAAGTCCATTGAGGAAACTAGATGCAACGGCGCCGAGTGCTACACGCGCTGCAGTTTCTCTTGCGCTAGCTCGTTCAAGAATCGGACGGCTATCTAAGAATCCGTACTTCTGCATTCCAGTGAAATCAGCGTGACCGGGCCTTGGTCTGGTTAGCGGCTCTGCTCGCGCGCCAGTCAACTGAGACTCAGCTACTGGGTCTGCAGACATGACATCTTGCCACTTGGGCCATTCTGTGTTTGCAACTGTAATGGCAACTGGCCCGCCCATTGTTAATCCATGACGAACCCCACCAGATAGTGAAACCTGATCTTGCTCAAACTTCATTCGTGCACCGCGGCCATAACCAAGGCGGCGTCTGGCAAGGGCATCTTGCACATCAGCGGTGGTTATTGCTATTCCAGCTGGCAGGCCTTCTAGAACGGCAACGAGCTCAGGCCCGTGCGACTCCCCTGCGGTGATCCAACGTAACATAAATCCATTTTGCCATAGACACTGTCTGCGGTTGGTTGATTACCTATTATTCGTCTACAGCTATTCGCATTGCCTCAAGCACAGCTATCTCATTTAGCAACGGTTCTGCAGCATTTCTGTTCTTGAAAATTCTTATCTGCGCTATTGCCTGCCACACCAACATGTCTTTGCCGCTTGTCACGGTGGCGCCACGCGTAGCCCAGAGTTGGGCTACTTGACTCGGCCATGGGTCGTAGGCCACGTCAAGCAACAATCCTTTTGGCTGAAAACTTGAACGAACTGTAAGTCTCTGGGCAATAGTGTCTAACGCTCCACCTGGCAAAGTTGAGATTATCAAATCTGAACTCGACAGCCTGCCGTTCAATAGAAATGATCTTTTGACCCTGAGCCCCAAGCCTTTGCCGAATTCAACTAGCAACTTGGCAGACTTCTTGTTGCGGGCATAAACGAAGACCCGTGATGAAGGTGAAATTTGGGCAACGGCAACCATCGCAGATTTGGCAGTTGCACCAGAGCCAATGATCAAACTTGTTTCAATTGCAGCCGAGGTTTTGGCTCTGATGGCGTGCACGATTCCGAAAACATCTGTGTTGAAGCCAAACCACTTGCCATCAAAGAACGCCAGCGTGTTCGATGCCCTAGTTAAATTGCTAACTTCATCAACTTCATCGGCGAAGGTGCAGGCATTTTCTTTCAGCGGCATCGTGACACTAAATCCCGAATAATCCGCGCCAGTTGATTCTATGAACTTCATCAGGCTACCCTTAGCAACTTCGTGCCTGTGATAAGCCCAGTCTTCGCCGAGCACCCGATACGCTGCGGAGTGAATGCTTGGTGACTTTGAATGAGCTATTGGCGAGCCTAGTACCGCAAATTTCTTATTCATATTCAGGATGGTCCTTCATCCAAGCAAGCCATTGGGCAACAGCCTTTTCGTGCTGCGCGTAGGTCTCGCTGAAAACAGTTTCTCCTGTTTCAAGGTTGATGGTGCAAAAGTAAAGCCATTTGCCTTTTGCCGGGTTCAAAGCCGCATCTATGGCCACGGCTCCCGGAGATCCGATTGGCCCAATTGGAAGGCCAGGATTCAGATAGGTGTTGTACCCATTCTTATTTGAACGATCGGCCGATGAAGTGCTAACCGTGTTACCACCTACTCCGTAAGAGACAGTTGCATCTGATTGCAGGTGCATCCCATCGTTTAGACGGTTTAGAAACGTTCTAGAGACTTTATAGAAATCACCTTTTAGTCTGGCTTCCTTTTGGATGATAGATGCAAGAGTAAGAACTTCATGCACCTTCGCCTCAGGAATGCCGAAGGACTGTGTCTCTTGTTTCATGCGATTCACAAGCGTTTGCAAAACTTCATCTGCAGATGCGCCAGGAGCAAATGTATAAGTTGCAGGAAAAAGATAGCCTTCTATGTTTGGCAACGAGGGACTTAGACCAAACTGCTGAGGCTTTTCAAATAATGACCTAAATTCATCAACTGAATGACCGGTGGCTTCACTAAGAACTTTGAATATGGCTGAAGCGCGCAAGCCTTCTTTTATTGTGGTCCTCTGCAATGAAGCCGAGTTCATATCAGTTAGAGCGGCAATAGCGTCGATTGATCGCATTTCTCTTTTTAGAGTAAACACTCCAGGAAAAAAGGTTGAGTTTTCTTCAATAATTAATTTGTAAGTGGTTCTGAAGCTCTTGACAACACCGGAATCAACCAATTGCTGCGCAACAATATCGCCGTTATCGCCGCTATTCACTATTATTTTCACTTCACCGTAACCTGGGCCAGGGTAATCGTTGCCCTGTAGTTGCTCTATAGCAGTGCGAATGAGACTGCGATTTGCATACGCTGCAAAACCGCCACCCACAACGGCTACCAGCAACATTAGAGCGAGAACTCTGCGACGAATGAACTTAGTCATCAAACTCCTCAATTGGCTGCCCCGGAATAGCTCCAGAATGTTTTTCTATCTCAAGTGCCTGCTCCAAGATTACTGTTGCCGCTATTTGGTCAATGATTTTTCGACCCGATTTGGAATCTCGGCCCGATGACCTAAGCGCCGAAGCCGCAACCACGGTAGTCAGTCGTTCGTCAATGAGTCGCACTGGTGCAAACGTTTCTGCTTCTAAGACCCTGGCAAAACTAAGGGCATCTTCAGTTGATGCCGAGTGTGAGCCATCCATTGTTATAGGTAGCCCAACGTAAATCTCTATCGGGTTGATCTCCTGAATGTGTTCCTTCAGGGTTGTTATCGCCAACGAAATGTCATCGGTTCTTTGAATTGTCACGAGACCTGAAGCAAGAATCGCATGGAAATCGCAGACAGCTACGCCAATGCGCACCTTGCCAACATCAACTGCAAGTCGACGTCCGGAACGCACTAAGACCTAAGCGCTTCCTTGATTGCTGCAATAGCTTCATTAACTTTGGATACATCTGAACCGCCACCTTGAGCGATGTCATCTTTTCCTCCACCGCCACCGCCAAGAATGCTGCTTGAGATACGAACAAGAGCACCCGCTTTGTGCCCAGCGGACCTTGCAGCCTCTGTAGTTGCGATCACTAGCATTGGCTTGCCGTCGATAGTAGCAATGGAAGCCGCAACTGCATTTTCAGCGGCCAGCTTGTCTCTTACTGCTAATGCAATCGTACGCAGATCCTCAACGGAGCCAACTTCACCCAATTCAGCGAGAACTAACTTGGTATCAGCAATTTGAGTCGCGCCTTTGATGAATTCAGGAATTCTGGTAGCAAGCGCGCCAGCCTGCAGTGCAGATAGTTTGCGTTGGGAAAGTTTTAGGTCATCGATTGTTGATGCAAGTCGCTCTTCAAGAAGTTCCCTTGGAGCCTTCAGCGTCTCTGACAGGCGCGCTACCAAAGCTCTCTCGGCTGCGAAAGCCCGAAATGCTTCGATTCCAACCAAAGCTTCTAGACGTCTAGATCCTGAGCCGACAGAAGACTCGCCAATCAAAGAGAGCATTCCAATCTGCGAGCTGTGATCAACGTGGGTTCCGCCACAAAGTTCTCTAGACCATGGGCCGCCAATTTCAACAACACGAACGCTCTCATCGTAGGTCTCACCAAAGAGCGCCACGGCTCCCCAAGTTTTAGCCTCAGGCAAGCTCATTAATTGAGCAGAAACCCTTAGGTCATTTCTAATAGCTAAATTGCTTACCTCTTCGATTTCAGATTTGGTCTCTGTTGATAGGGCCTGCGCCCATGAGAAATCAAGTCGCAGATAGCCAGGCTTGTTGTAAGAGCCGCTTTGCAAGGCCGTTGGGCCAAGCACTTCTCTTAGTGCGGCGTGCACAACGTGCGTTCCTGAGTGAGCTTGACGTGCGCCAAGTCGCCATTCTGAATCAACCTGTGTTGAAACTTTCATGTCAACAGCAATAACGCCCTTGCGCACAAGAACTTTGTGGCTAATCAAACCCTTCACAGGTTTTTGAACATCGATAACTTCTAGCTCTACACCGTCGCCGACGATTAGACCTGCGTCTGAATCTTGCCCACCGGATTCAGCGTAAAAAGACGTCTCGTCAAGAATTACTTCGGCAATTTGACCCTTAGAAGCCGACTTGGCGTCTTTACCCTCTACGATCAGACCCAAAACCATTGCATCGGCTTCAAGCGACTCGTAACCTGTGAACTTGGTTACACCCTTGGCGCGAAAGTCCGAGTAAACAGTCAGATCTGTTCCACCCAACTTCTTTTCGCGAGCATCTGCCTTTGCACGATCGCGCTGTTCAGCCATCAACGCCTTGAAACCGTCTCGATCTACGGTAAGCCCTGCCTCTTCTGCGATTTCTAGCGTGAGGTCAATTGGAAACCCGTAGGTGTCGTGTAAAAGGAAAGCAGCATCACCCTGAAGGTGCTTTGAATTAGCTGCTTTTACCTCAGCTAATGCTTGATCTAGGAAAACCTCACCAGCTGTGAGTGTGCGCAAGAATGTTTCCTCTTCGCCAACCGCTGCACGAAGAATACGGTCGAATTCGGCTTCTAATTCTGGGTAAGCATCTTTCATGGCATCTCTCGATGCCACGAATAGCTCCTTGAAGGTTGGCTGCTCCACACCCAGAAGTCGCATTGAGCGAACGGTGCGACGCAGCAAACGACGAAGAACATAGCCGCGTCCGTCGTTGGCTGGTGTGACCCCATCACCAATCAACATCAATGCGGAACGAACGTGGTCGGCAACAACACGCATGCGAACGTCGTCTTCGACACTCGCTCCATAGGTTTTGCCAGAAAGTTTTGCGGCCAGATCAAGTACCGGGCGCACCTGATCGATCTCGTAGAGATTCTCTACGCCCTGCATCAAAAACGCTACGCGCTCAAGCCCCATACCGGTGTCAATGTTTTTCTTAGGTAGCTCACCAAGAATCTCGAAGCTATCTTTACCGGTGCCCTCACCACGCTCGTACTGCATGAAAACAAGGTTCCAGATTTCTATGTAGCGATCTTCATCTGCCTCTGGGCCACCTTCGCGGCCATAAGCAGGACCACGATCATAATAAATTTCAGAGCAAGGGCCAGCTGGGCCTGGCTGGCCAGTTGACCAGTAATTGTCTTTCATTCCTCGGCGCTGAATGCGCTCCATTGGAATATCAGCAACCTCGCGCCAGATATCGATGGATTCATCGTCATCTTGAAAAACGGTCACCCACAGAAGTTGCTCGTCTAATCCGAGGCAGCCAGAATCTTGAGAACCAGTTAGGAATTCCCACGCATATGCAATGGCTTCTTTTTTGAAATAGTCACCAAACGAAAAATTTCCATTCATCTGGAAAAAAGTACCGTGGCGGGTTGTCTTGCCTACTTCTTCAATGTCTAGGGTTCGAACACATTTCTGAACGCTAGTGGCGCGCGAATACGGTGCCGGAACCAAGCCGCTCATGTATGGAATAAAGGGAACCATGCCCGCAACTGTGAAAAGCAATGAAGGGTCTTCACTGATCAGCGAAGCTGAAGGAACAACTGTGTGGCCTTTGCTCTCGAAGAAATCGAGCCAGCGCCGGCGAATCTCGGCGGTCTGCACGATTACTTTGTTGCTGGCTTAGTTGCTGGTGACTTTTTACCGGCAGGCTTCTTGGCCGCCGCAGGTTTTTTAGCGGCTGGCTTACGAGCCGCAGTGTTCTTGGATGCACGAGGCGTGCCAGTTAGTTCGGCTGTGCGATCAAGGAATGCCTCGGTTGCTGTCTCGCCTAGTTCTTTTGCGCGAGCGGTTGCATCGGCAAGAAGAGCTTGAGCGTTAGGGTTTTTATCCAATTGCTTCTTAATTTCAATGCCAGCAAAAATACCAACGGTTAGCCAAAAGATCTTCTTCATGATGGTCCTACTTCTTCTTGCCGATTAGTGCGGAACGCAGGCTCTGAGTAAGCCCCGCGATTTTCACCAAAGGTGAGCCAACTGCCGAAGAAAAAACGGCAACCAGTGAACTTATGTTTGAACTTACTTCAGCAACGTTTTCAGTTATTACGTCTACCCGCGCCAACTGCTTGTTTGTTGCAACAACAGTTTCGGTTAGTTCAGTGAGCAGCGGGGACATGCTCTCGTTGAGGTCACGAATTGAGTTTCGTGTCTCATCAAGAACGCGCCCAAGCTTAAGCAATGGCACCGCAGTGAATAGCACCAACAGTACGAAACCGCCTGCCGCTACCAATGCTGCAATATCTCCACCGCTCATCTGAAATCCCCTATTGATACTTAGTTTTATCGAGCCGCGTAGTACTCAACCACAAGCTGAACTTCACAGGTAACTGGAACTTCGGCGCGCTTTGGGCGGCGGGTAAGAGTTGCGTGCAGCTTGTCTAGCTGAACGTCAAGATATCCAGGAACCGGAGGAAGAACATCTACGTGTCCGCCTGCAGCGGCAACCTGGAAAGGCTCAGTCACTTCACTCTTTGCGTGAACGTGAACAAGCTGACCTGGCTTTACGCGGAAAGATGGGCGGTCAACGCGCTCACCATTAACAAGAATGTGGCGGTGCACAACCATCTGACGAGCCTGTGCAATTGTGCGTGCAAAACCTGAACGCAAAACGATTGCGTCAAGACGCATTTCAAGAAGCTCGACTAGGTTTTCACCTGTAAGACCATCTGCACGCTTTGCTTCGGCAAAGGTCTTACGAAGCTGTGCCTCGCGAATACCGTACTGAGCGCGAAGACGCTGCTTCTCGCGAAGACGAACGGCGAAGTCGCTATCGGCTTTCTTCTTGGTGCGGCCGTGCTCACCTGGAGCGTACGGGCGCTTTTCTAGATACTTTGCAGCCTTTGGGGTAAGTGCTAGCCCCAAAGCTCGCGACAAGCGAGTCTTGCTGCGGGTACGTGTAGTTTTTGACACGTGTTCCTTTCGTGGAATCAAAGATTCCAATAGCGGTAAATGTTCACAAGTCGGATCTGATGATCCTCTGCCACGGACCCTCCGGCTATAAGAGGGTCGCACCGTGAATTGAGCAAAAGTTCAGCCGCGATCTAATGCTCCAGTCGGCAACCTGTCTATCCTAACAGCCAATAGCCCTTGAATAAAGGGCCGTTCGCTATTTTTTGAAGTTGCGAATGATGCTACGAAGCTTTGCCCATCTCTCAACCAGCTCGCGTTCAACACCAATACTCTTTGGGCTGAAATAGATCCGATTCATGGTCTTATCGTCTAGATATCGCTGTGAGACGACCGACTTTGGGTCGTCGTGCGGGTACAAGTAACCAACCCCTGCGCCGGCACCCTTTGCCCCAGAGTGGTTTGAGCTTCTGAGCGGTTTCGGAACCTCACCAAATAGACCACCGCGAATGTCTTCGATAGCCAAATTTATGGCGTTATACGCAGAATTTGACTTGGGTGCTAGCGCCAAGTAGATGGTTGCCTCAGCCAGAGGAATTCGGCCTTCTGGCATGCCAATTAGGGCAACCGCCTCGGCAGCTGCCACAGCTAAAGGAAGGGCGGCTGGGTCAGCCAAACCAATGTCTTCAGCCGCCAAAATAATCAATCTTCTTGCGATGAACCTTGAGTCTTCACCCGCCTCAATCATTCTTGCTAAATAGTGGATTGCCGCATCGGCATCGGAACCGCGAACAGACTTTATAAAGGCGCTTATTACGTCGTAGTGCTGGTCACCATCTTTGTCGTATCGAACTAAAGCTCTATCTAAGGCCCCAGAAACGTGCTCCTCAGTCAGCAAAACCGGTTGTTTAGTCAACTTTTGCGCTAAATCTGTATCGGGTTTGGAACCAAGGCATACAGTTGCCGCGGCCTCAAGAATGGTTAGTGCCCTTCGAGCGTCTCCCCCTGAAATCAGGGCAATTTGAGCCAATACATCAGACGATGCGGTTACTTGATTGCCAAGACCTTGAGGGGCAGAAAGTGCCCTATTGAGCAAGATCACGATATCGGTGTCATCAAGTGCGGTTAAAGTCAAAAGAAGCGATCGCGAGAGCAACGGGGAAATAACCGAAAAACTTGGATTCTCTGTTGTCGCGGCAATAAGAACTATCCAACCGTTTTCAACCCCCGGCAAAAGAGCGTCTTGCTGGGCCTTTGAGAATCGGTGGATTTCATCAAGAAATAGAACGGTATTTACACCGTAGGCGTCGCGATCTGCCCGGGCTCGCTCCATTACCTCACGTACATCCTTCACACCTGCCGTAATGGCGCTAAGTTCAACAAATCTACGGCCGCTGAGTCTTGCAACCAATTGTGCGATTGTTGTTTTGCCGGTTCCAGGAGGTCCCCAAAGTATGACAGAAACCGTTGACGACTTTTCACCTGGAACCGCCTTGGATGCAAGTGCCTGCAATGGTGAACCAGGTTTGAGCAAATGAGACTGACCTACCAGCTCAGCCAAGCTTGATGGGCGCATCCGGGCAGCCAGCGGCATTGCTCCCGAAAAAAGCCCTGTTTGGTCAGACATAGCCATCAGGCTAGTCGATGAAAGATGCAAATCAAGCAAAGAACACCTAAGAAACAGCCGTAAAATCAAGGAAGCGAAACGGAAAAGGAAGTCATCGTGGCATCTAAGAAAAAGACCCAAAACATCTATGCGTCTGCGGCAGCAAGTGCCCAGAAGTTTGAAAAGCACCAGCAAGAGATTCAGCAAAAGATTTCAGTTCGAAAAGCTGATAACCGTTTTGCGCTTTTGGTATCTGGTGGAGCGGTAGTGCTTGCCTTGATCTTGCAGCTTGCGTATTTTGGATTTGGACCAGGTAAAACTTCTGCTACCCCAGAAGTCCAATCAAATTCAGACCTAGTTCCTTCAGCCGCGCTTTCTGAGAATCGCGAATGGACAGGATCGATGACCGTGGGCGGCAAGAGGCTTGAGATTTCTCTTGACGGAGCCGCAGCGCCTCAGGCGGTGGCGAATTTCCTTTCTCTTACTGGAAAGAGTTTCTACACCGACGTGAGCTGTCACCGACTTACGACTGCAGGAATTTTTGTTCTTCAGTGTGGAGATCCAAATGGTGACGGCACCGGTGGTCCAGGTTACAGCTGGGGTCCAGTGGAAAATGCGCCGGCCGATGACCTATATAAAGAGGGCTTCCTAGCAATGGCTAGGAGGGGTGGCGATGGGTCAAGCATGGGAAGTCAGTTTTTCATCGTCTATAAAGACAGCCCTATTCCTTCAGACGAAGCCGGTGGTTACACAGTCTTTGGAAAAATCACGAAAGGGCTGAGCGGGCTAGACAAGATGATCAATGCGGGCACCGAAGACGGTTCCGCAGATGGCAAGCCTGCTATCGAAACCAAGCTCGGCAGCATCACCCTAAAATAAAACAAAGTAAATCGGTCTAGATGAACTAGACGCCTAATCAATAGGAGCCACGAAATGTCAACCAATCAGTTCGGTCGCGTAGACGCGGAAAACAACGTATTCGTCATTGACGGATCAGAACGCAAGGTTGGTCAGTACCCTGGCGTGACTTCAGATGAAGCTATGGCGTACTTTGTTCGCAAGTTCGAAGACATTGCGGCTCAGGTAAGAATACTTGAACAGCGCGTGGCCAACAAGGTTGACTCGCAAGGCATGAAGAAGATGGCCGCAAAGCTTCTTGATGAATTAAAGGAACCAGCTGCTGTTGGTGATCTTGCCGATTTAAGACGTCGTGTTGGAAATCTAGATGCAAAAATTGCAGCCTTGGTTTCTGAAAAACAAGAGGCTTCTAAAGAAGCAACAGCAGAAGCAATAGTGAAACGCACCAAAATCGCCGATCGCGCTGAGGCTATAGCTAATCAAGATGCATCAAAAACACAGTGGAAGTCGTCTGGAGCCGAGATGACCAAACTTTTCGAAGAGTGGCAATTGCTTCAGAAGTCTGGTCCAAAAGTTTCTAAATCAGATGCAGACTCAATCTGGAAGCGCTTCTCAAGCGCTAGAACCAGATTCGAAACCGCAAAGCGCGCATATTTCGCCGGATTAGACGCAACAAACAAGCAGGTCAAGGCGAAGAAAAACTCAATTGTTGAACAGGCAGAAGCGTTAGCTTCTAAAGGATCAGACGACATTGCTGGTTACCGAAAACTTCTTGATGAGTGGAAAGCCAGCGGGCGCACTCCAGGAAAATCTGACGATGCCCTTTGGTTGCGGTTCAAGACAGCCGGAGACACAATATTCGCTAAGAAGTCTGAAACTGCTGTAGTTGAAAACGCCGAACAAGAAAAGAATCTTGCTGTCAAGTTGGAAATTCTTAAAGATGCTCAGCAGATTGACCCATCCAAGGATCTAACCGAAGCCAAGAAGTCATTGCTAGTAATTCAACAGCGTTGGGAAAAAGCCGGTCGCGTTCCAAAAGACAAACTTCGTGAAACAGAAGACAAACTGCGTGCCATCGAGGCAAAGGTAAAAGCTTTCGAAGAAGACCAGTGGCGCAAGACTGACCCAGCTGCAATTGAACGATCAAACAGTGTCACTGCTCAACTTGAAGAGTCAATTAAAAAGCTTGAAAATGACTTGACTAAGGCCACAGCGGGCAAAGATGCCAAGAAGATTAAAGATGCAACTGAGGCCCTTGCAGCTCGCAAAGCGTGGCTTGAGGTTGTTAAAGCGTCTATGGCCTAAGCGTTACTTACCCTGTAGACGTCATAAACAGCTTCAATACGTCTGACGGCGTTAAGCAGGTGATCCAAAAGTTGCGCGTCACCCATTTCGAAAACAAATCTACTCAGCGCTACCCTGTCGTCTCTTGTTGATACAGATGCAGACAGAATGTTCACATGGTGCTCCGATAGCACTCGGGTGACATCAGAGAGCAGGCCTCCTCGGTCTAGGGCTTCTATCTGTATCTGAACTAAGAAAAGGCTCTTAGAGGTTGGGGCCCAGGTCACTTCCATTAGTCGTTCTGGTTCAAGCATTAATTGCTCAACGTTTTTGCAGTCCTCTCGGTGCACAGAAACTCCACTGCCACGAGTTACGAAGCCTATGATCTTGTCACCAGGCACTGGTGTACAGCATCTTGCCAGTTTCACCAGTACGTCGGCGTCGCCTTTCACCAAAATTCCAGCATCGTTCGAGCGGTTTCTATTGGCGCTTCGCGGTGTAGGTGGAAGTTGGAACTCTTGTTCCTCTTGATCTTCGTGTGATATCGCAGCAACAAGTTTTTCAACTACGGATTGAGCAGAGATGTGGTTGTCACCGACGGCGGCATACAGACCTTCTACGTCTGGGAATCTAAGTTCACCGGCTAGTTTCACAAGCTCATCTGCTGCCATTAGGCGCTGAAGTGGCAAGTTTTGCTTGCGCATGGCCTTAGCCAAGTGCTCCTTGCCCTGCTCAATTGCTTCGTCTCTGCGCTCGATAGCAAAATGTTGCTTTATCTTGGCTCTAGCTCTAGGTGACTTTACAAAATTCAACCAGTCTTTGCTTGGACCTGCATCTGGCGATTTTGAGGTAAATATCTCAACAACGTCACCGGACTGTAAAGCAGTTTCCAGCGGAACAAGCCTGCCGTTTACCTTGGCACCCATTGTTCGATGACCAACATCGGTGTGAATCGAATAAGCAAAATCAACTGGTGTAGCACCACCGGTAAGGCCAACGACTTTACCCTTAGGCGTGAAAACGTAAACCTCTTTGGCACCTATTTCAAATCGCAATGAGTCCAGGAATTCCGAAGGGTCTTGGGTCTCAGCTTGCCAGTCGGTGAGGTGCTTTAGCCAAACAAGGTCTTCATCAGCAGTTTCACCCGAGCTGCCGACCTGCTCTTTATATTTCCAGTGTGCGGCGACACCATACTCTGCGCGATTGTGCATCTCATTGGTACGTATTTGAATTTCAACGGGTCTTCCCATTGGTCCAATTACCGTGGTGTGCAGTGACTGGTAAAGATTGAACTTTGGCATGGCGATGTAATCTTTGAAGCGCCCAGGTACAGGATTCCATCGGGCGTGAATTGCTCCAAGTACGCCATAGCAATCTCTTACTTCGTCGACTAACACTCGAATTCCAACTAGATCGTAAATGTCGTCGAACTCTCGGCCTCGAACAACCATTTTTTGATATATCGAGTAATACTGTTTTGGCCTTCCGGCAACGCTCCCACGAATTTTTGCATCGCGTAAATCTTCATTTATTGAATCAATTACTGACTGAATAAATTCAGCACGCTTCGGAGTTCTTTGGGTTACTAGGTTCACTATTTCTTCGTAAACCTTTGGATACAAGACAGAGAATGAAATGTCTTCAAGTTCAAGCTTGATGGTGCTGATGCCAAGCCTGTGAGCAAGCGGAGCGTAAATCTCAAGGGTTTCTTGGGCTTTGCGCTTTGCTGACTCTTCAGATACAAAACCCCAGGTTCGCGCGTTGTGCAGACGATCGGCTAGCTTAATTACCAGTACTCGAATGTCTTTAGACATAGCAACTACCATCTTGCGCACAGTTTCAGCCTGTGCGTGATCGCCAAACTTAACTTTGTCTAGTTTTGTCACGCCATCAACCAGCATTGCTATTTCGGCACCAAAGTCCTTGGTAAGCATTTCTAGTGAGTAGTCTGTATCTTCAACGGTGTCATGAAGCAGGGATGCGGCTAAAGTTTTTGGCCCAATACCTAAGTCTGCGAGAATCTTGGTAACCGCCAAAGGGTGGGTTATGTAAGGTTCACCTGAGCGTCTTTTTTGCTCTCTGTGTGCTTCCTCGGCAACAGTAAAAGCTCGCTCTATGACGGATAGGTCAGCTTTAGGGTGGTTTTGCTTTGCAACCTTTAGAATTTCGCCTAGTTCTGTGGCGTACGGGCCGGCCTTAGAAAACAGGCGCGGCAAACGATTTCGCAAAACAGAAATGCTGCCCGTTGGGGTTGGATCGCTCACTGCAGGCCCTTCTCTCTAGGAACAGCCTACAATCCCCCAAGCTAATGCAAGTGGATTACTTGGCGGCCAAAACCTTAACCGCCGCTTTCTTATACTTTGCTTCACCTTCACGAAGGTGGCTGTACAAAGGAGCGGCGATAAAGATGGTTGAGTAGGTTCCAACAATGATTCCGATAAACAACGCCAAGGCAATGTCACGAAGTGTGCCGGCTCCGAGCAAAGTAGCTCCAATAAACAGAATAGAAGCAACCGGAAGCACCGCTACTACGGATGTGTTAATGGAACGAACCAAGGTCTGGTTGATTGCGTAATTGACCTGCTCTGCGAATGTTGAAGTTTCACTGAACTCAACTTCGAAGGTGTTTTCACGAATCTTGTCGAAAACAACTACTGTGTCGTAAAGCGAGTAACCCAGAATTGTTAGGAATCCAATCACGGCAGCTGGCGTGACCTCGAAACCAAGGGCACCATAAACGCCTGCAGTGATAATTAGGTCATGCAGCAGCGCTAACACGGCAGCAATGGACATCTTCAAGGTTCTAAAGTAAAGCGCCATGAGAACGGCGGCTAATGCAATAAATACAACTAAACCGTTTAGAGCCTTGCCGGTTACATCTGCACCCCAGTTAGCACCGATGAAGGAGCTTGCTACAGCTCCACTGTCAACGCCATACGCCTGGGCCAAGGAAACTCGAACCTCTTCTGACTTCACATCAGTGAGCTGTTCTGTCTGAATGCGGATGCCATCTGTTCCAACGTTGGTTACAAGAGGATTTGCTTCTGGTTCAACCTGATGAACCGCGTCAATTGCAATCTGTTGAGAGCTGTCTGCTACTCCGGTAACACGAAATTCAGACCCGCCGCGGAATTCGATTCCAAAATTGAAGCCACCGCGAAGCGTTGGCAAGACAATCGCTAAGCCAACCATTACCGCGGCAATAACGTAGAAAACCTTGCGACGGCCAACAAAGTTGATTGATCGTTTTCCGGTATAAAGGTCATTTCCGAAATCGCTGAATCTAGACATTAGTTGTTCTCCCCAGCTTTTGATGAGTTTTCCGTAGCTTTGCGCTCGGCAATGGTCTGTCGTTTAGCCGCTTCTCTAGATGCCTGGGCTGCCTTGGTTGCCGGAACATTCTTTGCGGTTCTAAATTGTCCGCGACCAACGTAGCTAGTCACTCCAAGATTTTTAGCATCAAAGCCAGACCAGGGGTGACCCGAGCTAAAGAAAGAGACTTTTGCAAGCAACTGCAAGATTGGGTGGGTAAAGATCATTGCAACCCCGAGGTCTACAAGAGTAGTGAGCCCTAGGGTGAATGCGAATCCGCGTACGTTTCCTACAGTTAGTAGGTAAAGCACCACTGCAGCCAAGAGGCTAACTGATCCCGAAACGATGATTGTTCTGAAGGCTCGGTTCCAACCTTGTTCAACAGCTGCTCCTAGGCTGCGGCCATCGCGCAATTCGTCTCGTACTCGCTCGAAGTAAACGATGAACGAGTCGGCAGTGATTCCAATTGCCACGATTAGGCCGGCGACACCGGCTAATGATAGGCGGTAGCCCTGGCGCCAAGACAGCAGTGTGATGATTAGGTAAACCAAAATAGCTGCAACAGCAAGCGATCCAACGGTTACCAACGCAAGACCGCGGTACTGGAATACAGAATAAATAATCACCAGCAACAGGCCAATGGCACCTGCAAGCAATCCGCTGGTCAATTGTTCAGAACCTAGAGTTGCCGAGATGTTCTCTTGGCTTTGCACTTCGAAGCCAATTGGAAGAGATCCATACTTCAAAGAATCAGCAAGTGCTTTCGAAGACACTTTGTCAAAGCTGCCGGTGATCTGCGCTGATCCGTTAGAAATAACCGCATTGGTCGTAGGCGCTGTTATTACATAGCCATCCAATGTGACAGCAAAACGATTCTTGGGCTCAGCTTGTGGAAACAAACGGCCAGTAACGGCTGCAAACTGCTCGGTTCCCTTGGAATCGAAATCCAAATTTACGGCCCAGGTATTAGTTGAAGCGCCAGTTGAAGTTGTTATGGTTCCAGCGTTAGCGTCTTCAATGTTCGCGCCCTCGATTTCAACAGGACCAAGCACATACTTTTCAAAACCGCTGGTGTCACAGGTCACTAGTGGAACTGCTGGGTCATCTACTTGACCAGCCTGGCGGAACGCAGTGGTGCAATCTAATGCGGCATAAGCGGCTTGGATCTCTTTCGTGACCCAGTTGCTGTCGCTTGCATCAGTGGGTTCACCGCTTGGGGTTACGGGCTCGGCTGATGATCCGGCCTCGCCAGATGCAGCTGTTGCTCCTTGAGAGGCAAGAATTACCGGCCTGAATTCAAGCTTTGCACTTGAACGGATCAGCTTTAGCGTGCTTTCGTCAGGTGTTCCGGGAATTTCAACAATTATGTTGCTGTTTCCCTGGGTCTTAATTGAAGCTTCGCTAACTCCAGTTGCGTCAACTCGTTGGCGAATGATCTCAACGGCTTGAGCTAATTGCTCTTCAGACACTGACTCGCCATCTTCAAGAAGCGGTGAAAGAATAATCTGTGTTCCACCTTGCAGATCTAGCGCAAGCTTTGGCGCAAAGGTTGCCCCTGAACCGGTTACCGCACCCAATCCAATAATTCCGGCGAGAAGCACAACAAGCACGCCGAGCCAGGATAGGCGCTTACGTGCGCTCTTAGTTACAGATGAATCAGACACAGAGAATCCTTTTGATTAAATTACTAGG
>JBDLUH010000020.1:0-16939 GCA_039805425.1 Actinomycetota bacterium
AACCCCCAGTGCCTCAAGGTGTAGGCGAGCAACCTTCTCATCATTCTCTTTACTGATTAGGTGTACTGCCCTAGTCATTTGGTGACCGTTTTGAGCAAGGTCAATTTGAGCCAGGGCCTGATTGGTGAAGGATGCGCTCATTACAAAGCTTGGGTGCCCGGTGGCGTTACCAAGGTTCATCACTCGACCCTCACTAAGCACAATTAGCGACCTTCCTGAAGGCAGCAACCACTCGTGAACCAATGGCTTGATTTCGGTGCAAACTATTCCAGGAATTGCAGCCAAACCAATCATGTCTATTTCGTTATCGAAGTGGCCAACGTTTGCCAGAATCGCCTGGTGCTTCATGCGCACAAAGTGTTCCGGCCTAAAGATGTCTTTGTTTCCAGTTGTGGTCACAAAAAAGTCAACCTGCTCAATTACTGATTCGAGTGCTGCTACCTGGTAGCCATCCATTACTGCCTGCAGAGCGCAGATGGGGTCAATCTCAGAAACTATAACTCTTGCACCCTGGCCAGCCATGGCTTCGGCACAGCCCTTGCCAACATCACCGTAACCTGCAACGAAGGCAACTTTTCCACCAATCAACACATCGGTGGCGCGGTTTAGGCCGTCTACAAGAGAGTGGCGAATTCCGTACTTGTTATCGAATTTTGATTTGGTAACCGCGTCGTTAACGTTGATTACCGGAAATAGCAACGGCTCATGCTTTTCAAGCTGAATCAATCTTTGAATACCAGTTGTTGTTTCTTCTGAGGCACCAATCAAATTGGCTGCAAGGTTCGTGAATCTTTTTGCATCTTTGTTTTTTGAGTCTTGCAAAAGTGACTTAACAATCATGAATTCACTGGTATCCCAAGATTCTTCTTGAAGCAGTTCGCCGGTTTCTTCGAATCGCTTACCTTGATGAATCAGGTAAATCACATCGCCGCCGTCATCAACGATGCTGGTGGGGCCTAGTGCAGAACCTTTGTTGTGAGCCGACCAATCAAGGGTCTTATCTAGACAGTTCCAAAACTCTTGGGTGGTTTCACCCTTCCATCCAAATACTTCGATGCCCGCCGGGTTTAGTTCCGAACCTGAACCAACCACCAAGGCGGCCGCGGCCTCATCTTGGCTAGAAAAAATGTTGCAACTTGATAGACGAACTTTTGCGCCTAGTGAAACAAGTGTCTCGACAAATACTGCAGTTTGCACGGTGATTGAAAGTGAAACAGAAATTCTGCTGCCTGCAAGCGGTTGGCTCTGAGCAAATTCTTTTCTAATGGCCATCAACCCAGGCATCTCGTTTTGGGCCAGAGTTATTTGATGGCGGCCAGCTTGAGCTAACGAAATATCAGCAATTTGATATTCAAGCATTTTTGCCGAGGCTTCGGCATTTGAGTTTCCCATAACGTTTTGAGCCTAAAGACCTTTTTCGTAAATAACAAACTCTGATTTTTTAGCTAAAGTTCGATAAAGCTGCTGGGCGGTCTGGTTATCGCTATGAGTTTGCCAATGCAGTTTGCGAGAGCCGTGCTGCTTGGCGAATGCCGCGGTTGCTTCTATAAGGGCTCGTCCATAACCCTTAGCGCGTTGAGTTGGATCTACAAATAGGTCTTCTAAATAAAGGTCTTTATTTTCAGCCCAGGTAGAACTGGTGAAAGAGCTGTGGCTAAAGCCAAGAAGAACACCATCTACCTCAAGTACCAAACCGTGAATCTCTGGCTCTAAATCAGTAAGTCGCTGAAAAGTTAGCTGAGTCTGTGATTCTTCAAGAACGTGTTCGTAGAAAACCAAATACTGGTTCCACAGTGTTCGCCACTGGGCGTAGTCAGATTTATTTAGAGGCCGAATCATCATCAGAGTCCTCGTTGTCCTCTGAGTCTTCTTCTGGGTATAGGTCAGCCCACTTATCAACGTATTGATCTTCGTCTGAAGGGTGACCGATCTCTTTTTCGAGAGCAGTTAGATCTGTGCTTGGGCTAAAGTACTTTAGCTCGCGAGCAACCTTGGTGTGCTTTGCTTTTTGACGGCCACGACCCATGTCGAGCCCCCTAACGCATGATTGAGCGCGAATGACCGCGCGGGATAAAAAATCTAATGGCTATTTTAGCAGGGCGGCGCCGGCCAATTGCCCAAGCCAGACGGCTGTGGATGACAGGACCAGGGTGGCCAAAGTGTTGAGAAGCGCCTGGGCTATGCGACCGCGGCGAATGAACTGGGTGGTTTGGGCGGCATAGGTGCTGAAGGTTGACAGCCCGCCGGCAAGCCCCGAGATCACAATGATGCTGAGCAAAATACTCGTTGATTGCTGCGCAAAACCAACCACAAATGAGGCAACGACATTGGCTATCAAAATGCCCCAGGGTAGTTTGCCCTCAAACTTTGAAGCAAATAGGCGAATTACAGAACCTAGGCCACCTGCTAGGGCAACGAACAGCAAAGTTAGAGGACCGGTGAGTGCATCCATTAGCGAACCGTCTTTCGTGATTGCTGAAAGCTGAGCCAATAAGAAAGTACGCCAAGGCCCAAGAACACAAAGCCAATTGCAAATACTGCCCAACCGGTGAACTGCGCTCCTATTAGCAACATCGATGCCACGCCGCTCATTGTGGTGAATCCGCCAGCGAAACCGGTTTTCCACATGGCATTGAATTCTGGTTTGTCTAGAGCCTTGTCACCGTTGAACCAGCCAAGCAATGCTGCGCCAAGAAGATTCACCAGCAAAAGCGAGAACAAGTCACCCAAAAAGATGCTCATGTTGAATCGCAAAAGGGATCCCAGGGCGCCACCAAAAAAAGCGAGGCGAATGATCTTGGCGCTAATTTGCATACTTACTTCTTGGCCTTTTTCTTTTCTGTCTTCGCGGTTGTGCCTAAGTTATAGGTTGAACCAAGACCCAGCAGCAAGAAGAATGCAGCAGCCCAGCCAGTAGCCTTCATGCCATCTGTGAAGCCATCTTGTGCGGCAGCAGTTACTTCGTTAGCCACAGTTTCAGGAATTCCCTGACCCATTAGGTAGCCGGGAATGCCAGCAATTGCTGCACCAGCTGAATCTGAAACTGGTTTTGCAATTTGTGTGGCAAGTTCTTGACGTGAAGCTTCGTCAATCACCGAAAGTGACTTGATGTCAACGATACGGTTTTCAATTGACGCTTGAGTTGAAGTGAAAAGTACAGTTCCAAGCACGGCAATTCCAAGTGCAGAACCAATTTGGCGAACGGTTGATTGTGAGCCAGATGCCTGACCAATTTTTTCCATTGGCACGTTCACCATGATCACACCGGTTAGCTGTGCGGTAGCCAGACCAACACCAATACCGTAAACGGCCAAGAACGGTGCAATGCCAACCCAGCCGCCATCGGTTGATGCAACAAAGGCAATTCCGGCAACTGCAATAAGTTCAAGCAGCACACCAATGCGAACTGCGTTTACTGCAGACAGCTTGCCGCTTAGCGCGCCGCCCACACCAGAAGCCAAGAAAGCTCCACCGGCTAGCCATAGCAAAACCAAGCCCGATGAAATTGCGCTTAGGCCTTCAACGTTTTGCAACCAAAGTGGAATTGCAAATAGCAAACCAAACTCGCCCATAGAAATAATTCCGGCAGCAATTGAGCCGTTGCGGAACGAAGCAATGTTGAATAGCCCAAGATCTAGAATCACATTCTTGTTGGCAGCTGAGCGTTTGCGTTCCCAAATTACAAAGAGAACAGTTGAGATTACGAAGATTGCGAGTGAAACAGGAATGACTGAGATGCCACTGGTTGGCCAGGTGAAGTCACCGATAGCAAATTGATTGGCCTCGTTCACGTTCCACCATCCGTAGGTGCGGCCCTCAATTAGACCGAATACCAAAGTGGCAAACATCACTACAGAAATTGCTGCACCAACAATGTCAATCTTGCCAACTAGGTTTGCAACCTTTGATTCAGTTGCAAAAAGCAAAAGACCAATCACAATAATGATGCCTAGCGGTGCATTGATGTTGAAAGCCCAACGCCAGTCAAAGTCTGTAGCCAACCAACCGCCAAGCACCGGCCCAACGGCCACCATTCCACCAATAGTTGAACCCCAAATGGCAAACGCAATTCCGCGCTCTTTGCCGTGGAAGGTTGCATTAACCAACGAAAGGGTTGTTGGCAGCACCATGGCGCCACCAATACCTTGAACGATGCGAGCAAGAATCATGGTGGCTGCATCGGTAGAGAAGCCGGCCCAAACTGAGGCCGCAATGAAAATCAAAATACCAATGATCAAAATTCTGCGACGACCAATTCGGTCTGCTACTGAACCCCAAACCAGCAAGAGAGATGCGAAAACCAAAACGTAACTTTCCTGCACCCACTGAACCTCTGTTGAAGTTAGGTTTAGGTCGGCGATTACAGCCGGAAAAATTGTGTTGACGATAGTGCCGTCAATAATTACTAGCGAAATGGCCATTGATATAAATACAAGGCCAATCCAACGGTTTGGGGTTTTCTTTGCGGGTGCTTCTGGGGAATTAGACATAGCCATAGGCTACCCGATGCCGGTTAGGCGAGGGCCAAAAGCAGGCTTGCGCCCAGAGTCATGCCAATGCCTATTTTTTGAATTCCGGCCACATGTTCTTTCAAAACTATGCGAGCCAAGATTATGGTGCCAAGCGGGTAAAGCGCTGTGAGCACACCGGTTACGGTAAGGCTGCCGGTTCTAGAGGCCAAGGTAAAGAAAATATTTGCCAAGGCATCTAAGCCACCGGCGCCGGCAACGGTTAGCCAAATCTTTCGATCCAGCGGCACTTTGTTTTCAGCCGCAGAAGCCTTTTGCCCGCGCCACATGCCAAACAAAACAATTGCACCAAGCAACACCGATGCCGTGGTGCGCATCACAATGATTGGGGCTATGCCAGAGTCGTGTGGTGAGCGAGCCAATGCGGTAACCGCTAGGCCGATTCCGGTGCCGGCAATAATTGCCAAAATAATTGCGCGTGGCTTTGGCAACTCAACGTGCTCGCCTGGAATGAAACCAACCAGCACAACTGCAATTAGCGCCATGGCAATTGCTATCCAGCCAATAAAACTGAAGCTTTCACCAAGTAGTGCAACGCCAATTACCGCGGGAACAATTGCCGACATCAAAGCACCAAGCGGCGAGACTATAGAAATTGGCCCAAGCGCCAGCGAGGCATAAAGCGCTAGTAGTGCAACCACAGAGCTGAAACCACCCATGAGGCCCCAGAAGAAGGCTTCATCGCTGAACTTTGCGCCAAGCACCGGGGTGAGTGCAAGCAAAACAATTAGCCCGGTAACGCTAGCTAATGCGGTAACTACAACAACACGAATTTTTCTTGAGGCAATAGCAGCAAAGAAGTCAGCAGCGCCATAGGTAATGGCGGTGCATAGCCCCAGCAGTGCGGTTAGCATTTATCCCCGATTAATACTTTGAATTAAATAGCCGTTGGCTAAATAGTTTTTGCGTCAATCACAAAACGGTAGCGAACATCGGCATCAACAACCCGGTTCCACGCTGCATCAATCGTTGCAGGGTTTGTGGCGTCAAGTAGTTCAATGTTGGCACCAACATTGTGCTCGGCGGCAAAATCAAGCATTTCTTGAACTTCAATTTGGCCGCCAACCTGCGAGCCACTAATTGAACGACGCGCACCGGTAAGACCAAACACGTTGAACTCTTGGTTGTCTGAAGGTAGCCCAACATAAACCAGCGCACCGTCTAGCTTGATCAGACCAAGTAGTGAATCAATTGGAATGTTTGCGCTGGTGGTGTTCAGAATGAAATCAAATTTTTTCTTTAGGTCAACAAAAGTTTGCTCGTCGGCTGTTGAACGGTAATCAATTGCACCAAACGCCAGAGCATCTTCTTTTTTATTTAGTGAGTGACCAAGCACAGTGACCTCTGCGCCAAGTGCCACCGCAAACTTAACGGCAAGGTGACCAAGACCACCCATGCCAAGAATGGCAATCTTTTTTCCGGGCGCTGCACCCCAGTGCTTAAGTGGAGAGTAAACGGTGATGCCGGCACAAAGAAGCGGTGCGCACTCGGCAAGGTTTACATCATTTGAAATGTGCAGAACAAAGTGTTCGTCTGTCACGATTTCTTTTGAGTAACCGCCGTGCTGCACTGAGCCGTCGTAGCCAAAACCGTTGTAGGCACCAACCGGGCCCTTTTCGCAGTAGCTTTCAAGATTTGCCTTGCAGGCACCACATTCGCGGCAAGAGTCAACAAAGACTCCAACGCCCACGGCTTCACCAACTTTAAATTTGGTAACCCCGGGGCCTACTTCAATTACGTGGCCAACGATTTCGTGACCGGGCACCATAGGAAAGTTTGACCCGCCCCACTCTTCGCGAGCCTGGTGAACATCAGAGTGGCAAATACCTGAGTAGGCAATTGCAATTCGAACATCGGTGTTGCCAACTGCACGGCGAGCAATATTGTCTTTGACAATAGCGGCATTGGCTTGGTTGATTACAAGTGCTGGGGTGGTTGTCATGCATTCAGCCTAAGGCCGCCCGCTTAAAGTGAAAATCCCCCGAGTCGTGAGAACCTGGGGGATTTCGTGGCTCCGACCGGCATCGATCCGGTGACCTAACGATTTTCAGTCGTTCGCTCTACCAACTGAGCTACAGAGCCTCGAGCAGTTACCTGCCCGATTCACTAAAAGCCCCTCTAATGAAGGGCTTCTAAGGTGAAGCGATCCTGACGGGACTTGAACCCGCGACCTCCGCCGTGACAGGGCGGCGCGCTAACCAACTGCGCTACAGGACCTTAGTTGCTACTAAACATCTATTTGGTGACCCCAACGGGATTCGAACCCGTGCTACTGCCGTGAAAGGGCAGCGTCCTAGGCCACTAAACGATGGGGCCCTATAAAGAGATACTTCATAGCACCAAGGGTCAAGAATACTGGGTGAATAAGGGGATGGCAACCCGAAACTGATTCACAGGTGGCCTTCAGGCACTTATAAAGAGGTGCGTGTTAGTTTCGAAGACATGAACATCCGGATTTCGCGCGCTCTTATTGGCGTATTTGCCGTATCCGGGCTGATTTTCACCGGTTTGACTGTGGCCCCATCGTTTGCGGTGCCAAGTTATCCATCGGCCGCTGAGGTTGCCGCCGCCAAGCGCAATGTGACCGCCAAGAAAGAAATGATTGCTCGTCTCGAGAAGATCATTTCCGAGCTGGCCGCCGAAGCCGCAGCCCTTGGCAGAACCGCGCAAATAAAAGGTGAGACCTTTAATCAGGCTCAAGAAGAAGTAGATGTAATCACCGCCAAGGTAAACACTTTGCAATCACAGGCCGATGCCGCAAATGCTGCAGCCGATGAAGCTCGTGCTCAACTTGGCAAAATTGCATCGCAGATGCAAAAAGATGGCGCCACCGGTGGCAGCGCAATGACATTATTTTTGAACTCTGGTGAAGCCGACGACCTGCTTTACCAACTTGGTGCACAAGAAAAAGTTGCCCAACAATCAGATGTGATTTACCGGCGCTCAATTGAAAAGCAACAGTACGCGCAATCTGTTTCTGATGAACTTGGCGTTGCTAAAAAGGAACTTGCTGCAAAAGCTGCGGTTGCCAAAGCAGCATTTGTTGAAGCACAAACCGCAGCCAATGCAGTGCAGGCAAAAGTTGATGACAACAATCGCCTAAACAAAACTTTTTACTCACAACTAGCAAGCTTGCGAAACACTGCATCTGATCTAGAGCGCCAGCGTGCCGAAGGTCTTGCTGCCGAAGCACGACAGAACGCCGGCAAGACAATGCCAACCGCACCAGAACTTTATGATGTTGGCCCAGCCAACGCAGCCAAGGTTGAAGGAATGTTTTCCTTTGCAAAAGAGCAACTTGGTGAACGCTACGTTCTTGGTGGAATGGGCCCAGACGTTTGGGACTGTTCTGGAATTACCAAAGCCGCTTACGCAGCGGTAGGAATTTATATCGGTACACACTCTGCAACAAATCAGTTTCGCACCATGGCTTACGCAAAGAAATTGATTCCACTTAACCAGGCAGTAAGCGGAGACCTGATGTGGTACTCGCAAGAGTCAGCATTTGATGGCGATAAATATCACGTGGTGCTTTACATGGGTGGCGGCATGATGCTTGAAGCGCCAAACCCTGCTCGTACAGTGCGCATCGTTCCGCTTCGCTACGGTGAGCTTTTTCCTTACGCTGGGCGCCCAACTGCTACCAAGTAGCACAAGTAAAGTTTTCTTATGACTGCTCGCGAACCATTCAGAATTTCTCACGTTGCCAACGCACCTATTGGTGTGGTTTGGAATGCCTGGACCAACGAGCGCGAATTAGCCAAGTGGTGGGGGCCTGCCGGGCTCTACATGAAGGTTTGCAAGGCCGATGTTCGCCCGGGCGGAAAATTTCACTACCTAATGACTCACGAACCAGATTCTTCGCAGCAGTTCGAAATGTGGGGCGCCTTTGACTACCTAGAGGTTGAGACGCACCAGCACATTGTTTTCGTAAATTATTTTTCCGACTCTGATGGTGGCAAAACGCGTCACAACATGAATCTTGATTGGCCGCTTGAAGTGAAAAACAAACTCACTTTTGTAGAAGACGGCGATCAAACTTTGATTCATCTTGAGGGTGCACCAATTAATGCTCTGCCACACGAAGAAAAGGTTTTCTTTGACAACCTTGAATCAATGCGCATTGGATTCGGCGGAACCTTTGCTCAACTAGATGAGCACCTAGCTAGCAAATAAAAAATCCCCCGAATAATCTCGGGGGATTTCTCATTTAAGTTTTAGTGACCAGTCGGTGGCACGTAGCGCTCCAGTGCCTCTTTGATTAGACGCTCGGCAACATCTTTGCCCTGCCACTCGCCAACCTTTACCCACTTGCCAGGCTCAAGGTCTTTGTAGTGAGTGAAGAAGTGCATCAGTTCATTCTTTAACTGCTCAGGCACGTCATTGATGTCTTGGATGTGCGCGTAGCGAGGGTCTTTGGTTTGCACGCAAATTACCTTCTCGTCAATGCCGCCGTCGTCTTCCATAGGAAGAACGCCAACTGGGCGAACGTCTACAACCACACCTGGGAAAACAGGGAACTCAAGAATCACAAGTGCGTCTAGTGGGTCGCCATCGCCACCCAAAGTCTTGTCGAAGAAGCCGTAGTCAACTGGGTAGACAAAAGGAGTAAACAGCACGCGGTCTAGGTGCACGCGGCCGGTCTCGTGATCAACTTCGTACTTATTGCGTGATCCGCGAGGAATCTCGATTACTGCTTCGTAACCCATGGGTCTCCTAATTAGGCTTGAGGCGGGATACCTCCCGCGCGACTAAGTACAGATTACCGAAAGAACCAAGTGCCAGCCGATTCAGAAACCGTACGCCCAAGATTGACACCGGCAATTGCCGATGTTCGTCGTGCCGTGCGCGATGGGTTTGAAGCAGCTGGGCTAGTAGCCGGAGACCTGGTCTTGGTGGCATGCTCTGGTGGGGCAGATTCGCTGGCCCTGGCTGCCGCGGCAGCATTTGAAGCACCCCGATACGGGCATGCCCTACCCGGTGAAAATGGTGGGCTAAGACTAGGTGCCGTTGTTATTGATCACCGCATGCAGGCAGGTTCAGCCGAGGTGGCTGGTGCCACCGCCCAGAAACTGTCAAAGCTTGGACTAGACCCGGTTGAGATTCGCTCTGTAGCAGTAGGCACCGAGGGCGGCCCGGAAGCCGCCGCCAGAACAGCCCGATACGAGGCAATTGACCAGGTGGCCGAAGAGACCGGGGCCAACGCCATTTTGCTGGGTCACACACTGAACGACCAAGCCGAAACCGTGTTGATGGGTCTGGCCAGAGGTTCTGGTGCCAAGAGCCTAAACGGCATGGCCGTGGTGAGCGGAAACTATGTGCGCCCACTGCTTGGCATAAAGCGCGAAACCACAGAAGCCTTTTGCACCGATAGTGGTCTTGAGCCATGGCAAGACCCAATGAATAAAGATGAGTCTTACACCCGGGTTCGAGTGCGCAAGAATCTGCTGCCGGCACTTGAGGCCGAGCTTGGCCCAGGCATTGCCGAGGCCCTAGCCCGAACCGCAGATACCCTGCGTGAAGACGATGATGTACTGGCCGAGTTGGCCCTGGCCGCGTATAAAGAGGTAGCCAAAGAGGGTGCCACGCAAATCAGTATCGGTGTTCAAGAATTTAAAGACCTACCGTTGGCGATTAGGCATCGAGTGATTGCGCTCGCCGCAGTTGTGCTACAGGCGCCAATGCTTGCCCGGGTGCATATTTTGGCGATCGATGAGCTTGTGGATAGCTGGCACGGGCAGAAACCGCTTACCCTGCCAGGCATTAGAGTTGAACGCACGGGCGAAACCATCGCTCTGAAAACCACAAAAACTCTCAAAACAGGAGCCTGCTAAGTGGACCTCTCGAAGGTAAGCGATCAAATCACCAAGGTGCTAGTCACCGAAGAGCAAATTCAGGCTAAAGTCGCTGAATTGGCGGCCGAGCTAGACAAAAAATACGACGGCAAAGACGTGTTGTTGGTTGGTGTGCTGAAGGGTGCGGTCATGTTTATGGCCGATTTGTCTCGAGCCATGCAGATTCACGCACAAATGGACTGGATGGCCGTATCTTCTTATGGTTCAGGCACCGTTTCGAGCGGTGTGGTGCGAATTCTTAAAGATCTAGACGCCGATGTATTGGGCCGTCACGTGGTGATTGTTGAAGACATCATTGATTCCGGATTGACCCTCAGTTGGTTGGTCAGCAACCTTGAGGCCCGTGGCGCCGCCTCTGTAGAGGTTGTTGCCCTGCTTCGCAAACCCGCTGCCGCAAAGGTGGAAGTAAATGTGGGTCTTGTTGGTTTTGATATACCTAACGAATTTGTCGTGGGTTATGGGTTGGATTATGCAGAGAAGTACCGCACCCTCAAGGGTGTGGCAATTCTTGCTCCTGCCGTTTACTCATAAGCACACCCGTACTCGCTGCACCCAGAAAGGTTGAGGGCTTTCCTCAGTTATGAACTTTAAGAAGATTCTTGCCGGTCCATTTATTTGGATATTTGTTGCAGTAACGGTTTTGCTCATTGGTTCAACAATGATCAACGGCCAGCAGGTAAAGACAGTTGACACCGCTTACGGCCTGAACCTAATTGAAAACGGCCGCGCCAAGAGCGTAACCATTCTGGGCACAGACCAGCGAGTAGACGTTGAGCTAATCAGCGCCGACGCAAAATACGGCAAGAACATTCAGTTTTTCTACGTTGCACCTCGTGGTGCTGCAGTTACTGAGGTAATTGCAAACGCACCAATTACTGAGGGCTACAACGACGACGTACAAAACACCCCTTGGTACCTGTCACTGCTTGGCACACTTTTGCCGTTTGTGATTATCGGTGCTATTTTCTGGTTCCTAATGTCAGGCCTTCAGGGCGGCAACAGCAAGGTTATGAACTTTGGTAAGTCACGCGCCAAGATGGTGACCAAAGAAACTTCAAACATCACTTTTGCTGATGTTGCCGGAAGTGACGAAGCGCTTGAAGAACTTACCGAGATCAAAGAATTTTTGAAGGAACCGGTTAAGTTTCAAAAAGTTGGTGCCAAGATTCCACGCGGTGTGCTTTTGTATGGTCCGCCGGGAACCGGTAAAACTTTGTTGGCTAAGGCTGTTGCCGGTGAAGCCGGAGTTCCTTTCTTTGCAATCTCTGGTTCTGACTTTGTAGAAATGTTTGTTGGTGTTGGTGCATCACGTGTTCGCGATTTGTTTGAGCAGGCTAAGCAAGCTGCCCCGGCAATTATTTTTGTTGACGAAATTGATGCTGTTGGTCGTCACCGCGGTGCCGGAATTGGTGGCGGTAACGACGAGCGCGAACAAACTTTGAACCAGTTGCTGGTTGAGATGGATGGTTTTGATTCAAAGACCAACGTGATCTTAATTGCAGCTACTAACCGCCCCGATATTCTTGACCCGGCGCTGCTGCGCCCAGGCCGTTTTGATCGCCAGATTGGCGTTGGCGCACCAGATCTAATTGGTCGCGAACAAATTCTTAAGGTGCACGCAAAAAACAAGCCGGTTGCCGCCGATGTAGACATGGCAAGCGTTGCTCGACGCACACCGGGTTTCACCGGTGCTGATTTGGCTAACGTTTTGAATGAGGCAGCTCTTTTGACTGCACGTCAAGATGAGAGCGAAATTTCTGCCGCAACTCTTGATGAGGCAATTGACCGCGTAATTGGCGGGCCACAAAAGAAGTCGCGCCTCATGCAAGACCGCGAGCGTTTGAACACCGCGTATCACGAGGCTGGCCACGCACTGGTTGCGGCATCGCTCAATAACAGTGACCCGGTTTCAAAGGTCACCATTTTGCCTCGCGGCCGCGCACTTGGTTACACAATGGTGTTACCACTTGAAGACCGCTACAGCGTGTCGCGCAACCAGCTACTAGACCAGATTGCGTATGCAATGGGTGGTCGCGTTGCCGAAGAGATCGTGTTCCACGATCCAACCACCGGTGCATCAAACGACTTTGAAAAGGCAACCAATATTGCCCGCGACATGGTCATAAAGTACGGCTTCTCGGCCAAGCTTGGTGCTGCCAGCTTTGGCAACGGTGGCGAGGTATTTATTGGTCGCGATATGGCTCAGGCCCGCGAATACTCAGAGGCAACTGCGCAGCAGATTGACGCTGAAGTTCGCTTGATTCTTGATGCCGCGCACGATGAGGCATACAAGGCACTGATGACCAACCGCAAGGTGCTTGATGAATTGGCTAAGCAGCTAATGGAACGCGAGACCCTGCAGGCTGAAGACATTGCCAAAATTTTCAAGCCGGTTAAAAAACTTGCCAAGCGCCCACAGTGGTTAAGTAAAAAGTCACGCCCGGTTTCAAAGCAGGGCCCAATTGCCATTCCGGTTAAGGGTTCAAGCGCTGCCAAGGCTAAGGCAAATGCTGCAGCTGCAAAGGCCGAAGCACTAAAGCCTGCCAAAAAAGTTGCTGCTAAAAAAACCGTAGCTAAGAAAACCCCCGCAAAGAAAAAGTAGTCGTGGTTGATTCTGAGCGCATCAAAAAGGCAGTCGTTGAATTAATTTCGGCGATTGGTGAAGACCCAACTCGTGCCGAGTTGTTGGCTACACCAACCAAGGTTGCCGAAGCGTATGCAGAATTCTTTAAAGGCGTTGGCGTAGATGAATCAGCAGTGCTTGGTGAGACCTTTGAAGCCGAACACAACGAAGTTGTAATTCTAAAAGACATTGATTTTGTCTCGATGTGTGAACACCACCTGCTGCCATTTACCGGGGTTGCCCACGTTGCCTACCTACCTTCAGACAAAGTTATTGGTCTTGGTAGATTGCCAAAATTAGTTGAGACTGTGGCAGCTCGCCCGCAGCTTCAAGAAAACGTAACCGCACAAATTGCCGACGCACTAGAAAAAGGTCTTGGCACCAAAGGTGTGGTTGTGGTTGTTGAAGCACGTCACCACTGCGTGATCTCACGCGGTGCACGCCAACCAGAGGCAAACTCCATAACCATGGCGGCACGCGGTTGCTACTCAGAACCTGCGGCACGCGCCGAGGTAATGGCGCTGATTTCTAAATAATGAACTTCACAGCGCCGATGCAAAAACCCAAGGTGATGGGTGTACTAAATGTCACTCCAGACTCTTTTAGTGACGGCGGCCAGTTCAACAACGTTGAAGCGGCACTAGATCACGCTAGAGTGCTGCTGATTGGCGGTGCCGACATCATTGATGTTGGTGGCGAATCTACCCGCCCAGGTGCCGGCCGCATCAGCACCGAAGAAGAACTTGCTCGCGTGCTTCCTGTAATTGAGGCAATTAGCGCAGAGCTTTTGGCTAGCGGCAGAAGCGATGTTCAGATATCCATTGACACCATGAACGCCACAACGGCGCTTTCAGCAGTTGCCGCTGGGGCCAAGATAATCAACGACGTTTCTGGCGGCCTAGCCGACGAAAAAATGTTTTCGGTTGCTGCCGCAACCGGTGCAACCCTGGTGATCTCACACTGGCGCGGGTTCAGCACAGAGATGGATCAGCTGAACCAGTACCTAGATGTTGCCCGCGAGGTTGGTATTGAACTTAAAGCGCGAATTGATGCAGCCCTGGCAGCCGGGGTTTCTAAGCACAGAATCGTGATTGATCCGGGCTTGGGCTTTGCCAAAGACATGGACCAAAACTGGAAGTTGGTTGCTCGGCTAGACGAACTACAAAAGCTGGGCTACCCAATTCTGGTGGGTGCCTCACGCAAAAGGTTTATTGCCGGGGTGCTGGATGCCGATCTAGAGGCATCGGGTGCGGTTTCTAACCAACGCCGCGACCTAGCCACCGCCGTATTAACCGCCCTGCTGCTGCAAAGGCCGCTTTGGGGTGTGCGCGTGCACAACGTGGTGGCAACCCAAGATGCCATTGCGGTAGTACAGGCCCTTCGCGCCGAGGGCTAATCACAAAGTCAGTGTGCCCCATGGTCTCGGCCAATAGAGTTAGTTCATGGCCAAAACCCTCAAAATCAAGCTAACCGGGCTGCGCGTTTTTGCACACCACGGGGTTTTTGATTTTGAGCGCCAAAATGGCCAGGATTTTTTCATCGATGCCACCGTTTGGGTGGAAAACAAGGTACTTGAATTCAACGATGACCTAAGCAACACCGTGCACTACGGAGACCTGGCTAAAGCCCTAGTTGATAACGTAAAAAACCAACCGGTTGATTTGCTAGAGACCCTGGCACAGCGCCTGCTAGAAATGGTGCTCAACTGGGGTGGGCCAGCCAGCCCGGTGGTGAAGGCAAAAATCACGGTGCATAAACCAAATGCGCCAATCGTTTACGAGTTCAACGATGTGTCGGTTACCGTAAAAGGAAAGCGCCCCTAAATGGCTGAACCGGTACGCGCCATTCTTGCGATTGGTGGAAACCTTGGCAAGCGGCGCAAGACAATTCGCTCGGCTCTAAAGGCTCTGGCAGTTACCCCAGGCATCAAAAAAGTTTTGTGTTCACCGTTGGTGGAATCTGCTGCGGTTACCGAAGCCGGCATTGATGAAACAAAACCGGTTTTTCTAAATGGTGTGGTGCAAATTCAAACCACGTTGAAGCCAAAAGAGTTGCTAGAAGAAATTCGCCGAATTGAAACAGAACATGGTCGCGTGCGACTTGAACGATGGGGCTCAAGAACGCTAGACATAGACATCATCGTTTACGGTGACGTTTTGAAATCAGGAAAAGAACTAACCATTCCGCACCCTCGTGCATTCGAAAGACCATTTGTGATGGTGCCGTGGGCAATGCTTGACCCCGATGCCGTTTTGCCTGGTCACGGTTCTGTTAGGGAAATTGCTGCGACGATGCAAGATCAAGTGAGCGTGCTGCATTGAGTAAAAACAATTTACAACCAACCCGCCTAATGACTTTGGTTGCTTGGTTGGTTTCAGCAACCACTGCCGGTTACCTTTTGCCTCAGCTGATTATTAACAACGGTGGTTCAATTCCAATTTCACCTTTTAGTATTTTGCTAACGCTTCCGCTAATTGGAATTCTGCTAATCATCATGGCAATTCCAATGTTTAAATATCGTTCGGCGCTTCGTGCTATTTCAAAATCAAAAGCGGATGGCAACGAGGTTAAGTTAATCAATAGACCAAAACGTTTGAATCCGTTTTATGCGGTGCGCCTAGTGCTGCTGGCTAAATCAATTTCAATTTCTGGTGCAATTTTTAGTGGTTGGCATCTTGGTTTAGTTTGGCTACAACTTACCCAGCCGGTGGTTCCAAGTTCTATCTTTCAAAATGCGATTGGACTATTTGGTTCAGTGCTAATGACGGCGTGTGCAGTCGTCGTTGAGCGAATCTGCAAAATCACCGATGACCTGCCAGACACCAAGCCAGTAGGCGAACCAGCATGAGCCCTGCGCAAGACGGCCGACTAAACGTTGCTGTAATTGGCGCGGGGCCGGTGGGCAGCGTTCTTGGCCAAGCCCTGGCCTCAGCCGGGCACAAGCTGTTGACTTCAAATAGCAGTGACCCCGCAGCCACAATCGCCGAGGCAGACCTAGTGCTATTTGCAATTCCGTCAGACCAGATTGCCAACACTGTTAACGGTTACGCAAAAGCAGGTTTATTTAAGCCCGGTCAACTTATTGCACACACGGCAGGCGAGTTTGGAATTGAAGTTTTGCAACCAGCCGTTGAGCAGGGTGTTATTCCGTTGGCGATTCACCCAGCAATGACTTTCACCGGAACTTCTATTGACCTGCAAAGAATTCGCGAAAGTTATTTTGGTGTGGCTGCGCCCGAGGTTGCCTTGCCAATTGCACAGGCATTGGTAATTGAAATGGGCGCAGAGCCCATAGTGATTTCCGAAGAAGACCGAAAGGTTTATTTCGAGGCAATCAGTGTGGCGAACAATTTCTCAAAGTTGATTGTTAACCAATCGATTGGCTTATTAGAGTCAATAGGTATTGAGCACGCAAGAGTTGTGCTTGGCCCACTAATTAGAAGTGCAGTTGAAGAAGCCTTGTCAGACGGGCACACGCCAATTAATCCAGAGGAACTGCTTAGCTAATGCAAAGGGTCACCAGCGCCAACGAATTGAATGCCGCAATTGAAGCGGCTAGAGCAAGCGGTCTTGAAATTGCTTTGGTGCCAACCATGGGTGCTCTGCACGAAGGCCACCTTTCTCTTATTCGTGAGGCTCGCAGGCACGCACCATTTGTTGTGGTGTCAATTTTCGTGAACCCGCTGCAGTTTGGTGCTGGTGAAGATTTCGAAAAGTATCCGCGCACAATAGAAGATGACGCCGAAAAACTTGATGCAATTGGCGTTGATGTTTTATTCACACCAACCGTGAATGATCTTTATAAAGGCAATATGAATGTCACCGAAAGCGCCGGCCACATTGGTGAAATTTTTGAAGGCGCTGCCAGACCAGAACACTTTGACGGAATGCTAACTGTGGTGTCCAGGCTATTCGAGGCCGTGAAACCCGAT
>JBDLUH010000021.1:0-15606 GCA_039805425.1 Actinomycetota bacterium
CGGTACGTTGACCACAACTGTGACCAATTAGAAAAGGAACAACAGCATGGCAAAGCGCTCAAAGGCTTATATAGCAGCCGCCGCTCTTATCGAAGAAGGCAAGCTATACACTCCAGCTGAAGCAGTGGCGATTATTCGCGAGACTGGTTCAAAGAAGTTCGACTCAACCATCGAGGCTGCATTCAAGCTCGGTGTTGACCCTCGCAAGGCAGATCAGATGATCCGTGGAACTGTTTCACTTCCACACGGAACTGGTAAGACTGCACGCGTTATCGTTTTCGCAACCGGTGCTGCAGCAGATGCAGCTAAGGCTGCAGGCGCTGACGAAGTTGGTGGAGACGAACTTATCGAAAAGGTAGCTGCAGGTTGGACAGACTTCGACTCAGCAGTATCAACCCCAGAACTAATGGGTAAGGTTGGCCGTCTAGGTAAGGTTCTAGGTCCTCGTAACCTAATGCCAAACCCAAAGACCGGAACCGTTACTCCAGACGTTGCGAAGGCTGTAAACGACATCAAGGGCGGTCGTATCGAGTTCCGCATTGACAAGCAGTCAAACCTTCACTTCATCATTGGTAAGGCATCATTCACCAAAGAGCAGTTGGGTGACAACCTAGCTACTGCAATGGATGAGATCCTACGTTTGAAGCCATCGTCTTCAAAGGGTCGCTACCTAATCAAGGGTGCACTTTCAACCACATTCGGTCCCGGTATCTTGCTAGACACCAACGTGACCAAGGTTGAGTTCTAAACCTTCGAAAAACAGAATTCCGATGAAGGGATCAGGTCTAAAGACCTGGTCCCTTTGTCATCGGTGTAAATCTAACTAGGCTAAAAGCCAACAACCGAAAGGCGGGATATTGCCTCAGCACGCATTTGGCGCAGCCACACTACTTGATACGAAAGACCCAATGGGTTTGCGAACCAGCGCACCCCTGCTAGACGCGTGGATCCGCGATATGGAGACCGATAGATCTCCTTTTCAGATTCCTGGACACAAGGGCCGCACTGACCTAACCGGTGCCATTGTGGATGGTGACATTCCAGTTTTACCTGGAAACCACACCCACCGAATTTCGCCCTCACTAATTCTTGAAGCAGAAGCAATTGCTGCCAAACTTTGGGGCGCCGAACTTTGCCGTTTCGGCGTAAACGGATCATCGGGCTCTAATCACGCAGCGGTGATGGCAGTTGCCTCACCTGGCGACAAAGTTATTGTTTCTCGCACGCTGCACAAATCAGTTTTGGTTGGCATGGTTTACGCCGGAGTTGTTCCGGTTTGGATTCGCCCAGAAATAAACCCAGCCACCGGCTTGCCTGAATACCTACCGTCGTCTCGCTTGGCTGAAACCATTGCCGCCCACCCAGATGCAAAAGCAGTATTAATTGGTGAGCCTTCTTACGTTGGCACCATGTCAAACATTCCACGACTGTCAAAAGTTTGTCATGACGCGGGCATTCCGCTAATTGTTGATGCAGCCTGGGCGGCACACTACGGATTTCACCCAGAGCTACCAAACCACCCAATTGCCGAAGGCGCAGACATTGTGGTTACTTCAGCGCACAAGACACTTCCTTCGTATTCGCAAGCATCATTTGTATTGGTTCGCGATGAGTATGTAGACCTAGCGCGCTTCAACAAGATGTTTGATTCAACTCAGACAACTTCTATGTCTGGGCGAATTTTGGCATCGATTGATGCAGCGCGTGCACTGCTTGAGCGCCACGGCGAAGAACTGATTGGCCCGGTGATTGAGGCCACCGAGCGCGGCCGCGCAGCCCTTGTTGCCGCAGGCATTGAAGTAATTGATGGCGAATACATTGACCCGCTGAAGTTAGTTATTTTGCTTTCCAGCTGCGGCGCCGACGGAAACAAGATTGAGGCAGATCTTCTAGCTGCCAACATCGATGTCGAAATGGCTAACCGAGACCTGATTATTCCGATGATTACATTTGCTGATACACCAGACAGAATCAATGACTTAGTGAAGAAGATCATTGCTTCGGTCGAGGCACACAGGGGGGAACCGCGCCCAATTGAAATCTTGCCGGCTTTCTCTATTGAGCCTGAGGTAGTGGTTACTCCGCGAGAGGCATTTTTTAGCGACTACGAAGTAGTTGAAGCCAAAGATGCGGTTGGCCGCGTTTCTGCCGAGATGATTTGCCCTTACCCACCTGGTGTTCCAGTGCTGTCACCGGGGGAGCGCATTACCGAGGCAGCGCTAAGTGCGCTGTTCAAGGCGCGCGACATGGGAGTGCGAATTGCATTCGTTGCTGACCCAAGTTTGCAAACCCTCAAGGTCTTACCAAAGGAATAACCATGCCTGGATGGCAAAAGCGCGTAACAATCTTCATGACCGGCCAAACAGTATCGATGTTTGGCTCGTTCTTGGTTCAGTACGCAATAATGTGGCACCTAACTTTGACTACAAAGTCAGGGGTCGTCTTGGCGTTGGCTGCCGTCTTTGGATTCTTGCCGCAGGCGATTGTGTCTATTTTTGCCGGGGTATGGGCAGACCGCGTGAACCGCAAGGCAATGATTATTGTTTCTGACTCTGTGATTGCACTTTCAACTTTGGGTCTTGCACTGCTGATGCTTTCCGGAGTTGATGATCTTTGGCTAATTTTCTTAGTTATGGCAGTTCGTTCAATTGGGGCAGGTGTTCAGATGCCAGCTGTATCTGCGTTGCTGCCGCAGATTGTGCCAACCGATAAATTGATGAGAATTAATGGAATCAACAGCAGCATTCAGGCGGCGATTGGGCTTTTGGCACCGATTGCTGCGGCCGCAGTGTATTCAACAATGTCAATCGTTTCAGTCTTCTTCATTGACGTGGTAACCGCAGTAATAGGCATATCGCTTTTGGCAACAATTGCGGTGCCTACCTTAGACCGCGCTGCAAATGCTGATAAGCCCTCGTACTTTGCCGACCTGAAAGACGGCATTAGTTACATTTTCACCCACGACTTAGTGCGCTGGGTCATGGGCATTTTTGGAATCGTATTCCTTTTAACGGTGGCCCCATCAAATTTGGCCCCGCTAATGATTGCCAGAAATTTTGGCACAGAGGTATGGAAGCTAACTGTTTTTGAAGTGTCATTCAGTTTAGGTATGGCTCTAGGTGGTGCGATGGTTGCCATCTTTGCCAAAAAGTTCAGCAGAATCTCAATGATTATTGGAACCTCAATTTTCTTTGGGTTCACCGCGGTTAGCCTTGGCTTCACAACAAATTTGATTTTGTTTTACATCTTGTTCTTCATTATTGGAATAGCGGTTCCTTCGTTCTTCACCTCGGCGATGACCCTGCTGCAAGAAACCGTGGAGCCAGAGCGCCAAGGGCGGGTCTTTGGCTTTGTGGGAATTGTGATTGCCGTGGCTATGCCGTTGGGCATGTCTGTGCTTGGCCCACTGGCCGATGTTGTTCCAGTTGAATCGCTACTAATTGCCACCGGCGCTGCCATGGTTGTTATTGCAACAGCTGCCGTTCTGCTTCCGGCTGGGCGCCGCGCTATTTCGGCGGCTCATGCTTCAACCGGAGTTGCCAGCCCCGATGCTGAAGCTAGCGCTGCGCAAAATTAAGCAGCCCGGCTAAGCGGCTAACTGCCTTTACGTCTTCTACGTTATTGAACCTGGTGCGAATTAGCGCCGGGCTGTAAACCAGGTAGCTGTTAGTTTTGGCCCGCGATAAAGCAACGTTTAGGCGATTGCGATCAAGTAGAAACTCCAAACCGCGAGGTGCGTCTTCAGCGGTTGATGCAGCTAGTGAAACAATCACAATCTTCGCTTCACGGCCTTGAAATTTGTCAACCGTGCCGACCTGAACGTCTTTGTATTCGGCCGCATCAAGCGCAACCCTAATTGCATCTACCTGAGCGTTGTAAGGGGCAACAATCAACACCTCTGATTGTTCAACTGACTTAAGGTGCTGCTTGGTGAGTTCAAGCACTGCAGCAACCTCTTCGGGTGATTGCGATGCATTGCCAATGTGTTCAACGGGCACTAGTTGAAACCCGGGCGCTAGACCTTCAACTTGCTGTTTGCCTGCTTCTGGGTGCGAGTGCAAACGGTTTTGGTAAGAGAGCCATGAAACCGGGGCATTTACCGCCGGGTGCATGCGCCGGGTTACCTCAACAAAGTATCCATGTTCGGAATCAAGAATTTGCTGTTCACCCATGTAGTGACCAAGTGCCGAGTTATCGACACCACCGGGGTGCACTGCCTGCACCACCTGGGTTAGCTGCATTGGGTCGCCAAGTAAAACCATGTTGGTTGAACCACCACCAACGGCAATTGCATCAACCAGTGAAAACTGTGCGGCCTCATCAATAAAGATGTAATCGAACTCTTCTTGCAATACGTAGCTGCTGCAGAATGTCCAGGCGGTGCCGCCAATTACATAGCCACCATTTTGCTTGGCACGCCAATTCTTTAGAACCGAATAACCAGATGGCGTGACCCAGGCCCGAGGTGTGCGATCTTCTTTCTTAGGCTGCTTTGCAATTGCTGCGGCACTAACACCCGCATCAATGCAACCGCTTAGTAAGTTCTCAACCGCAGAGTGCGAGTTGGCCACCACGGCAATTTTTTTGCCTAGGTTTACCAGATGGGCGATAGTTCGTGAACCCAAATAGGTTTTGCCTGAACCTGGAGGCCCTTGGATTGCTAGTACCGATCTGTGTAGCCTAGAAACCGAATCAATCACAGCCGGTAGGTAGTCTTCACCTTCAACCGGCAACAGCGGGGCATCGTCAATTAGTGCAGGCGAATTGCGCATAAGTAGATCAAGGGTTGCGTTACCGCTTGGCGCCTCAAACATTGGCGAAATCCATTCGCTGGCTAAGCCGAGCGCGTTGTCGCGAACAGCTTCTTGTTTTCCGCCTGAGCGAATGTAGAGGTCTTCAAAAATAGCGTTGGGTTCAAAGTTGGCGTTTTGAATTGTGGTTTGGCGGGTGAAGAAGATTTTGTTTCCTTCAATGGAAACCAAAGTGCCTTTATCTAGTTCATTTTGGTTGGCGCCGTAACTGAACCGCACATAAATAGCAGAGCCTGGTTTAAGCAGTAGGGTCTGGCCCGGCTCAAGGGTGGAGCTGTAATCAAGGGTAATTTTCACCGATGGATTGAGGTGCATGCCGTCGAACCCGCTGGCCAGCCTAGAACAACCAGAAACCACAAGCGCCTTGCGGTCTGCGTGCAGAGTTTCATCTACAGCTTCGCGGCGCAGATGACGCTCACGAAAAGTAATAACTTCTTCGCGCTTGTAATAAAGAACGGAGTGCATCAGGGCCTGCCAGATTTTGGCGCGGTAATCACCCTCGGCGGTTTCGCCCCAACGCCAGTCGGCAACCGCCTGTGCCATGTGGTTGGTTGCGCGCTGAAGCTCAGCTAGTTCGCGCTCTGCCCTGTTGGTTGCGCTGTCTTGGTCTTCTGGGTCAGCGGCCCATTCGGCTTTTTTTCTATCAACCGCCTCACGGTGCTGTTGAAACTTTAGGTGCGCACCTGGCATTGCCGATAGCCACTCATAGAGCGCGAGGGTTGATACGCAATCGTCTTCGTTGTAATCGGCAATGGTCTGCAGAACTCGTTGCGCTTGGGCTGGATCTAGTTCTTGAAGTTGGCGGTAGTAGTTGTATTCCTCGATGCTTGAACCAGCATCTACCACGGTGCTCTTGCGACCAAACTCATAAAAAGCCTCAAGTTTTTTGATTGAGTAACTTGGTTGACTCACCATGATGGAACCCTTGACTACCTTATATAGGTCAATCATTTTGCCCTGAGTTATCAGCCAGTCAACCTCGGCCTCCATTACGCCGTGACGGGTGGCCAACTTATTTAGAGCAGTTACCTCGTAGGGTGCATAGTGATAAATGTGTGCGGTTGAATCTGCCATCATTTTGTTGTAGGCGAACGTCACGAAGTCAGTGAACGCAGTTTTTTCTTGTTCGCGGTCGTGAGCCCAAAACTCGTGGAACACATTCTTCTTTGAATTTGTGTTTCGCGTGATGGCACCAAAAAGGTATTCAAGGCCACCCTTCTCTTCAAAATAAGGAAATCCTTCCATGTCAAAAAAGATGTCGTTGGGTGAAGCCGGAGGCAGCACACCAATTTCTGGATCATCCATCACGAGGTAAGAGTGTTTTCCAGTTTCACGAAACTCGGTTTGTAGTGTTGCTTGCTTGCGAAGTTTGTCAAAACTGCCCGGCACAAAATCGCTTGGCCTAGCATCATCACCGGCCGAAGCAAGTGCAGCCATCGTTGTAATGCCAGCTTTCTTTAGCTTCTCAATTTGTGATTTATTTATGCCCGCAATCTGAACTAGGTGGTCAATCTCTTTGCGGTTGTGCTCACACAAATCGGGGTATTCACAAATCGCGCAAGTGCTCTGCACTTCACAATGCAGGCTTAGGTGTTTGAGTTCAAATTCTGAAAGATTACCCAAGGCGGCCTGCTGAAAAGCGGCTTCAAGATAAGAACGGGCCTGGAGCATTGCCGGAACGATTTCACCCTCTTCGAAAGTCACAAGAGTTCGCGAACCCAAGATCAAACCGTGCGTTGCACCGTGAACCGCATCGGCTTTAAGGCCTAGTGCGCCCAATGCCTCTGCGTAGAGCGCCACCTGCAGTAAGTAGTGTGGCTTGGCAGAGCTAGCCAGCTTGGCATCCCAGGCTATGTACCCATAGGCACCAGCATTGTTCTTGGCTGAGGTGCGCTCTGTAGAAGGCTTTGCGGTTAGCTTGCCCTTAATGAATTCAAGGTCGTAGTCGCCGCGAACCAAAAAGTCTGGGCGGCCGGTGAATTCGGCCAGTCCAGACCTGTGGCGCAGTGCACCCTGATAAATAACAGGTATTCCAGCCTGCATAAGGGTTACGGTTTCTTGGAAGGTGTCTTTACCTTCTGGGCGTTGAAAGTCATTAGCCGGCAAAGAAGCACGCAGTTCTTCTTCGATTTCAGCCTCAAATTTGTCACCAAATTGCATGGCCAGGGTCTTACCCTCTAATTGGTAGGGCTCAAGCAAAGTGCGCACACCCGGCATATCGAGTTCTTTAGCAACTGCCAACTTGATGCAGTGATCACAAGTTGACGCCCGCATCAGGTCACGAGTATTAAATGCCCAAATATTTTTGGTGTTGCTGTCGTCTTTTAATTTATACATGCGGATCTCTCCAAGATTTTGTTAGAGCTGGTCGCCCAGCTGTTTTCTTTATGAGCAGATTCTCGCATGCCCCACTGACATTTAGAGCGTTGCTAACACCGCGTCTAGATCAGCTTTGGTTGGTGGTTCGGCTCCGGCGCGCTCACAGGTAATTGATGCCGCGATGCCGGCTGTCCAAACAAATTCGCGAAGTACTTCGTCGCTCAAGTTTTGCAGGCGGTCAAACGGGTCAGCGCCCAGCGCATCAACATCTGAAAGTTGACCAAGCAGATTCGCACAGAATGTGTCGCCAGCACCAACTGTGTCGACAACATTAATTTTGCGAGATGCCACATCTAGGCGCACTTTACTGCCATCGTCCGCTAGGCGATACACCGATACCCCTTCGCTTCCGCGAGTAATGAAAACGTGTCGGGCTGAATCGCCGATCCATTTCCAAACCACCTTGTCAACATCGGTTCCTTCATCCATGTCGTAAAGCCACTGGATGTCTTCATCTGATGCCTTGATAATGTGCGAAATATCGTTGATGCGTTCAACGCGCAGGCGCTCGTGGTTTCGTTCAAAGCCAAGGGCCGGCCGCATGTTGATGTCGTGGCTTATGGTCACAGACTTTTGCTTGTAGTGCTCACGCGCCCAGTCTTCGATAACTAGATTTCCTGGGCCCATTGCCATAGTGAGGCAACCAAATTGAATGGCAGTTGCGTGCATGTTTTCAAGGTCGGCATCGCTCGGCAGCTCTTGGGGTGTCCAGCCCCAGTCGGCAGTGCCATTTACGTAAAAAGAGTAAGAAGGAACACCACTTGAATCAATTGAAACAGTGACCATTGTGGTTTGTTCTGTAGCTTCAACTGAGTAATCAAGGCCAACCTTATTAGCAATTAGTTTTTCGCGAATGATCTTGCCAAATCCATCACCCGATAACCGCGCAAGAAACTGCTGCGGGGTACCGCGACGTGCTAGAGCAATTGAGACATTGGCATTTGCTCCGCCAACTATTGCATTGAATGAACCGGCCTGGTAGCGGTTCTCAATTAGGTCTATCAGGGCTTCGCCAATAACAAGGATCATGCAAAAAGTTTAGGGGGATAGGCTGGAACTATGAACAGAATTCCTTTGGCCAACAAGGCTGTAGCGCTACCTCTTATTGGACTTCTAGTTGCTTGGTTGGCCTTTATGGCAGCGACCCTAGTCAATCTCTATGTGCCACAGCCCATCTATAACAATGTTGGTGTGGCTACGTTTCCTGAAGAGACAGTTCAGATTGCTCCCTATTTATTTCTTCTTGGCATAGCAGCAGTATCTGTTGCTTCGCTGATTGGTAAGCGCTTAGCGCAGCGCTCAAGGCTGGAACTAGGCGAGAGTCACAAGCTGAGCCGCGCAGCTTTGCGCTTTGCCAACCTTGGCGTTGTTATTGGCCTAGCCGCTGGTGCCATTTTTGCAATTGGCAACTTTCTAGGTGCTTTCAATACTTACTCTGGCAGGGCAGAAAACCCTGTTCTTAGATTGCTAAGTGTTTACGTGCCAATCTTGCTGGCTACCGGCTTAGTTGTTTATGTCTTGCTTGCAGCTTTTGTTTTTAATCACGAATCAGAAAAAAACACCGATGGCACAAAAGCCAGAATGACGGATGCGCAAAAGGCGCTTGGTTTGGGTTATGCCATTCCAATTTTGGCTACCGCCGTTGCCATCATCTTTGGACTTGCGGTTTATGACGTAACCAGAACCAACCTGCAGGTTTGGATCTGGGTGTTCATTATTGCAATTGTTGCTACCGGTGTGGTGTTTGGTACTCGCTTCGCAAATAAGGCTCGTGCGGCCAAGCCGGCTCCGGTAAAGCCAAGAACTGCGCTAACCGCAGGTGCTTCAAACTTGAACTTTGTTTTGTCAATTATTTTTGGGTCAGCTGTGACCATAATGGCCTTTAGTTTTGGCACAGAAGCTATTGGCAAATTGCAAACCTGGAGTAACCCACCAATTGATTGCGTTGATGTTGAATGTAATTCAATTCCAAGCATCACCGCACCAAGCTGGCAGTGGCTCTTTGAAGAGATGGCTCCAGCCAAGGTGCTTTTAATTCTTGCCGTAGTTGGCATTTATGTGACCATAACAGAACGCAACAAAGAGTCAGCACCTACAAAGAAAGCAAAGTAGTTGAAGTTTTTTGCATCGGGCTTATTGTTTGACAACGATGGCGTATTAGTAGATTCACACAATGCGGCAAATGTTGCCTGGTCTCAGTGGGCAACAGAATTTGCTCCAGATTTCAAATGGGACGTTCCAGAAAACGCAGGTGTGCGCGCTGAAGACAAAGTGCGCGAACATGTAACCGCTGAACAATTTGAAACTGCCAATAACCGAATCAATGAACTTGAGCAACTAAGTGCGGGTGAGACGGTTGCCCTTGCGGGTGCCGTTGATTTATTGCACTCGCTGAAGGCTGGCACTTGGACTGTCTGCACTTCAGCAAACGCCAACTTAGGCCGGGCAAGATTGGCCGCCGCCGGGCTTCCGATTCCTGCCGAGTTGGTAACCGGCGATGATGTGGCCAACGGCAAACCGTATCCAGACCCTTACCTGCTGGGCGCAGAGCGCTTGGGTTTTGACCCTGCAGACTGTGTGGTTTTTGAGGATGCCATCGCTGGCGTAGAAGCGGGTATAGAAGCCGGAGTTGGCCTAGTAATAGGAGTGACCGAAAAGGCCCTTGAGTCTGCGGCTGACATTGTTATCAAAGACCTAACAGGTATTACATTTGACGGAGAGACCTTGTTCATCCCAGACAAGGCGCGACTTCGTTAAGAGGGTAAAAATGTCTGAAGTAACTTTCTACGGCGCCGACTGGTGCAGTGACTGCCGACGATCAAAGTCTTTGCTGAACACCTTGGGTGTTGAGTACGACTTGAAAGATGTAGAGCAGAGCGCCGAGCTTGCCGCTGAAGCCGAAGCCGTTGCTGGCCGCAAGAATATTCCAGTCGTCCTCTTTAAGGACGGCGAATTCATGGTTGAGCCAAGCGATGCAGATTTACACGCGGCCCTTTCGAAGCGCGGTTTGATCTAAGTATGTATAGCCGCCACGTAGTTGTAGTTGAAGACGAAGCCCTACTTCGTGACCTTATTGCCAAGACTCTTGAGTCAAGTGGCTTTGAGGTAACTACAGCTGCAAACGCTGCCGATGCCGCCCGTGCGTTCAAAGCGCATGACCCAGATGCTGTGGTTCTTGATGTAGAGCTTGGCCCAGGGCCAACGGGTTTTGATTTTGCCGAATCGCTGCAGAAAACCGCACCCGATGTTGGCATCGTTTTTCTTACTAATTTGCCAGATGCAAGATTTGCCGGAAAAGAAACCAAAGAACTGCCAAGCAAAATTGCCTACCTTCGTAAATCTCAGCTAATTGATTCAAACGAGTTGGTTGACGCTCTTGAGGCAGTGCTGCACGATTCAGTTATCGCTGGGCAGCGCCATGACCTGCAATCTTCAAGACCCTTGGCTTCACTATCTAAGAAGCAAATTTTGGTTCTGCAGTTGCTTGCAATGGGTTACACAAATTCTCAGATTGCCGATAAGCGCGGTACTACGGTTCGTGCTGTTGAGGGAATTGTTAGCCGCATTTTTCAGGCACTAGAGATTGATGTGCAAGCAGAGGGAAATGCCCGAGTAGAGGCTGCTGCTACGTACCTTCGAGCTTCAGGCAAATCACTTTCAGATATCTAATGTCTGAAAAATTCTCGACCCCAAAAACTAGCCTTCGCGAGGCCATCAACAATGCTTCAGGGCCGGTAGCGCTCAGCAATAGAGTCTTGCTGCAGTTTGCGCCAATTTCTTTCATGTTGGTTTTGGTAAGTAACCCCTCAAGGTTAAGTGGTTCCTACATTGAATGGATCTTGCTTGCCGCGGTTGGCCTAATAGCCACGGTGGCTGTGCTACTTACTTTCAGGGCTACTGTGCTTCCTAGCGTCACGGGTCGCGAACCCAGGCCGTTTATGTCATCCATCGCTTATACGGTGGCAGGCGCCGTTAGGGGAACTGCCGTTTATCTCACCGGTGCTGCCCTAGGCATCATGCCACCGGGGGAGTTTATTTTCCGTCTAATTGGTGGCCCGCTTTTTGTTTACGGTGCTATTTCTATGCTTGCAATTTTCAATGCCTCCAGAATTCGTCACGAAAAAACGTTGGCTGAGCTTGAAATTGAAAAAGCAGAGCTTGATGAATTGCGTGGCGGAATTCGTGAACGCATTCGTTTGCAACGTGCTGATCTTCTGAAAAGAGTTCAAGGTGTTTTGGCTCCGGCAGTAGAAGAAGTAAAAACACAATTGCAAAGTTCACCAAGTGATCTTTCTCTGCGGCTACGTGATGTTGTTGAAACAGTGGTTAGACCGTTAAGTCACGATATAGGCAAGGGTTCAAAAGTTGACCAAGAAGTAAGTTCTATTTCAAATCGTGCTGCATTTGCAGCGGCCAAGAGCAGGTTTCCGGCAACTCTTTCTGCTGGCTCAATGATTGTGCCAGAGTTATTGTTTTTTGCAACGGCATCAATTGCTATCACTGCCACTGCAATTAATTTTCCTGGCGAAGTTTTACAAGGCAGCGTACTTAGTCTGCTAGCGGTTTTCGTTGGCTACAAATTTTTTCAAAAAGCTTTCGCTAAAGTTTGGGTTCCATTCGTTTTTGCTCTATTAATTTCAATTCTTGCTTCGGTGGCGGTTTCTTTCTTTACTGAGATAGTCCTTGCCCTATTTGGCTATGACCTAGAAAATTACCTATTTTGGCAGTTTGTACTTTCGCAGGTCGTACTTACGCTAATTACCTTTTACATGCAGTTCCTTCGCACCCAGCGCCAGGATGCTGAGCTTGAAATGACACGAGTGGTCTCTGACCTTGCTATTTTGAACTCGCAACTGCGCCAAGAGGTTTGGTTGAACCGTCGTCGCATTGCCTCGATTTTGCACGGTAGCGTTCAGGCCGCACTTTATGCTTCGGCAATACGACTAGCCAAAATTGAATCACCAACCGCTGCCGATATTGAAGCGGTGCAAAACGATATTTCTTTGGCAATCAGCAAGCTTGAAACAGTTGATGGCGCCGAGACCCTAAGTGATGTGCTTGAGCAAATTCATGCTGTCTGGGAAGGCGCGGTTGAGGTGCAATTGCCTCAGCTAAGCCCAGAACTTAAGGCCAAGATTGAGGCCAACACGGTGGCCTCTGCGTGTGCCGCCGAGATTGTGCGCGAAGCAGTTAGCAACGCGGTGAAACATGGCAAGGCCGAGCACGTGGTTATTGAGCTTGAGCAAACGGGTGCGCATCTACTTGGGATCACAGTTTCGAATGATGGGCAGCCGTTACCTGCCGAGGTCGAGGCTGGGTATGGCTCTTCAATCATGGATGAGGTCGCCTTCACCTGGCAGCTTGAAAACCGCGGTGGTTTTACCGTTTTGGGCGCCGCTATAGCGATCTAAATTGGGTCTAGCCAAAACAGCTCAGCCAAGTTAGGCTTATAGCGTTACAGAAATGTGACAGTAGTCGTTTGCAGTACATCACTTGTTTCAAGTGGCCACAGAAGCGCCACCGCTGAAGATGTACCAGTCTTTTCCTCTAAATAAGATCTGCCGTTATGCAGAGTTGTTCTTGTGTGTGGGTTTAGCAGCTGTTCGACTAGCCCACCGGTTCAAAGCGGCTACTCCCCGCCGAACCACACAATTGAATGAGGAAAAATTATGCCAACTTTTGGCAAATCAAACGCGCGCCCGGGAAAAGGCGCTTCAGCAGACCGTAACGGCAAGACCCCAACAGGTCGCGGCCGCGCAGGTTCAACATCAAACTTTAAGCCACGTGAAGACGGTCGTGGGGGTCGCTCAGACTTTCGCGCTGCTGGTGCCGACGCACCGCGCAAGCCACGTGCAAAGGGTGCGTTCTTCGAAGAGCGTGCTCCAAAGACTTATGGCGCACCTTCGGAGCGCACTTACGGAAGCCGTGATGGCGCAGCTCGTTCAGAGCGCCCTGCCTATGGGAAAGGTCGCGACAGCGGGCTTTCAGGTAATGAGCGTGGCAACTTTAATGACCGTGCGCCTCGTGAAGATCGTGGCGGATACCAGGGCCGTTCAGAGCGTCCTTCTTATACTGACCGCGATTCACGCCCCAGCTACGGTAACCGCGATGACCGCGGCGCACGTGGTGGAGACCGTCCGGCTTATGGCCGCCCAGGTTCAGCAGCAGGTGGCCGCAACTCTCGCGAGATGAATGGTGGCCGCGAAGACCGCGGTCGCGATTGGACACCTCGTGGCAACGAGGGCACCGGTGCAGCAGCACGCAAGCCTCGCTACAACTCAGATGACCGCGCAGCCCGTGATGGCCGCCCGGCTTACAATTCAGACCGTCCTTCATTTGGTCGTGGCCGCGATGACCGCGATGCACGTCCGGCTCGTCGCGACGATGAGCGCCAACCGCGTACTTTTGGTAACCGCGAAGATCGCCCAGCACGCGCAGGTTTTGGTGGTGGCTTCGGCGACCGCAACCGCGCTGAGCGCCCTTCATACGGCAAGTCAGATTCATCGCGTTTCGAAGATCGCACCGCAAAGCGCGGTTGGTCTGAAGACCGTGGTCGTGATTCAGGTCGCGAAGAGCGCAACCCAAACCGCCCTGACCGCGCAGCACGCGATGACTCACGCGAGTCATCATTCCGTGGAGCACGCGACTCAAACCCAAACAAGAAGGCTTTCTTCGAAGACAAGGTTCTTGAGCGTCTAGATGCTGTTGAAGCTTCAGAAGCAATTACCTCAAACACTTTTGACGAGATGGGTCTTCACCCTCGCATTATTGCTTCACTAACTGGAATGGGTGCAGAGACCCCGTTCCCTATTCAGGCAAGCACAATTCCTGCAGCCATGACTGGTCGCGATGTTCTTGGTCGCGGTAAGACCGGTTCAGGTAAGACAATCGCGTTTACTGTTCCTCTAGTAATGAAGCTTGTTGCTGCTGGTTCAGTTCCACGCAAGCCTGGCAAGCCTCGTGCACTTATTCTTGCTCCGACCCGTGAGCTTGCAGATCAGATTGACCGCACAGTAAACGGCATTGCCAAGGCTGTTGGTTTCTACACAACTTGTATCTACGGTGGTGTTCCTCAGCGCAAGCAAGAGAACGCAATGAGCCGCGGTGTTGACATTGTTGTTGCAACTCCTGGTCGTCTGGAAGACCTTATGTCTCAGCGCATCATTGACTTGAGTGAAGTTGAAACTCTTGTTGTTGACGAAGCTGACCACATGTGTGACCTTGGCTTCATCGAAGGCGTGCGTCGCATCATGCGCGCAGCCGGCGACAGCCAAAAGCTTTTGTTCTCGGCAACTCTTGACCGCGAAGTAGACGCACTGGTTAAGGAATTCCTTCCTGACCCTTACGTTTACGAAGTACCAAACGAAGAGAACGACACAGCAAACATCACTCACCGTGTAATGACCGTAGACCCAGAAGACCGTTCACAGGTTCTTCTTCGTCTCGTTCAGGGCCACGGAAAATCAATCATCTTTACACGTACCAAGATGACCGCCGAGCGTCTAAGCGAAAGCTTGACTGCAGCCGGTGTTCCTGCGGCACGTCTTCACGGTGACCTAAACCAGAACCAGCGAAACCGTAACCTTGAGCGTTTTACCAAGGGCGGCTGCCGCGTGCTAGTTGCAACTGACGTTGCTGCTCGCGGTATTCACGTTGATGACGTGGCATTTGTTATTCAGGTTGATCCACCTGAGGAATACAAGACATACCTACACCGCTCAGGTCGTACCGGTCGTGCGAATGCAGAGGGAACAGTTATTACTCTGATTCCTCGCAGCCGTCGCCGCCGCATGGAAGACCTACTTCGTCGTGCAGAGCGCGATGGAATCTTCTCTGAGGTACGCCCAACCAGCGAATTGCTAGTTGAGCTTGCTGGCCCAATTGCACCAATTCCTGCTCCTGAGTCTTTGGACTTTGGTGACTCACGTGGTGGTTCATCACGAGAGGGTGGTCGCGGTGGCGCAGGTCGCAGTGGTGGCGGACGCGGTGGTTCAGGTGGCGGTCGTGGCAACTACGGCGGCTCTGGCAAGGGCCGTTGGGCAGACAAGCCAAAGGGTGAGGGTCGTCCTCGTGCCAAGAAGTACGCCAACTAAATAGTTTCAAGAGAACCCCTGCCGGCTAAAGCTGGCGGGGGTTCTTTCAATATCGGGGGTTGCGCCAGCCCCCAGCCCTGGCTTAGACTGGGGGAAGCCAAAGACCGTCGGTTTTGCCCTTATTTATAAAGGCAACGAAGGATACGAAAGTGTCAACCCACGCAGGTGTATTTAGAAGTACTAATTCATCGGTGTTAAAACCGTCCAATTACTTACTGCTTCATGCGTCTGCATGGAGCATTTTTTATTTCCCGGGGCTACCGACATAAACAAATCAAGGAGCGCCATGGCGAACAAGGTCGAGAAGGTAGCTGAGCTAACTG
>JBDLUH010000022.1:0-14772 GCA_039805425.1 Actinomycetota bacterium
CCAAATGGGCTGGACTCAATTGCATCGGCAGCGGTAACCGCAACTTCGGCGTCTGCGCCGAATTTAGATGCCACCACTATATCGGTTGGCAAAATTACCTCAACGCCAAGCTCTTCAGCGCGCTTTAGATATTCTTTACAGGTTTCGATTTGATCAACCTCAAGCAAAGATGAACCAACCTTGTGCCCAAGTGCGGCAAGGAAGGTAAATACCATTCCCCCGCCAACCAACAATTTGTTCACGGTTGGAAGCAAGTGGTCAATTACGCCCAGCTTGTCTGAAACCTTTGAACCGCCAAGCACCACAGCGTATGGGCGCTGCGGAGTGCTGGTTAGTTGAGTTAAAACCTCAAGCTCTTTTTCAATTAGCAGACCGCATGTCGAAGGCAATGCCTTTGCCAATTCATAAACCGATGCCTGTTTGCGGTGCACAACACCAAAGCCATCGCTAACGAAGAAGTCACCCAATTCAGCCAGCTTGGCGGCAAATGCCTCGCGCTCTGCGGAGTCTTTGCTGGCTTCGCCGGGGTTGAAACGCAGGTTCTCTAGTACGACTACTCCGCCATTATCAAGTGCTCGAACTGCGCCTTTAGCTTCGCTGCCAACTGTGTCAGAGGCAAAGAAAACTGGCTGGCCCAAAAGTTCACCTAGACGCACAGCCGCTGGCTCAAGAGAATACTTAGCATCAGGCGCACCCTCAGGGCGACCAAGGTGAGAAATAACTACCACCTTGGCGCCCTTATCGACCAGATATTTGATGGTTGGCAAGGAAGCTACGATGCGACCGTCATCGGTGATGCGTGTTCCATCTAGTGGAACGTTGAAGTCGCAGCGGATTACTACCCGCTTTCCGTCAAGATTAGGCAGGTCGGAGAGTGTACGCATGTTATTTGATTTTCGAGTTTGGTTACTTGAGCTTGCTAGCTACAAGTTCGGTTAGCTCAACAAGGCGGTTTGAGTAACCCCACTCGTTGTCATACCAAGAGCTGATTTTTACGGTACGTCCGATTACCTTGATTAAGCCCGCGTCAACGATTGATGAGTGTGGGTCGGTCACGATATCGCTTGAAACGATCTCGTCCTCGGTGTACTTCAAGATGCCAACCATTGGGCCAGACTCTGAGGCTGCCTTGTATGCTGCCTTGATTTCTTCAACTGTTACATCAGTCTTTGATACCAAAGTTAGGTCTGTGATTGAACCGGTTGGAACTGGAACGCGAAGTGCGTAACCATCAAGCTTGCCCTTTAGCTCGGGAAGAACTAGGCCAATAGCCTTAGCAGCGCCGGTAGATGAAGGAACAATGTTGATCGCAGCTGCACGCGCGCGACGAAGATCTCCGTGTGGGCCGTCCTGCAGGTTCTGGTCTGCGGTGTAAGCGTGAACAGTGGTCATCAAACCGTTCTCGATACCAAACTTGTCGTTGAAAACCTTTGCAAACGGAGCCAAGCAGTTGGTTGTGCAAGACGCGTTTGAGATGATGTCGTGCTTGTCGTTGTCGTAAAGGTGCTCATTTACACCGATAACGAAAGTCTCGGCATCGCCGGTGGCTGGAGCTGAGATCAGAACCTTCTTTGCACCAGCGGTGATGTGCGCGCGGGCAGCCTCTGCATCGGTGAAACGACCAGTTGACTCAATTACGATGTCGACACCTAGGTCACCCCAACCAAGGTTTGCAGGGTCGCGCTCTGCTAGAACCTTAATTACCTGACCGCCAACGATGATGTTCTGGCCGTCAACGGTTACCTCTTGCGGTAGACGACCGGTTACTGAGTCGTACTTTAGAAGGTGAGCCAGTGACTTAGGGTCACTTAGGTCGTTTACTGCAACGATTTGTAGATCGCTACCTTTTGCAAGCAATGCACGAAGGTAGTTACGACCAATACGGCCAAAGCCGTTAATTCCAACACGAGTAGCCACTTAGTTCTCCAAGAGGTTAGGGCGTCGCAAAACGACGCGTATTTTTTGGGGGTATTTTTGTGCTATTTGCCACGCGTCGTTGGGTGGTAAAAACCTTTATCAGACTAGCAGTAGACCGCTTGTCTTGCTGCGAGCCGCCTCAAAGCGTGCTTGAACGTCGGCCCAGTTGATGATGTTCCAGAAGGCCTTTACGTAATCGCCCTTTACGTTCTGGTAGTCCAGGTAGAAGGCGTGTTCCCACATGTCTAGCATCAGTAGCGGAACACTGGCTGGGACAACGTTTCCCTGCTGGTCATAGAGCTGCTCAATGATAAGGCGCTGGCCAAGCGAATCCCAGGCCAAGAAGGCCCAGCCAGAGCCCTGAATGCCCATGGCAGCGGCGTTAAAGTGCCCCTGGAAGGCCTCAAATGAGCCAAAGTACTCGTCAATAGCGGCAGCAAGTTCGCCCTGTGGGCGGTCACTGTTGGCGGCAGCTAGGTTGTTCCAGAAGATTGAGTGGTTTACGTGGCCACCAAGGTGAAAAGCCAGGTCTTTTTGAAGCTTATTTACCCAGGTGAAGTCGTTCTTGGCGCGCGCTTCCTCAAGCAGATCTAGCGTGGCGTTTGCGCCAGCAACATAGGCTGCATGGTGCTTTGAGTGATGTAGTTCCATAATTCGGGCTGAAATGCTTGGCTCGAGGGCGGCGTAATCGTATGACAACTCTGGAAGTACGTATTTGCTCATTTTTTGCTCCTTTGTGGGGTTGTAAAAAGACTAACTCTGCCGGTCACAAATTTATGCCGGGTAATAGCTTTACTCGTCTAGATCTTCTGGTAAAAAGGCGTCTGTGGCCGGAATGCCAAGCTCTTCGGCCCGCTTATCGGCCATAGCAAGAAGACGCCGAATTCTGCCGGCGATAGCGTCTTTGGTCATCGCTGGATCGGCCAGGTGGCCCAATTCATCCAGGCTCGCCTGTTTGTGTTTCAAGCGAAGTTGCCCCGCGTAAAGCAGGTGTTCTGGAATCTCAGGGCCAAGAATCTCAAGAGCGCGCTCTACCCTTGCTCCGGCAGCCACGGCCGCCTGGGCAGATCTACGTAGGTTGGCGTCGTCAAAGTTGGCTAGGCGGTTTGCCGTTGCGCGCACCTCTCGGCGCAGACGCATTTCTTCCCAACGCAAAACTTGGGTGTGAGCGCCCATTTGGGTCAGCATGGTAGCAATTGCCTCGCCCTCGCGAACCACTACTCGATAAACCCCGCGAACTTCCCTAGCCTTGGCGGTTACTCCAAGGCGGCGGGCTACTCCAACAAGAGCCATTGCGGCTTCGTTGCCTGGGGCGGTTATTTCTAAGGCTGCTGATCTACCGGGGTCGGTAAGTGAGCCGTGGGCCAGGAACGCACCGCGCCAAACTGCCTGCGCTTCTGGAATGGAACCTGAAACAAGATTGGCTGGTAGTCCACGAACCGGGCGACCGCGCGAATCAAGCAAACCAGTTTGACGTGCCAGCACATCACCCTGCTTGATAACTCTTACCTGATAGCGGCTGCTCTTACGAATGCCGCTTGCTGAGATGATTGCCAGTTCACTGTCAATGCCGAATAGCTCGGCAAGGTCTTTCCTAACCCTTCTAGCAAGTTGGGCAGTATCCAACTCAACCTCAACGGCTACTTTGCCTGAAATAAGGTGTAGCCCTCCTGAAAAACGAAGAATTGTAGAAAGCTCTGCGACCCTCACCGCATTCTTATTGATGTCGATGCGGGCCAACTCATCTTTGAGATCTGCCGTTAGTGCCATTGTTTCCTCTATTCCTTGCCCAAGTCGCGATGCTTGATGCTGATTGCCACATCATCGAGTTTTGCCAGTTCTGCAGCTATTGCTCTAGAAACGGCAACCGAACGATGCTTTCCCCCGGTGCAACCGATTGCGATGGTTGCGTATCGTTTATTTTCTTGCAAGTAGCCGCGCAAAACCGGAGTCAGCGCAGCCAAGTAGTTATCGATGAATTCTTGTGCTCCTGGTTGTGAAAGCACAAAATCGGAAACCTGCTGGTCTTCACCCGTGAATGGTCGAAGTGATTCTTGCCAAAAAGGATTAGGTAAGAATCTCATGTCGGCAACCAAATCGGCATCTGATGGAAGTCCGTATTTAAATCCGAAAGACATCACCGTTATTGAGAGTTTTCGCGTTTGTTCAAGCGAAAATCCGTCAGCAATCTTGTTTGAAAGCTGGTGAACGTTTAGATCGGTGGTGTCAACAATTACATCGGCCGACTCTCGAAGGCTAAGCAGCCTGACCCTCTCTTCGGCTATGCCATCTAAGATCGTGCCGTTTCCCTGCAACGGGTGTGGACGTCTAACAGATTCGAATCTTCTTACCAGCGTTGAATCTGTGGCCTCTAAGAAAAGAACGCGCAGATTTACGCTTCTGGTGCGCAGAGAATTTAGGTGTTCGTTTAGCTCCCCAAAAAACTCACCACCGCGAACGTCAATTACAACTGCCAACCTCGGCAGCGGATTTTTAGTCAGGGTGAACAAATCAGCAATTGGCCCAAGCATTTGTGGCGGCAGATTGTCGACAACGTACCAACCTAGATCCTCAAGGGCATTGCCGACCGTAGACCTTCCGGCTCCGGACATGCCAGTAACAATAAGAAGCTCGTGCTTCCTATCTGTAGTCATTTGGTCCCCCAACCGTTACGGCGTGTTGCCCGCTCTGACGCGGATTGTTTGAAGTCTAGCCCCTTGCGACACGCCGAAGGACGGGTTTTAAGAAAACAGTGCTTGAACTATTTCCTGCGCCAAAACCGGGCCAATTCCGGCAACCTCAGAGATCTCATCTGCGCTAGCAAGCTTGAGGCGTTTTGCAGAGCCGAATCGTTTCAAAAGGGCGCTTACTCGCTTCTCACCTAGACCTGGTATTTCACTCAGGGTACTGGCAATGCTGGTGGAACGTTTTTGCCTTTGATAGGTAATTGCAAAGCGGTGTGCTTCGTCTCGAATGCGCTGCAATAGAAAAAGTTCGTCGGTTGCTCTTGGCAAAATAACTGGAAAATCAGAACCAGGGCGCCAAACCTCTTCGAGTCGTTTTGCCAATCCAACTACGGTCAAGCCTTGAACACCAGATTCATTAATTGCCCGTTGTGCAGCGTTTACCTGCGGCAATCCACCGTCAACTATCAACAGCGATGGTCGGTAGGCAAATTTTGACGCGTTGTCTAGCTGACCTTCATCAGTGTTTGGTTCTCGCAAGTACCTAAGACGGCGACTAAGCACCTGATGAATCGACTCAGTGTCGTCGGCGGTGTTTTCAATTGCAAATCGACGGTAGTGATCCTTTTTTGGCAATCCGTCTTCAAAGACGACCATCGAAGCAACCACATTTGTTCCGCTCAAATGTGAAACGTCAAAGCATTCAATTCTCAACGGAGCTTCGGTCAAGTTCAGGGCACGCTGGATTCCCGATAACGCCTCAGCTCTTGCCGTGAAATCTGCACTTCTGCGAGTTTTGTAGAGCATCAGTGCATGTTTGGCATTTGTAAGGGCCGTGCCAGCAAGGGCTGCCTTATCGCCACGCTGCGCAATGTGTAAGTCCACTTTTTTTCCGCGAAGAGCAGAAAGCCATTTTGACACTTCTGCTGAATCTTCTGGCATAACGGGAACAATTACCTCTTTTGGAACATCTTGCGGTTCGACGCCGTCTATAGGCGCATAGACGTTTTGCATAACGTATTCAACCAATTCGCCTAGGTTTCGCTCAAGTTCCTTGTCAATAACCCAGCCGCGCACACCTCTGATACGACCTCGGCGCACAATAAACATTGACACCGCAGCAGCTAGTTCATCGTCAGCAATTCCAAATACATCGGCATCTGTTTCATCGCTGAATACCACAGTGCTTTTCTCTAGAACTGTCTCGAGCGCTTCTATGCCATCGCGATATTGAGCTGCCAATTCGTATTGTTGAGTCTCTGAGGCAAGTTTCATTTTCTGCTTTAAGAGCTCAACGTGTTTCAGATCTCCGCCGGCCATAAAGTCAACGAATTGTTTCGCGATAGCTTTGTGCGAAGCTGCCGATACGCGATCAACACAAGGGGCGGAACACTTTCCAATGTCACCAAGAAGGCAGGCCCGGTTAGAAGATTTAGCTCTTTGGTAAACACCTTTTGTGCAAGATCTAACCGGATAGACCTTGAGCAGGGTGTCAAGCGTTTCTCTAACAGCCCAAGCCTGGGTGTAAGGACCAAAGTACTTAACGCCCTTTAGTTCGCGGTTGCGCGTTATGAACGCACGTGGTACCGCTTCTCCAACAGATACTGCTAAGTACGGGTAAGACTTATCGTCTTTGAAGCGAACATTGAATGGTGGGTCGAATTCCTTAATCCAGGTGAATTCAAGTTGTAGCGCTTCGTACTCTGTTTTTACTATCGTCCATTGAACATCGGCAGCAGAAGTGACCATTCTTCTGGTGCGTTCGTGAAGCGAATCTAGTGGCCCGAAGTAATTGCTCAGCCTGGCTCTAAGATTCTTGGCCTTGCCCACGTAGAGCACTCGACCGTTTGCATCTAGCCAGCGGTAGACACCTGGCTGGGTTGGTATCTCCCCCGTTTTTGGGCGGAAAGAGAGCTCGTTTGCCATTTACTTAAGCATTTCCTTGAGGAAACCACCAGTGAAGCTTTTTGAATTTTTTGCTACTTGCTCTGGAGTACCAACTGCTATCACTTCGCCGCCGCGAGAGCCACCTTCGGGGCCCATGTCAACAATCCAGTCTGCGCACTTGATCACATCAAGATTGTGTTCGATTACCAAAACGGTATTGCCTTTTTCAACCAGGCTATTGAGAACCAGCAAGAGCTTTCGAACATCTTCAAAATGCAAACCTGTGGTTGGTTCATCAAGAACATAAATCGTTCTACCGTTAGAGCGTCGCTGCAGTTCGGTAGCAAGTTTCACACGCTGAGCTTCACCACCTGAAAGCGTAGTTGCACTTTGACCCAGCCTTACGTAGCCTAAGCCAACCTCTACTAGCGTTTCCAGGTACCTAGCAATAGAGGTGATTGCTGCAAAGAATTCAGCCGCCTCGGCGATGGGCATTTCAAGAACTTCGGCTATGTTTTTGCCCTTGTACTTAACCTGCAGAGTTTCCCGGTTGTATCTGGCACCGTGGCAAACCTCGCAAGCCACATAAACATCGGGCAAAAAGTTCATTTCAATTTTAAGCGTGCCGTCTCCAGAGCATGCTTCGCAGCGACCGCCCTTCACATTGAAAGAGAACCTCCCTTGTTGGTAACCGCGCGCCTTTGATTCTTGAGTCTCGGTGAATAGTTTTCGAATGTGATCAAATACGCCGGTGTAGGTGGCCGGGTTGCTTCGTGGTGTTCTGCCAATTGGGTTCTGATCAACGTGAACAACTTTGTCTAATAAATCAAGCCCCTCAATGCGGGTGTGCTTTCCAGCAACGCCCTTAGCTCCGTTAAGTCGGTTAGCCAAGACTTCATACAGCACGTCGTTTACCAGAGAAGACTTACCAGAGCCACTTACGCCAGTCACCGCCGTTAGGGTGCCAAGCGGAAATTCTACGTCAACATTTTTCAGATTATTTTCACGAGCGCCAACGACCTTGATTTTTCGATTATTGTCTAGTGTTCTTCTCTTGGCGGGGGTTTGAATTTTCTGACGGCCAGACATGAAGTCACCGGTGATTGACTTGGTGTTGTTTAGTAGGTCAGCGTAAGTGCCGCTGTGCACTACTTCGCCACCGTGCACACCAGCTCCTGGACCAATGTCTACTATCCAGTCAGAAGCCTTAATGGTGTCTTCATCGTGCTCAACAACAATCAAGGTGTTGCCAAGATCACGAAGCTTAATCAGTGTTTCAATCAGCTTTCTGTTGTCTCGCTGGTGTAGGCCAATGCTTGGCTCATCTAATACGTAAAGCACTCCGGTAAGACCGCTACCAATCTGAGTGGCCAACCTAATTCTTTGCGCCTCACCGCCAGATAGGCTTCCAGCCGAGCGTTCTAGGCTCAAATAATCAAGGCCAACTGCCATCAAGAAATCTAGTCGGCCTCGAATTTCACGCAGTACTTGTGCGGCAATTTTTATATCGCGCTTGTCTAGTGAAATGTCTTTAAAAAACTTCACCGTTTCGCCCAGACTTAGGGCAGCGACTTCGGCAATAGATTTATCTGCAACTTTAACAGCCAGAACTTCTGGCTTTAGTCTTTGTCCTGCGCAAGCCGGACAAGGCACCTCACGCAAGAAGTCAGACCACTTTGCTCTTGAGTAGTCGTTCTCGGACTCTAGATATTTTCTTTCGATGTAATTAAGCACTCCCTCGAAACCGGTGGTGTACTTCATCTCACGGCCATAGCGGTTTTTCCATTTGACCTGAACGTCAAAGTTGTTTCCGTATAGAACTGCCTCTTTAACTTCATCGGGTAGCGATTTCCACGGCTTGTCTAAAGAGAATTTAAGGTCAGCTGAAAGGCCTTCAAGCATTCTTGAGAAATAGTGAAATAGCCCCTTGCCTTGAGTAGACCAAGGAAGAATTACGCCACCATTGATGGATTCGTCTGGGTCGCCAATAACTAGTTCTGCGTCCACAGCCTGCTTTACACCCAGACCAGAACAGGTAGGGCAAGCGCCGAAGGGGGCGTTAAATGAGAAGGTTCTTGGCTCAATCTCTGTCAGGCTCAGTGGGTGTTCGTTTGGGCAAGACATTTTCTCGCTGAAAACACGTGTCTTGCCCGCTCCTTCTTTAGCATCAACAAGCTCGATCAGGATTCTGCCGCCCGCAAGTTTCAATCCTGTCTCTACTGAATCGGTGAGACGCCCAATGATGTCAGGCTTGTTGACCAAACGATCCACCACCACGGAAATGTCGTGTTTGAAAGTTTTCTTTAGCGGTTTAGCATCTGCGAGTTGAATCATTTCGCCATCGACTACGGCTCTTGCGAAGCCTTGTGAATTCAGATCTCTAAAAAGATCCTCGAAGGCACCCTTTTTCTGGTCAACTACCTGGGCTAGTACTAAAAACTTGGTGCCGGCCGGAAGTTCAAGAATCTGGTCAACAATCTGCTGAGGAGTTTGCTTGACAATTTTTTCGCCGCATTCAGCACAAAATGGAACACCGATTCTTGCCCAGAGCAAGCGCAGGTAGTCGTGGATCTCAGTTATTGTGCCAACAGTTGAACGTGGGTTTCTGTTGGTTGATTTTTGATCAATTGACACAGCCGGGCTTAGGCCTTCGATGAAATCAACATCAGGGCGGTCCACCTGCCCTAAAAATTGACGGGCATAGGCAGAGAGTGACTCCACGTATCGCCTTTGGCCCTCAGCAAAAATGGTGTCAAACGCCAATGAAGATTTGCCTGAACCACTAAGGCCGGTGAATACCACCATGGCATCACGGGGAATCTCTAGGTCCAGGTTCTTAAGGTTATGAACCCTAGCTCCCTTGATTATGAGCTTGTCGTCGTTTTTATTCACAGGTTTCGGCACTTTAAAAGTCTATGCGTGGCCGGCCTTCTCCATTTGCCGCAATTCGCCCTTCAGCTCGCTGATTTCGTCTCGTAGGCGGCCGGCAAGTTCAAATTTCAACTCTTCCGCTGCTGCTTTCATCTGTTGGTCAAGATCCACAACAATGGCCAAGATTTCGTTATAGGCCATGCCGGCGATGCCCTTGCGGGCTCGGATTGGAATAACAGACTTTCCGTCTCTTACTTTTTTGTTCTTGGCGGCCTTCTCAAGGAGTTCTGCAGTGTCTTGCTCTTCGCGAAGAATTTGATCCGTAATGTCGGCAATCTTTTTACGTAAGGGCTGCGGGTCTACCCCACGCTCTTTGTTGTAGGCAACCTGTTTTTCTCGGCGCCGCGTGGTCTCGTCAATTGCCCGCCTCATTGAGTCAGTTAGGTTATCTGCGTACATGTGCACCTGACCGTTGATGTTTCTTGCCGCACGGCCAATAGTTTGAATCAAAGAGGTTGTTGATCGCAAGAAGCCCTCTTTATCGGCATCTAAAATCGAAACCAGGGAAACCTCGGGCAAGTCAAGTCCTTCGCGCAGCAAATTGATACCGATCAGAACGTCAAATACTCCGCTGCGAAGTTCCCTCAGTAGTTCAACACGTCTAAGGGTGTCAACATCCGAGTGCAGATATCGAACTCTAACTCCTGCCTCTGTTAAGAACTCGGTTAGCTCCTCAGCCATTTTCTTGGTGAGTGTAGTTACCAATACACGCTCGTCTTTTGCCGCACGAACCCGAATTTCTTCCAACAGATCATCAATCTGACCAGAACTTGGCTTTATGACAATTTCTGGGTCAACTAGGCCTGTTGGTCTAATGATCTGTTCCACTACCCCGGCACCCAAGCCCATTTCGTATTTCCCTGGAGTCGCAGAAAGATAAACGGTTTGACCCACTCGCTCTTTGAATTCGTTCCACTTAAGCGGACGATTATCTAGAGCAGAAGGCAACCGGAATCCGTGCTCTACGAGCGTTCTCTTGCGACTAGAGTCGCCTTCGTACATGGCGCCAATTTGTGGCACCGTTGCGTGTGATTCATCAATAACAGTAAGAAAATCCTCCGGAAAATAATCAAGCAAGCAACTGGGAGCAGAACCTGGATCTCGGCCATCAATGTGCCTTGAATAGTTTTCAATTCCTGAGCAGAAACCTATTTCCTTGATCATCTCTAGGTCAAATGTCGTTCGCATTTTCAATCGTTGCGCCTCAAGCAGCTTGCCCTGCTGTTCCAGCTCTTTTAGGCGCCAAACAAGCTCTTCTTCGATTCCCTCGATAGCTTTACCCATGCGCTCGGGCCCTGCCATGTAGAGAGAAGCAGGAAAAATCGACACGGCAGCAATTTGCTGGGCTATGTCTCCGGTCAGTGGAAACAGCGTATGTAGGGCTTCAATTTCATCACCAAAGAACTCAATTCGAATTGCCATCTCTTCGTTCACGGGAATTATTTCAATGGTGTCACCTTTGACGCGGAAATTCCCTCGGGTAAATTCGTAGTCGTTCCGGTTGTACTGCATCCCAATCAATTGTCGAATTAAATCGTCGCGATCAATCTGCTGGCCCACCTGCAGGGTGACTCGGCTATTGAGGTACTCTTCTGGAGCGCCTAGACCGTAGATGCATGAAACTGTACTTACGACAACCACGTCTCTGCGGCTAAGCAAACTAGTTGTTGCCGAATACCTAAGCCGTTCTACCTCTTCGTTTATCGAAGAATCCTTTTCAATGAAGGTGTCAGTTTGCGCAACATAAGCTTCGGGTTGATAGTAGTCGTAGTAACTCACAAAGTACTCGACGGCGTTGTTCGGCAGCAACTCCCTAAACTCGTTCACCAATTGGGCGGCCAAAGTTTTATTGTGTGCCAAAACAAGTGTTGGGCGTTGAACTGCCTCAATTAGCCAAGCGGTGGTTGCCGATTTTCCAGTTCCGGTTGCTCCAAGCAAAACCACATCGGTTTCGCCTGCGTTGATTCGTTGGGCTAGATCAGCGATTGCAGCTGGTTGGTCGCCAGAAGGCTTGAATTCAGAGACAACTTCAAATGGAGCAAAAGATCTAGTGGCTTCCATTTGAGTCCATCTTTACTTTTGCCTCATCTTCAATTTGGTGCCAAAGTTTGCGGGCATCCTTTAGTAGCAAATGCAAGTCTTGATTCGAGTTCAAAATTACGTCTGCGGCATTGGCCCGTGCGGCTGGGGTTGCTTGCGAAGCTATGCGTGCCGTAGCTTCAGCCGCATTCATTTTGCGAATGTTTATTAGTCTTTCCAACTGCTTTTCAGTGGGCGCCTCAACTGTGACAACTTTGTCAAAATTCAAGTCCACACCCGCTTCTACCAAAAGCGGCACGTTGTAGATAACAATGCTGTTTGATGGAAGATTCTTCATTCGTTCTTGCGCCAGAGCCTTAACCAGTGGATGAACAATAGCTTCAAGCTTTTCTCGTTGTGACACGTCACTGAACACAATTTGGCCCAGTGCCACTCTGTCTAACCGGTCATCTGCAACGACATGGGTGCCAAATTCTTGAACCACAGATTCGAACCCTTGGGTACCAGGCTCAACAACTTCGCGGGCCAATTGATCGGCGTCAATTTCAATGCCGCCTAGGGCTACCCATTCCGCAGCCACAGTCGACTTGCCTGACGCAATTCCACCGGTGAGCCCCACTAAATACATACCCTTAGCCTAAACAAAAAGGAGGCCAACCTTGCGGTTGACCTCCTTTTGATGTTTTATGAATTACTCAGCGCTTTTTAGCTTGTCGCGCAACGCTGCAAGTGACTCATCGGCTGCCAGTGTTCCGGCTTCTGATGATTCGCTTGAGTAGCTTGAGCTTGACGCTGCTGGAGTTTCAGCTGGTGCTGCTGGTGCATCAGGAAGCTTGGCCGCAGCCTCGTTAGCTGCCTTAACCTGCTTCTTGTGCTCTTCCCAACGAGCGTGTGCCTCGGCGTATTCCTTTTCCCACTTGGCGCGGGCTTCTTCGAAGCCTGCCTTCCATTCGTTGGTCTTAGGGTCAAAACCTTCAGGGTACTTATAAGTACCGTTCTCGTCGTAATCAGCAGCCATACCGTAAAGAGCTGGGTTGAATTCGGTGCCCTCTGGGTCAACCTCTTCATTAGCTTGCTTTAGTGAAAGCGAGATGCGGCGACGGTCTAGATCGATGTCAATAACCTTAACGAAAACGTCTTGGTTAACTGCAACGACCTGCTCAGCCAACTCAATGTGCTTTGAGGAAAGCTCTGAGATGTGAACTAGGCCTTCGATGCCGTCTGCTACGCGCACGAATGCACCGAAAGGAACAAGCTTGGTGACCTTACCCGGCGCGTACTGACCAATTGCGTGAGTACGGGCGAATACCTGCCATGGGTCTTCTTGAGTTGCCTTCAAAGAAAGTGATACACGCTCGCGTTCTTGATCAACCTCAAGAACTTCAACGGTAACTTCTTGGCCGATTTCGACAACTTCTGACGCGTGCTCAATGTGCTTCCATGAAAGCTCTGAAACGTGTACAAGACCGTCTACGCCACCAAGATCAATGAATGCACCAAAGTTCACGATAGATGAAACAACACCGGTGCGGATCTGACCCTTTGCAAGGTCTGCAAGGAAGGTGCTGCGAGATGCAGACTGTGACTCTTCAAGAAGTGCACGACGTGAAAGAACAACATTGTTGCGGTTTTTGTCTAGCTCAAGAATCTTGGCTTCAACCTTCTGCCCAAGGTATGGGCCAAGGTCGCGAACGCGACGAAGCTCGATAAGTGATGCAGGAAGGAAGCCACGAAGACCGATGTCGACGATTAGACCACCCTTAACAACTTCGATAACAACACCATTAACAGTGCCATCGGCTTCTTTGATCTTCTCAACGTCGCCCCAAGCACGCTCGTACTGCGCGCGCTTCTTAGAAAGAATTAGGCGGCCTTCTTTGTCTTCTTTCTGAAGAACAAGTGCCTCTACTGTGTCGCCAACTGAAACGATCTCTGAAGGATCTGCGTCGTGGCGAATTGAAAGTTCACGAGAAGGAATAACACCTTCTGTTTTGTAACCAACGTCTAGCAATACTTCGTCGCGGTCAATTTTTACAACGGTTCCAGCAATTAGGTCGCCGTCGTTGAAGAACTTCAGGGTTGCTTCTACTGCTGCAAGGAAGTCTTCTGCAGAACCGATGTCATTTACAGCGATCTGCTTAGTTGTCTTGGTGGTCATATAGGTTTTTACTCTTAACGGGCATTACTCGGGTCGCGACAAAAACACGGATTTTCCGTGGATTCCATCGCAACGATGGATAGGGATTTGCGTCAAAAAAAGACGCCCCTCTAGCCTACCCCTTATCGGGCCTAGTGACCAGCCTGGTCCCAGCTCTTGCCGATGCCAATCTGAACCTCAAGTGGCACTGAAAGCTCAACCACGTTGCCCATGAGTTCGGTCACAAGTGCCTGCAACTGTTCTAGCTCGCCGGTAGCGACTTCAAAAACCAATTCATCGTGAACCTGAAGCAACATTCGGCTCTTTAGGCCCAATTGCTGCATTTTGCTGTCTATGGAGGTCATCGCTAGCTTCATGATGTCGGCTGCCGTGCCTTGAATTGGCGCATTGAGAGCCGCCCTTCGTGCGTTTTCTCTAACCTGGAACAATTTGCTGTTTAAGTCTTCGAACGGTCGGCGGCGGCCAAAACTGGTGACCGTGAAGCCTAGATTTTTGGCTTCCTCAACTACCGAGGCAAGATAGCGCTTAACGCCACCAAACCTAGAAAAATAGTCGGCCATCAGCTGCTTGGCCTCTGAATTACTGATTCGCAACTGCTTGGCTAAGCCGTATTCGCTCAGGCCATAAACCAGCCCGTAACTCATGGCCTTTACTGTGGAGCGCATGTCTGAGGTCACATCTTGGGGATTCACGCCGAAAAGCCTAGAACCTACAAATCTGTGAAGATCCTCCCCTGTATTAAAGGCTTCAATAATGCCTGCATCTTCTGAAAGGTGAGCCATGATTCTCATCTCGATTTGAGAATAATCGGCACTCAGTAGCGTCTCGTATCCAGCGCCTGCTATGAATGCATCACGAATCTCCCGACCGCGCTCACTTCTAATTGGAATGTTTTGCAAATTTGGGTTTTCAGAAGACAGGCGCCCGGTTGATGTGCCTGTTTGAACATAGTTGGTATGAATTCTTCCGTCTGCGCCAACAGCCTTAAGAGTTGTCTCCACTATCTGACGAATCTTGGTAACTTCGCGGTGTTCTAGTAGACGAGCTAGGAATGGATGCTCTGTTTGTTCAAAAAGTTCGGTAAGTGCTGCGGCATTCGTTGAGAAGCCGGTCTTAACCTGTTTTGTTCCAGTCATTCCAAGTTCTTCAAACAGA